>NZ_CP066018.1:2803801-3115335 GCF_016127575.1 Cupriavidus necator
GGTTGCCTTTGACCAGTGCCTGAGCACCGGCGAGCGGGTCCAGCCGGGCCTGGACTATGTCTACCAGCCAGAGCGCGGCGTGCGCCGCGCGCAGCCGAGCGACCCGTCGTCGTGGCCGGTGGTGACCGGCCAGACCCTGCTGGACATGGCGCAGGACGATTACAGCCGCGCGCAGACCGCCGCGCAAAGCCGCGCGCTGATGCGGTTCCTGCTGCATTATTATCTGCAAGGCGCGCCGCTGAAGACGCGCCAGATTCTGATCGACCTGCAGTATCTCTGACCGACTCAAGAACCATCCGACTTACTCCTGCACCTGCTCGCATGATCTTCCACGCAAATCCGGGCGTCATCGACCTTGGCGTCAATATCGACCACGTCGCCACGCTGCGCAACGCGCGCGGCACCGTGTACCCCGATCCCATCCGTGCCGCGCTGCTGGCGGAACAGGCCGGCGCCGACCTGATCACGCTGCACCTGCGCGAAGACCGCCGCCATATCCGCGATGCCGACGTGCGCGCGCTGCGCCCGCAACTGGCCACGCGCATGAACCTGGAATGCGCGCTCACGCAGGAGATGCTCGACATCGCCTGCGAGATCCGTCCGCAGGACGTATGCCTGGTGCCGGAGCGCCGCGAGGAAGTGACCACCGAGGGCGGGCTCGATGTGGCCGGGCGTTTCGAGCAGGTCAAGGCGGCGTGCGCGCAGCTGGCCGGTGCCGGCATCCGCGTGTCGCTGTTCATTGATGCCGATGCCGACCAGATCGCCGCGGCGGCCGCGTGCGGCGCGCCGGTGATCGAGCTGCATACCGGCCGCTATGCCGATGCGCATACGCCCGATGAGCAGGCGCTCGAGTTCCGCCGCATCGCCGATGGCGTCGATGCGGGCCAGAAGCACGGCCTGGTGGTCAACGCCGGCCATGGCCTGCACTACACCAATGTGCAGCCGATCGCCGCGCTGCCCGGCATCAAGGAGCTGAACATCGGCCACGCGATCGTGGCGCATGCGGTGTTCGCGGGCTGGGAGAACGCGGTGCGCGAGATGAAGGCCATCATGGTCGCCGCGCGCCTGGGCACGCGCTATCCTGCCGCGGGCGCGCCGGCGTGATCTACGGCGTCGGCACCGACATCATCCAGATCGCCCGCGTGCAGGGCGTGATGGAACGCACCAACGGCCGTTTCGCCGAGAAGGTGCTGGGCCCCGATGAGCTGGCCAAGTACCACGCGCGCAAGGCGCGCTCCGAGAAGCGCGGGCTGGCCTTCCTGTCCACGCGCTTCGCTGCCAAGGAGGCGTTCTCCAAGGCCATTGGCCTGGGCATGCGCTGGCCGATGACGTGGCGCGCCATGGAGCTGATGAACCTGCCGTCCGGCGAGCCCACGCCGATATGCCATGGCGAGCTGGCCGCATGGCTGGCGGAACGCGGGCTCTCCGTGCGGGTCAGTGTCAGTGACGAGCACGACTTTGCCGTCGCCTTCGCCATTGCCGAGCGTGCGGGCGGGGCGGCTTCCCAACCTACAGCCTTGTGAATCCAACAACTTCCATGTCCAAGAAGAACTCTGGCAAGCGGCCGGGCCCGGTGGTCCTCGACGTCGTCGGCAAGCAGCTCGACGCGGAGGACTTGCGCCGCATCGCGCATCCGCTGACCGGCGGCGTGATCCTGTTCGCGCGCAATTTCGAGTCGCGCGCGCAACTGCAGGCGCTGACGCGCGCCATTCGCGCGGTGCGAGACGACGTGCTGATCTGCATCGACCATGAGGGCGGGCGCGTGCAGCGCTGCAAGACCGACGGCTTCACCCACCTGCCGGCGATGCACTGCCTGGGCGAGCTGTGGGAGCGCGACGTGCTGGCCGCGACCAAGGCCGCCGTGGCCTGCGGCTATGTGCTGGCCGCCGAACTGCGCGCCTGCGACATCGACCTGAGCTTCACCCCGGTGCTGGACCTGGACTACGGCCGCAGCGCCGTGATCGGCGACCGCGCTTTCCACGCCGATCCGCGCGTGGTGTCGATGCTGGCCGGCCACCTGAACCATGGCCTGCTGCTGGCCGGCATGAGCAACTGCGGCAAGCACTTCCCTGGCCACGGCTATGTCGAGGCCGATTCGCACGTGGCGATCCCGGTCGACGAGCGCTCGCTGGACGAGATCCTGGAGCAGGATGCGCGCCCGTACGAGTGGCTGGGCCTGTCGCTGTCGTCGGTGATGCCGGCGCACGTGATCTACCCCAAGGTCGACCCGAACCCGGCCGGCTTCTCGCGCTACTGGCTGCAGGACGTGCTGCGCGCCCAGCTGGGCTTCGAGGGCGTGATCTTCAGCGACGACCTCAGCATGGAAGGCGCCAGCGTCGTCGGCAATGTCACCGAGGCCGCGCGCGCCGCGCTGACCGCGGGCTGTGACATGGTGCTGATCTGCAACCACCCGGAGCGCGCCGACCAGTTGCTGACCGAGCTGGACGTGGGCATCGACAAGACCTCGCAGCGCCGCATCCGCAAGCTGTTCGCGCGCAGGAAGCCGCTGGACTGGAACAAGCTGCACCAGGAGGGCGAGTACCGCGCCGCGCTGCGCACGCTGAAAGAGCACGACCTGATCGCCTGAACGGGGCCGCGTGCACAAACAAAAAGGGCAGCCGAGGCTGCCATTTTTGTTGACCGGCCCCGCGCTGAGGCGGGGTGAGGCAAGCGCCTTAGTTGGCGCGGCTGCGGTATTCGCCGGTGCGGGTGTCGATTTCGATCTTGTCGCCGATGTTGCAGAACAGCGGCACTTGCAGCTCGAAGCCGGTGTTGATCTTGGCGCCCTTGAGCACCTTGCCCGACGAGGTGTCGCCCTTGACCGCCGGCTCGGTGTAGACGATCTCACGGACCAGCGTGGTCGGCATTTCAACCGAGATGGCCTTGTCGTTGTAGAACACCACTTCAACGTTCATGCCGTCTTCGAGGTAGTTCAGCGAGTCGCCCATGCTGTCCTTCTCGACTTCGTACTGGTTGTAGTCGGCGTCCATGAACACGTACATCGGGTCAGCGAAGTACGAGTAGGTGCATTCGCGGCGCTCCAGCACCACAACTTCGAACTTGTCGTCGGCCTTGAACACCGACTCGCCCGGTGCGTCCGTCAGCAGGTTCTTGTACTTCATCTTGACCACAGCGGCGTTGCGGCCCGACTTGTTGTATTCGGCCTTCTGCACGACCATCGGATCGCCGCCGATCATGAACACGTTACCGACGCGGAGTTCCTGTGCGATTTTCATCTGAACTGTTTTCCTGAAATAGAAAGTAGGAATTTGGAATGGCGAAGGCGCGCTGCCGGCATCACCTGCGGTGAGCCTGTGAGCCCCAACGAGAGGCGTTCACGCGCTCGCGACCCCGTGCTCAGCTTGCATTCAGGTCTTCGCCCAGTGTCGGTCTGACGCCTGGGAAAGGCCCTGGTTCTCCGGCCCAGGTCGCCATTTGAATCAACCGATCATTTTACCCGATTTTCGCAAAACGCCACCAGGTTGGCGGCAAGATCGCCAGGATGCTGCAAACGCCGCTCCCAGCGCGCTGCGATCGCGGCAAGTGCCGGCAGGTGCGCACGCAGACGCGGCCAGTCCACGGCATTGCCGTAGCCGTTCCAGGCGTGCCAGAAGTCCGTCAGCGCGGCGGCTGCTTCCGGCGCCACGCCGCCCTGGCCGAACAGGTCGAGCCAGGCGTCCAGCTTGACCCGGTGCGCGGCATCGTCCTGCGGGTAGATATGCCACACCAGCGGCCGCGCCGCCCATTGCGCGCGCACGAAGGAATCCTCGCCGCGCACGAAGTTCAGGTCGCAGGCCCACAGCAGTTCGTCAAAGTGCTCCTGGCGTACGAAAGGGATCAGCTGCAGGCACAGGCTGCCGCGTTCCACCGGGTCGCCAATCCGCAGCGGGGCACCCAGCCATTCGGCGACCTGGTCCGCGGCCAGGCCTGCGGGCACCAGGCAATGGACCGCCTCGGCGGCATCGCGCCACTGCTCCAGCAGCGCGGGCAGGGCCGGGTTGCGGTAGGCAAACAGGCTCACGCGCAGCGCATCGGGCCGGGGCGTCACGCTCAGCCGGTGCCACAAGGCCGCCTGGGCAGCCGTGCCGCCGAGGAAGGCGGCGCGCTGCGCGCCCAGCATCGATTCCCGCAGCAGGCCGCCGGTGCCGGGCTCGAAGCCGGGGAAGAAGAAATGCTTCACCAGCGGCAGCCGGGGATGGGGCGAGGGCATCGCATGGTGCTCCCGTACCCAGGGCTCGGCGCTCAGGTATTCCAGGTTGATCCAGGCGGGTTTGGGGTCACGCGCGGCCATGCGGGCCAGGAAGGCTTGCGGCACATCACAGGCGAAGGCTTCGATGACGGCATCGTGTGGCTCGACCCCGGCGGTGTCATCCACGCTGTCGCCACCCGGCCGCCACGGACGGATCTCCACGCCCGCCAGGCGCTGCACCGTGGCGCCGGTATCGAGTTCCGGCGCCAGCCGCGCGAAGCTGGCCAGGTCATCGACCCACAGCCGCACCGCGTGCCCGTGTTCCTGTGCGAGCTGGCGTGCCAGCCGCCAGCAGACGCCGATGTCGCCGAAATTGTCGATCACGGTGCAGAAGATGTCCCAGGAGCGGATAGGCATGGCGGGTGAGGGGCGGGCGGGGCGCGCGCTGAATTGCTCTAAACTTGCGATTTTAGAGGCCATGCCGTTTTGATGCGCGCAGGCCGTGTAGCGGTCACCGTCCCCAATGTCCGACCAGCAACCCGATTCCCCAAATCCCGCCGACGAAGTTCCGGCCGAAGCGGCGGCCGCCCGGCCAGCCGAGGTGACTGCCGAGGCGGCTGCTGAAGCGCCGCCGGAGCCGTTCGACCCGCGCCCGGTCATTTCCCGCCTGCCCGGCCTGCCGGGCGTGTACCGCTATTTCGACGCGGCAGGCAATGTGCTGTACGTGGGCAAGGCGCGCGACCTGAAGAAGCGGGTGTCGAGCTACTTCAACAAGACCCAGTTGTCGCCGCGTATTGCGATGATGGTGGCGCGCATTGCCCGCATCGATACCACGGTGGTGCGCACCGAGGCCGAGGCGCTGCTGCTCGAGAACAACCTGATCAAGGCGCTGGCGCCGCGCTATAATATCCTGTTCCGCGACGACAAATCGTACCCGTTCCTGAAGCTGACCGGGCACCGCTTCCCGCGCATGGCGTACTACCGCGGCGCCACCGACCGCAAGCATCAGTACTTCGGGCCGTTCCCGAGCGCCTATGCGGTGCGCGAGAGCATGCAGATCCTGCAGAAGGTGTTCCAGCTGCGCACCTGCGAGGACACCGTCTTCAACAACCGCACGCGGCCGTGCTTACTGCACCAGATCCATCGCTGCACCGGTCCGTGCGTCAACGCCATCAGCGAAGAGGACTACGCGCGCGACGTCGCCAATGCGGCGCGCTTCCTGCAAGGCCGCCAGACCGAGGTGCTGGAAGGCCTGCAGGGCAAGATGGAACAGCACGCCGAGCGGCTGGAGTTCGAGCAGGCCGCGGCCGTGCGCGACCAGATCGCGGCGCTGTCGACCGTGCTCAAGCGCCAGGCGGTGGAAGAGGTAGGCGGGCAGGCGCGCGACATCGACGTGCTGGCCGTCGCCGTGGAGGGCGGGCGTGCCTGCGTCAACCTGGCCATGGTGCGCGGCAGCCGCCATCTGGGCGACAAGGCCTACTTCCCGGCCCATGCCGACGAAGCGGCGATGATCGTCGAGGATGCCGATGAGCGCGAGGATGACAGCGCCGCCGCCGCCGCGCCGCCGCTGACCGTCGACCGCATCGCCACCCGGGTGCTGTCGGCCTTCATGGTGCAGCACTACCTGGAGCAGCCGGCGCCGCCCATCATCGTCGTCAGCCATGCGCCGGACGATGCCACGGTGCTCGAGGCGCTGACGCTGCACGCCGGGCGCAAGGTCACGCTGGTGCGCCAGCCGCAGGGCCAGCGCAAGGTCTGGCTGGAGATGGCGCAGCAGGGCGCCGCGCTGGCGCTGTCGCGCCGGCTGGCCGAGCAGGGCAGCCAGGAGGCGCGTACGCGCGCGCTGGCCGAAACCATCGGGCTGGACCTGGAAGACCTGGCGCTGCTGCGCGTGGAATGCTTTGACATCAGCCATACCGCCGGCGAGGCCACCCAGGCATCGTGCGTGGTGTACCACCACCACGACATGCAGAACAGCGAATACCGCCGCTACAACATCCAGGACATCATTCCCGGCGATGACTACGCGGCCATGCGCCAGGTGCTGACGCGGCGCTACCAGAAGCTGGTCGAGCAGATCCAGGAAGACGGCGGCATGGAGGCCGGCAGCGAAGCCGCGGCGCAGGTGCCGCAGATCGTGCTGATCGACGGCGGCAAGGGACAGGTCGAGGTGGCACGGCAGGTGTTCGAAGAACTCGGGCTGGATATCGGCCTGCTGGTCGGCGTGGCCAAGGGCGAGGGCCGCAAGGTCGGCCTGGAGACGCTGGTGTTCGCCGATGGCCGTCCGTCGCTGGAACTGGGGCAGGGCAGCGCCGCGCTGATGCTGGTGGCGCAGATCCGCGACGAGGCGCACCGCTTTGCCATCACCGGCATGCGCGCGCGCCGCGCCAAGACGCGCACCACCTCGAGGCTGGAAGAGATCGAGGGCATCGGCGCGCGCCGGCGCCAGAAGCTGCTGACCCGCTTCGGTGGGCTGCGCGGCGTGATGGCCGCCAGCATCGACGAACTGGCCAGCGTCGAGGGCATTTCACGCGGCCTGGCCGAAGAGATCTACCGGCAGTTGCACTGAGCGCGCGGGGCCGCGCGGTGGGAAATTGACCAGTGATGGTCGATTGGTCCGGAAATCGGCGACAATCGCAAGATTGGTTACCGTCCCCCGCCGCCCGAGTTCCATGCCCTTCAATTTCCCGATCCTGCTGACCTGGCTTCGCGTCGCCATGATTCCCCTGGTGGTTGGCGTGTTCTACCTGCCCGACGCGTGGTTGCCGATGCACGCCAAGAACCTGACGGCGGCGTCGTTCTTCATCATTGCCGCGGTCACGGACTGGCTGGACGGGTTCCTTGCGCGGCGCTGGAACCAGACCTCGTCGTTCGGGGCCTTCCTGGATCCGGTCGCCGACAAGCTGATGGTGACGGCAGCGCTGCTTTCGCTGCTGGCACTGGGCCGGGTCACGGACCTGATCGCGCTGGTGATCATCGGGCGCGAGATCACCATTTCGGCTCTGCGTGAATGGATGGCGCAGATCGGCGCTTCCAAGAGCGTCGCGGTGAACTTCCTCGGCAAGCTCAAGACCACGGTGCAGATGGTGGCGATCCCGCTGCTGCTGTACAGCGACCGCCTGTTCGGCTTCGATGCCCACCTGCTCGGCACGTGGATGATCTACGTGGCGGCGGTGCTGACGCTGTGGTCGATGTTCTATTACATGAAGCTGGCCTGGCCGCAAATCCGCGAGCGCAGCGGGATGGTGGCGCGCGCCGGCGCGCAGAAATGAAAAGAATTTTTGAAAAGGTGTTGACGGCGAGAGCAGTTCTTTGCATAATCTCATTCTCGTTGCTGACGACACAAACGAAAGCAGCGAGATAAGGTGGGTTTAGCGCAAGATGTTGTGAGATAGTAGCGTGTTGCGGCATAAAACACCTTATTGGAATTCGGTAGTGCCCCTGCGGGAGTAGCTCAGTTGGTAGAGCGCAACCTTGCCAAGGTTGAGGTCGCGAGTTCGAGACTCGTCTCCCGCTCCAGGTTAAAGAAGGTCCGGCAGCGTGCTTGCGCGGTGCGGGGCTGGCAGTAAAAAGTTGTATGCGGGAGTAGCTCAGTTGGTAGAGCGCAACCTTGCCAAGGTTGAGGTCGCGAGTTCGAGACTCGTCTCCCGCTCCAATCCCCAAAGGGAAGCACCGCTTCCCTTTTTGTTTGGGTTGAATCGCCGCAAGACATTGCCGGAAGCTGCGCTCCGGCAGCATCGGCTGAATGCGGATACAATCCAGCAGCACGTCACCTGGCGGGGTGGCAGAGTGGTTATGCAGCGGCCTGCAAAGCCGTGTACGCCGGTTCGATTCCGACCTCCGCCTCCAGTTGCATGCAGAACGGCGCCTCGCGGCGCCGTTTTTGTTTTCCGGGCCAGTTCCCTGCCTCGCCTTCAGTCAAGCAGGCGCCGGATCGTCCGCCATCTCCGCGCCTCGGGCACGTGGCGGGCATGTTACATTACTCCTGTCGTACGCTTTTCGGGGGGCTCCGCGTGATGGATTGCGGGGCAGCATGTCAATCGCCATCCCCGATCCGTGACGCGCCGCCGGCGTGTCCGGGGCCGCTGCGGCACTTCCCGTTCTTCCCCGTTCCGATGCTGCTGCCAATTGTTGCGGCGATTTCCCCGCGCTGACCGCTGGTGCGCGCCGGATGCGCTGTCGCGGTTGCCAGGGCCGGGAGCGGGTTAGCCGTTCAGCCCCTGACACGAGGAATCCCGCGCGCATGCATCACGCCACCCCGCTTATCAGTACCATCGTCGGCGGTATCGTCCTGGCCTTTATCCTTGGCGCCATCGCCAGCCGGCTGCGCCTGCCGCCGTTGATCGGCTACCTGTGCGCGGGCATCGTGGTCGGTCCGCACACGCCCGGCTATACCGCCGACCAGGCCCTGGCGCCGGAGCTGGCCGAGCTTGGCGTGATCCTGCTGATGTTCGGGGTGGGGCTGCACTTTTCGATCAAGGACCTGATGGCGGTCAAGCGCATCGCCATTCCGGGGGCGGTGGTGCAGATCGGCATCGCCACGCTGATGGGCATGCTGGTGGCCTGGGGCTTCGGCTGGTCATGGGGGCAGGGGCTGGTGTACGGACTGGCGCTGTCGGTGGCGAGCACCGTGGTGCTGCTAAAGGCCTTGCAGGAGCGTGACCTGGTGGAGTCGCCGCAGGGCCGCATCGCGGTCGGCTGGCTGATCGTGGAAGACCTGGCGATGGTGCTGGCCCTGGTGCTGCTGCCAGCGATGGCAGGTCTGCTGGCGGCTTCCGGCGTAACCTCGGGCGAAACATCGGGCGAGGCCGCGCCGGCTACCGGTGACGTGGTGCTCGCGATCTTCGCGACGCTGGGCAAGGTGGCCGCTTTCGTCGCGGTGATGCTGGTGATCGGCCGGCGCTTTATCCCGTGGATGCTGGAGCGCATCGTCTGGACCGGCAACCGCGAGATGTTCCGCCTGGGCGTGCTGGCGACGGCGCTGGGCGTGGCCTACGGCGCCTATGCGCTCTTTGGCGTGTCGTTCGCGCTGGGCGCGTTCTTTGCCGGCATGGTGCTGGCGGAGTCCGAGTTCAGTCATCGTGCGGCCGAAGAGTCGCTGCCGCTGCGCGATGCCTTCGCCGTGCTTTTCTTCGTATCCGTGGGCATGCTGTTCGACCCGATGGTGCTGGTCAACGATCCGTGGGGTGTGCTGGCGACGGTGTTTATCATCGTGGTGGGCAAGTCGCTGGCGGCGCTGGGCATCGTGCGTGCCTTCGGGCATTCCGGGCAGACCGGCATGACCATTGCCGTGAGCCTGGCGCAGATCGGCGAGTTCTCGTTCATTCTCGCCAGCCTCGGCGTCTACCTGAAGATCCTGCCCGAGCGCGGCCAGGCGCTGATCCTGGCCGGGGCGCTGCTGTCGATCATGCTCAATCCGGTGCTGTTCCACCTGCTCGACCTGTACACGGCGCGGCGCAATCGCAGCGCGGATCCGCAGCCGGCCTGACCGGAGCCTGGGTGCGGCTCAGCCGCCGATCCGCGGCGCCATGGTGCGCAGGTATTCGG
The DNA here is from genome assembly GCF_016127575.1 of Cupriavidus necator. Classification (NCBI taxonomy): domain Bacteria; kingdom Pseudomonadati; phylum Pseudomonadota; class Betaproteobacteria; order Burkholderiales; family Burkholderiaceae; genus Cupriavidus; species Cupriavidus necator. Next base: position 2,813,538 of record NZ_CP066018.1, read on the forward strand.
TAAAGGCCAGCAGCCCCTGGGTCGGGAACTTGTCCTGGTGCACCACCAGCTGCAGCGGCCGCACGATGCGTGGCAGGCCGTCGCGGATCGCCACCAGCGTGCCGCGCTCCAGTTCATCGTGCACCACATGCAGCGACAGGCAGCTGACGCCGAAGCCGCTCATCACTGCGCGCTTGATGGCTTCGGCGTTGCCCAGCTCCAGCGCGAAGCGCAGCTCGCCCAGCAGCGGCACCAGCCGTTCCTCGATGACCTCGCGCGTGCCCGAGCCCGGCTCGCGCACGATCCACTCGGCATCGCGCAGCGCCACCAGGTCGTGCGGCACGGCCGCAAGCGGATGCGAGGGGCCGACTACCACCACCATCTCGTCATCGCACCAGGGCACGCTGCGCAGGTCGCGCTCATGGCTGGCGCCTTCGACCAGGCCGATATCGGCGTCGAACTGCAGCAACGATTGCAGCACCTCGCGGGTATTGCCGATGCGCAGGTCCAGCGTGCACGGGCCGCTGCGCGAATGGCGGAAGCCCGCCAGCAGCGGCGGCAGGATGTAGCTGCCTATGGTATTGCTGGCCGCGATGCGCAGCTGCACGCCGGTCTGGGTGGCAAAGCGCTCCAGTTCCTGGGCCTGGTCCAGCAGCGACAGCGCGCGCGGGAAAAACTGGCGGCCGGTCTCGTTGATGCTGAGCCGACGGGCCACGCGGTCGAACAGCGGGCTGTCGAGCGCGCGCTCAAGCTCGGCCAGCGAGGCGCTGACGGCCGACTGCGACATCGCAAGTGCCTGCGCCGCCGCCATGGTGCTGCCATGCTGGGCCACGGCAACGAAGACGGACAGCTGGCGCAGCGTCAGGCGCAGGGGACGATGTTCGGGCCGGGGATCGGGGCGGTGGTCCATATCGATATAATCAATAACGCATAACGATATTACCCGTTTTACGGGTTAGCGGGGGGCCAGTACGCTTGAGTCACTAAAGAACACGACCCGAGCCTGCCATGTCCTCCGTCTCCGCCCCCCGCACTCGCACCACCCCGGCCGCCGCGCCGGCCTTGCCGCCGCCGTGGTCGCAGCGCCTGCTGACGCTGGTACCGCTGGGCGGCATTGCCTGGCTGGCGATTGCGCTGGCCGAGCATCCGGCCGTGGCGCGCTACGGGCTCAGCGCGCTGACGCTGGCCATGTGCGCCGGCATGGTCGCGGCCAACACGCTGCCGCGCCACTGGCTGGCGCCGCTGGCCCCCGGCATGCAAGTCGCACGCCACCACCTGCTGCGGCTGGGCGTGGCGCTGTACGGGCTGCGCCTGACCTTTGCCTCGATTGTCGCCCTGGGCCTGCCGGGCATCGTGGTGCCGCTGACCATGCTGGTGGCCACGCTGCTGTTCGGCACCTGGGTGGGTACGACGTTCTTCGGCCTGAGCCGCCGCGAAGCGATCCTGGTCAGCTCCGGCAGCGCCATCTGCGGTGCCGCCGCGGCCATCGCCGTATCATCGGTGGTGCGCACCGACGACAAACAGACCGCCGTGGCGGTGGCGACGGTGGTGCTGTTCGGCACCGTCGGCATGCTGCTTTATCCCTATCTGTACGAACTGGCGACCGGCCACTGGCACTGGGCCGTCAGCGAGCGCATGTTCGGCATCTTTACCGGCGCGACGCTGCACGAGGTGGCCCAGGTGATCGCCGCCGGCAAGATGATCAGCGAGCCGACCGCCGACGCTGCCGTGGTGGCCAAGATGGTGCGCGTGCTGGCATTGGGCCCGCTGCTGCTGGTGATGGCGCTGTGGCCGCAGGGCGGCGAGCAAGCCGAGCAAGGCACCGCAGGCGGCAGCCGCCTGCATGGCATCCTGAAGTCGGTGCCGTGGTTCGCGGTGGGGTTTGTCGCAGTGATGGCGGTCAACTCGGCCGGCACCGTGCCCACTGCCTGGAAGGCGCCGCTGATCGCGCTGGACAACTGGCTGCTGGCCTGCGCGATGCTGGCGATCGGCCTGCACACCCGCATCGGCGATCTGGTGCGCGCCGGACGCAAGCCGCTGGCGCTGGCCGGTGTGCTGTTCGTGTTCCTGATGGGGGTGGGTGCGCTGATGTGCTACGCGATGGCCTGACGCGCGCGGAGCTGAAGGCAGCAAAAGAAGGGGGCCGATGGCCCCTTCTTTTATTTTGAAGCGGGAGCGGAGGGGGGCTGTACACCCTGGTGCGGCCGACGGGACTCGAACCCGTAAGCCTGGAAAGGCGGCAGATTTTAAGTCTGCTGAGTCTACCAATTTCTCCACGGCCGCACGGCAAGCCCGGTATTGTGGTGGCTCGGCATCCCGGATGCAAGCGCGTTACTGCTGCGGGCGCCTGGCGCGCGAAAAAGTGACGCCGCTGTTACGGCTGGTAACAATGTCGACCTTGCCGTTGCACCTGGAAAATTCCGAACCCCTACAATACGGATTAAGAGAAATCTCACTTTGAGAGGCGGATATGAAACGTTGGTGGCTCGTAGCATTCGGTGTCGCAGCCGGGCTTGCTTCCGGGGCAGCAATGGCCCATGTGAGCGTCGGCGTGGCAATCGGCGTGCCGGGCGTAGTGGTTGGCGCGCCCGCCTATTATCCGCCAGCCCCGGCTTACTATGCACCGCCGCCTGTCGTGGTGGCACCTGCGCCGGTCTACTACGGCCCGCCCCCGGTGGTGGTACGACCGCGTCCGGTCTATTACGGTCCTGGCTACTACGGCCCGCCGCGCTATTACGGCGGCCACCGCGGCTACTATGGCCCGCCGGGATACCATCGTGGCCGTGGGCATGGCCATGGTCATGGCCGTTGGCGCGACGACTGATCGCCCGTTCGAGCTGCGCAAGCTTTTTGAAAGAGAAGGGGCCCTCCGGGGTCCTTTCTTTTTTCCTGCCGCACTGCGACATGAGGCGCTGAAGCCAGTTCCCGGAAATTCGACCCCTTGCTGAGCGTAGTCAAATTATTTGAACAGACTGCTCAAAGCGTCATCTCTATCGTCATAAGGGTTTTCCCCTAAACTACCGTTGTGACATCGTGATGACGGCACCGCGAAGTGCTGTACGGTGCCTCGACTAACAATAGCAAGGGGAATATCCATGAAGATCACACAAGCCGTTGCTGCCGTCGCAGCCCTGGCCGCGCTGGGCGCGCTTTCCACCTCCGCATTTGCCGCCGTCGGCAAGGTCGATCCGTACCTGGACGGCGCCAGGGTCGGCAAGACGGACCCGTACACCGATGGTGCCAAGATGGGCAAGGTTGATCCGTTCACCGACGGTGCCCGCCTCGGCAAGCCCGATCCATACACCGATGGCGCGCGCATGGGCAAGCCGGATCCGTACTCGGACGGCGCCTGAATCGCTGTTGTCCGTCCATGATGAATGGCCCGCCAAGCGCGGGCCATTTTTGTTTTTCCCCGCGCTCCGGCGCACCGCAATGGGGCGCCTGTCATGACGATGGCGGGGGTGCGGCGCTATACTTCGGCCTCAACCAAATGAATGACCAGGAGAGCGGCATGCAGCAAAAGACGGTTCTGACGGCAGACGACGTGAAGAAGATCATGGCCGCTGCGGAAACCGAGGCGAAGAATCATCAATGGGCCGTGTCGATCGTCGTGGTGGACGATGGCGGCCATCTGCTGGCGATGCAGCGCCTGGATGGTGCCGCGCCGATCTCGGCCTATATTGCCGGCGAAAAGGCCCGTACCTCGGCGCTGGGCCGTCGCGAGTCGAAGGTATACGAAGACATGATCAACAACGGCCGCTACTCGTTCATGACGGCGCCGGTACTGCAAGGCATGCTGGAGGGCGGCGTGCCCATCGTCTGCAACGATCAGGTGGTCGGTGCCGTGGGCGTGTCGGGCGTGAAGTCGACCGAAGACGCGCAGATCGCGCGTGCCGGCATCGCTGCGCTGGGCCTGTAAAGCCCTTGCGCCGGCCACTGTGCCGGCGCATGAAAATGCCCCGCAGGCATGGCCTGCGGGGCGGCATAAAAGAGGGCATGGCTGGGTACGGTCGGCCCGGCGTGGGGTCTGAATCCCGCCCGCGGCACCAGTACCTGGCTACTGCCCAACACCTCGTTCCGAGGTGGTCCCCACAAAAGTCTTTACTGCCACGTACGTGGCACCCGCGCCCAACGCGGGTCTAGATCGCTTCCCTCTGGCTTCAACCTTGCGGTATCGCCGCGGGGCCGCGTCATTTCGTCAGGATCAGCTTGCCGTAGCGCGTGACGCGCAGCGTGTAGACATCGCCGTTGTGCAGGATCGGCAGGGTGCTGGCGCCGCGCATGATGGCATCCAGGGCCACCGCCTCGCCGGCAGGCGCTGGCGACAGGCTGTCGCGCACCAGTGCCTCGAGCCGGGCGGGCAGGGCCGCCACCGCGGATTTCACGGATGCGATGGTCGACGGTGCCGCCTTCGCGCTGGCCTCGCGGCGCGGTTGCGCGGCGACCTCGACGCGGCGCAGCGACAGCCGGCGGCGGGTGACTTCACGCGGTTGCGACAGCGGCAGGGAAAGTGTGCTCATCTTCTGGCTCCGTTCTGCAAAAAGGGCGCGCCGGTCATGGCGCAGTCGATGGAAAGATATTAAATGAGAATTGTTATCATTACAATAGCCTCTGACTAAGATTCGCGGAACGACCAAGTGCGGTTAGAAGGGGGCGCAAGAGGCGACGCAGCGCAGGCTGGCGCCATGACTCGGCGCCATCAACGACAAAGGGCACCCTGAGGTGCCCTTTGTCGTTCCGGAGCGCCTGGCGGCGCCCGCCTACTGCTTGGGTTCGGTGATAAAGCCGATCTTGCCCAGGCCGCCGTGCTGCGCGGCGGCCATGACCTCGGCCACGCGCTCGTAGCGCACCTCGCGGTCCGCGCGCAGGTGCAGCTCAGGCTGCGGCTGCTGCTGCGCGGCCAGCGCGATATTGCTTGCCAGCGTGGCCTGGTCCACTTCCACCTGGTTCCAGAAGACCTTGCCGGCAGCGTCGATCGAGACGTTGATATTCTGCGGCTTCGGGTCGTTCGGGGTGTTGGTGGCGCGCGGCAGGTCGATCTTCACCGCGTGGTTGATCACGGGGATGGTGATGATGAAGATGATCAGCAGCACCAGCATGACGTCGACCAGCGGCGTCATGTTGATCTCGCTCATCACCTCGTCGTCGTCGCCGTCGAGAGTACCGAATGCCATGATGACTTCCTTGCTTGCGGTTTAGCGCTGAGCCGCGGCCAGGCGCACGGTACCGTCCTCGGCGCGGGCGCCGGTGGGGCGCACGCGCGCGCCGGTGACGAAGTAGGCGTGCAGGTCGTGGGCAAAGCGGTTGAGCTTCGAGATCACCGACTTGTTGCCGCGGGTGAGGGCGTTATAGCCCAGCACGGCGGGAATTGCCACGGCCAGGCCGAAGGCGGTCATGATCAGCGCCTCGCCCACGGGACCGGCCACCTTGTCGATGGTCGGCACGCCCGAGGCGCCGATGCCGATCAGAGCGTGGTAGATGCCCCACACGGTGCCGAACAGGCCCACGAACGGTGCGGTCGAGCCCACCGAAGCCAGCACTGCCAGGCCCGATTGCATGTGCGCCACCGAGTCGTCGATGGAGCTCTTGAGCGAGCGGGTCAACCAGTCGGAGATATCCATCACGTCGTGCAGCTGCGGCTGGCTGGCGCGGTGGTGCTGGGCGGCCTCCTTGCCGGCGATGGCCAGCGTGCGGAACGGGTTGGAGTCGCCGGCGCCCAGGGTTTCGAGCGCGTGGTCGAAATCGTCCGAATGCCAGAAGCGCTTTTCCGCGCCGTGCGCCATCTTCTTCAGGCGCACCAGATCCCACGCCTTGGTAAGGATCACGATCCATGAGGCGAGCGACATGATCAGCAGAATGATCGCGGTCGCACGCATGACGAAGTCGCCTTGCGTCCAGAGGTGGGAGAGTCCGAGGTCCTGCATGTGTTGGTTCCTGGTGAGTTCGCTTGGTTTAGGTCAGATCAGAGATCGGAAATCTGGGGCGGTCAGTTCAGTTCGAAGCCAATCGGCTGCTGCGCCGTGACGGCGACGGCGCGGCCGTTGTCCATGTAAGGCTTGCAGCGCATGGCCTGCACGGCCTCTACCGCGGCCTGGTCCAGGCGCGATGAACCGCTCGAGGATACGACGGAAGTCTTCACGACCTTGCCGCTTTCGTCGGTGGTCAGGCGCACCACGGCCTTGCCGGTCTCGCCCATGCGGCGTGACTGGGAAGGATACTTCGGTTGCGGCGCCGTGCACTGGATTTCGCCGATGCCGACCGCACGCGGCGCGGCGGATACCGGCGCCGGGGCGGGCTCAGGTGCCGGTGCCGGGGGTGCCGGCGGCGCGGGAGGAGCCTCGGGCGCGTTCGGTGTTGGCGGCAGGCTGGCTACCGGCTGCGGGGTTGGCTTGGGCTGCGGCGGGGTCGGCTTGGGCGTGGTCACCTTCACCTGCTTGGGCGGGGTTTCCTGCTTGGGCTTGGGTTTGGGCGGCTCCGGCGGGGCTTCCTGCTTGGGAGGCTCCAGCGGGATGATGCGCGCGACGATTTCCGGCGAGATCACCGCCTCGGTCAGCTTGCGGCCCAGGCCGCTTTGGATCAGGTAGAGCAGGCCGACGTGGAACAGCAGTACGGCGAGCGTAATCTTGAGGAAGCGTTGGTCGAACATGTGTCAACAACAAAAGTCTGCCAGCGGTGGCACCGCGGCGGCGCTGTGCGCCGTCACTTGCGATAAAACAGGATCAGCGAGATGCCGCAACCAACCAGCAGGCTAAGCAGCAATTCCATGATAAACGCTCCTTCAACTGGGTTGCCGTGGGAGCGCCACTCTGGGGCAGCGTGTCAGCGGGCTAGTATAAACGATAATGATTCTTATTTTTTGTAATTTGTGCGTCGCAACTGGAATTTTCTGGCCCGGCACGTTATACCGGCAAGTCCAGGCAGCATTTCGGGAGGTGATGCAGCGGTGCATGCGCGCTGGCGCGCTCTGGCACTTTGCTGCGCTTCGGTGCCCCAGGCCACAATTGCCGGTGCCCGTGGCGCACAGGCATGCGCGGTCGGTACCAAAGCGCGCTAGCATAGGAAGAAACTGCAGACGTGGCGGTGCCCCGGTCGCGGCCCCGCCATCGCGCACAGCGCGCTCGGGGACCCGTTCATGGACTTCACACGTTTTGCTGAAGATGACCGATCGACGATTCTGCGCTCCATGCCTGGCACATCGTCCAGTTCAGCATTGGACTGGATGTGCGCGCAGTTTGCCCTGCGCGTGGTCTGCGCGCTGGGCCCGCGCTTCAACCTGCGCAGCAATATCAACGATGTCCTGACCGTCAGCGCGCAGGAGATGGTGTGGCCGTACGGCGTGGTGCTGCGCGTGCAGCGCTTCCTGGCCGCGCGCTGCGCCGACATGCCCGCCTGGAAGGGCACCGCCCGCCTGACCCCTGAGGAATTCCTGGACCGCCACGGCCAATGGAACAGCGCTTTCGACGAAAGCGCGCTGTTCTATTACCTGGACGAGTACGTCAAGCACCACGCCAAGGACATGTTCGCCGTGTTCGATGCTTCGGCCGCTGCCATCGCCCAGCGCCTGGAAGGCGAGCGCGTACTGCTGGTGCGCAATATCGACATGCTCAGCCATGTGCTGGACCTGCCCGAGCACGAGCGCAAGCTGCTGCTGTACGCGGCGCTGGCCAAGTACAAGCGCGACCTGCGCGCGGTGATGGTCGACTGCAAGGTGGCGCACAGCCAGGAAGCGTTCCAGATCCTGGCCGGGCTGACCGGCGCCGGCGCGGCCGACGTGGCCGCCTCGCTGCGCCCGGGCTCGCGGCTGGAGACGCTGAACCTGATCGAACAGCCGCTGCCGGAAAACAGCGTGACCGACCTGGGCGACCTGATGCGGCTCTCGGACCGGCTGCTGCACGTGCTGCTGGGCAACTACGCCAACGAAGCCGAGATGATGGCGGTCTTCACCCGCCCGGCCGCGCCGCCCACGCTGACCACTGCCGACTATCCCCATGTCGAGACCGACGCGCGCTACCTGTGCGCGCTGCTGTCCAATGCCACGCGCCAGCATGCGAGCGGAGTCAACGTGCTGATCTACGGGCCGCCCGGCACCGGCAAGACCGAGTTCGCGCGGCTGCTGGCGCGCGAGGCGGGCTGCGAGCTGTATGAAGTCGATTGCCTGGACCGCGACGGCAACAGCCTGTCGGGCAAGGACCGCTACCGCTCGCTGCAGGTGTCGCAGGCCTTCCTGCGCGGGCGTGCCCATACCGCGCTGCTGTTCGATGAGGTGGAAGACGTCTTCCCGGGCAGCGCGCGCGAGCTGATGAGCCTGTTCGGCCAGGAAGACACGCGCGCCTCGGTCAACGGCAAGGCCTGGGTCAACCAGACGCTAGAGCAGAACCCGGTGCCGGTGATCTGGATCTCGAATTCGATCCGGCAGATCGACCCGGCCTACCTGCGCCGTTTCCAGTTCCACCTGGAGCTGAAGATCCCGCCGCCGCTGGTGCGCGAGAACATCATCCGCAAGCACCTGGGCGGGCTGGACGTCAGCGACGCATTTATCACCGGGCTGGCCGGGCGCAAGACGCTGACGCCCGCGCAGGTGCAGTCGGCCGCGCGCTTTGTCGAGCTGGCACGGCCCGACGTGGAAGAGCCGGTGGAAGCGCTGATCCTGCGCCAGCTGGAACACGCCGACCGCGCCATGGGTCTGCGCCCCGAGGCCGAGGCGCGGCCGGTGGTCACGCACTACCGGCTGGAGAACCTGCACCTGGAAACCCGCTACGAGGTGGTCAAGATCGTCGACGCGCTGCGCGTGCGCCAGCGCGGCACGCTGTGCTTCTACGGCCCGCCCGGCACCGGCAAGACCGCGCTGGCCGAGCATATCGCGTCCGAGCTGGACCTGCCACTGATGATCCGCCGCGCCTCCGACCTGATGAGCAAGTATGTGGGCGAGACCGAGCAGCAGATCGCCGCCATGTTCGCGCGCGCCGAAGAGGATGGGGCGGTGCTGCTGCTGGATGAGGCCGACAGCTTCATGCAGAGCCGCCAGCAGGCGGTGCGCAACTATGAGATCTCCGAGGTCAACGAGATGCTGCAGGGCATGGAGCGCTTTAACGGCATCTTTATCTGCACCACCAACCTGTTCGACCGCATCGACGAGGCGGCGCTGCGCCGCTTCTCTTTCAAGATCCGCTTCCTGGCGCTCAAGCCCGCGCAGCGCGTGGCGATGTTTGTCGACGAGGCGCTCGACGGCGATGCCGCCGGCCTGACCGACAGCATGCGCCGTGAACTGGATACGATGGATTGCCTGACGCCGGGCGACTTCGCCACGGTCAAGCGCCAGTGCGTGCTGTTGGGCGAGGCGCTTACGCCGGATGAGTTCCTGGCACAGCTGCGCCAGGAGCACGCGATCAAGCCCGAGGTGCGGGAGCACCGGCCACTGGGCTTCCTGCAGTAGGGGAAGGCGCCGGTCAGAGGTCAGAGCGCCGGCGCCGGCTCGATCACCACGGTTTCCGCATCCGCTTCCACCTGCAGCAGCGTGGCTGCCATCGCGCGCAGGTGCGCGGCGTCCTTGGTCGAGGCAAAGCGGTCGTGCGGCGTGGCATCGGGCGCGGCGGCCAGCTTGTGTTCGGCCAGCTTGCGTGCCAGCTGGCGCGCAATGGCGCTGCCGGTGTCGACCAGTGCCAGCTGGTCGCCAACCATCGCGCGGATCGTGCCGGAGAGAAAAGGGTAGTGGGTGCAGCCCAGCACCAGCGTGTCGGCGCCGGCTTCGAGCATGGGCGTGAGGTAGGTATCGAGGCGCTCGCGCACGGCCGGGCCATCGATGTCGCCTTGCTCGATCAGCGATACCAGGCCCAGGCCGGCTTCGCAGATAAAACGGCTTTCACCATCCAGAGACGCCAGCAGGCGCGCGAACTTGGCGCTCTTGAGCGTATTGGCGGTGGCCAGCACGCCCACCACCTTACTGCGGCTGGCCGCGGCGGCAGGTTTCAGGCCGGGTTCCACACCGATGATTGGTAGCGGCAGTTGCTTGCGCAGCAGCTCCACAGCGTGGCCGGTGGCCGTGTTGCAGGCGATCACCAGCGCCTTGCAGCCTTGGGCGATCAGCCATTCGCAGGCCTGCAGGGTGCGCGCTTCGACAAACTTCTCGGGCTTCTCGCCGTACGGGGCGTATTTCGAATCGGCGAGGTACAGCACCGATTCATGGGGCAGCAGCGCGCGGATCTCGCGCAGCACGGACAGGCCGCCAAGGCCGGAATCGAAGACGCCGATGGGTGCGGGATTCACTGGGGTGCAGGGACGACAAGAAACAAGGTAGAAAAAAGCCGGGTCGGAACCCGGCTTCTTTTTCGAGCGCGACGGCAGATTCTACCGTCCTGCCAGGCTTACAGCGCGGCGACCGGGATCTTGCCGATCTTGGCCTGCCATTCCGCGGGGCCGGTCTTGTGCACCGAGGTGCCTTCGCTGTCCACGGCGACCGTCACCGGCATGTCCTTGACGTCGAACTCGTAGATCGCTTCCATGCCGAGGTCTTCGAAGCCGACCACCTTGGCTTCCTTGATCGCCTTGGCCACCAGGTAGGCGGCGCCGCCCACGGCCATCAGGTAGGCCGACTTGTGCTTCTTGATGGCCTCGATCGCCACCGGGCCGCGCTCGGCCTTGCCGATCATCGAGATCAGGCCGGTTTCGGCCAGCATCATCTCGGTGAACTTGTCCATGCGCGTGGCGGTGGTGGGGCCGGCCGGGCCGACCGCCTCGTCGCGCACCGGATCGACCGGGCCAACGTAGTAGATCACGCGGTTCTTGAAGTCCACCGGCAGCTTCTCGCCCTTGGCCAGCATGTCGGCGATGCGCTTGTGCGCGGCGTCGCGGCCGGTCAGCATCTTGCCATTGAGCAGCAGGGTCTGGCCCGGCTTCCACGAGGCGACTTCTTCCGGCGTCAGCGTGTTCAGGTCGACGCGCTTGGAGGTCTCGGTGTTCGGGGCCCACTCTACCTTCGGCCATTGCGACAGGTCAGGCGCTTCCAGCTTGGCCGGGCCGCTGCCGTCCAGCGTGAAGTGCACGTGGCGGGTGGCGGCGCAGTTGGGGATCATCGCGACCGGCTTGGACGCGGCATGGGTCGGGCAGGCCATGATCTTGACGTCCAGCACGGTGGCCAGGCCGCCCAGGCCCTGCGCGCCGATGCCCAGCGCGTTGACCTTCTCGTACAGCTCGACGCGCAGTTCCTCGACCCAGTCCTTGGGGCCGCGGGCGATGATGTCCTGGATGTCGATGGACTCCATCAGCGATTCCTTGGCCATCACCATGGCCTTCTCGGCGGTGCCGCCGATGCCGATGCCCAGCATGCCCGGCGGGCACCAGCCGGCGCCCATGGTCGGCACGGTCTTCAGCACCCAGTCGACGATCGAGTCGGACGGGTTCAGCATCACGAACTTGGACTTGTTCTCCGAGCCGCCGCCCTTGGCCGCAACCTGGATGTCGACGGTGTTGCCCGGCACCACTTCGTAGTGGATCACAGCCGGGGTGTTGTCCTTGGTGTTCTTGCGGCCGCCTTCGGGCGGGCTGACGATCGAGGCGCGCAGCACGTTATCCGGATGCGTGTAGCCGCGGCGCACACCCTCGTTGATCATGTCGGTCAGGCCCATGGTGGCGCCATCCCAGCGCACGTCCATCCCCACCTTGACGAAGATCGTGACAATGCCGGTGTCCTGGCAGATCGGGCGCTTGCCCTCGGCGCACATGCGGCTGTTGGTCAGGATCTGCGCGATCGCGTCCTTGGCCGCCGGGCTCTGCTCCAGCTCATAGGCGCGGCCCAGGCTGGTGATGTAGTCCATCGGGTGGTAGTAGCTGATGTACTGCAGGGAGTCGGCGACGCTCTGGATGAGGTCTTCTTGCTTGATGACAGTCATTTTGTGGGGGAGGGCAGCGGTGAAACACAGCCTGAAATCATACACTGAGCCGGGGCGCTCTGCCCGGCTGCATACATCCGTCTACAGCCGATAATGTGCGGCAAACGCCGCTGCCTGCGTGGGGGCGGGCCCAAAAGCAAAAACCGCGGCACATGGCCGCGGTCTGGCTGGGACTAGGCGTCCGATGGCGCATTAATGTGATTAGTGCTTGGCAGCTGCGCCGGCCGGGTGCGACACCATCCGGTCCACCCAGGCCATGGCGACTGCCGACAGCAGGAAGGCAATATGGATGGCCACCTGCCACATGATGGTGTGCGTGGTCCGTTGCTCGGCATCGATAAAGGTCTTGAGCAGGTGGATCGACGAAATCCCGATCAGCGCCATCGACAGCTTGACCTTGAGCACCCCGGCGTTGACGTGGTCCAGCCATTCCGGCTCGTCCGGGTGGTTGTCGATGCCCAGGCGCGAGACAAAGGTCTCATAGCCGCCCACGATCACCATGATCAGCAGGTTGGAGATCATCACCACGTCGATCAGGCCCAGCACCACCAGCATGATCTTGTTCTCGTCGAACTCGGTCACATGCGCCAGCAGATGCCAGACCTCGACCAGGAAGTGGTAGACATAGACGCCCTGGGCCACGATCAGGCCCAGGTAAAGCGGCAACTGCAGCCAGCGCGACGCGAAGATGATGCTCGGGATCGGCCGCATGGTCTGCGGCCTGGTCATTGGATTGGAAGCCATGGGCGGGGCGGTGTCAGCGAGTTGAAAGGCGGCGTGGATTGTACCAAGCGCCGATGACCGGGCGGTGTTACCGACCGTAACCGAACCGTTCGTCGCCGGCGTGGCTCAGCCCGCGGCGCCGGGATCGGCGCCGGCCGCCTTGCCGCGCCACGCGCCGCGCGCGATCCGCCCCGGCCAGCTGGCCAGCACGATCCCGGCCAGCACGCACGCCAGCGCCACCCCATGCGGCCAGCCCGGCTGCTCGCCCAGGAAGACGATGCCGTAGGTGGCAGCCGCCACTGGCAGCACCGAGGTGAACACCCCCGCCAGCTGCGCCGGCACATGGCGGATTCCCTTCATCCACAGCCAGAACGAGAACACGCTCGCCGACAGCGCATACCACAGCAGCATCAGCCAGGTCTGCGTGGGCACCGTCGACGCATCGAAGCCCAGCAGCGGCACCAGCCCCAGCGGCAGCATCAGCAGTCCGCCAATCAAATGCGTGTAGGCACAGATCTCGATCGCGGCCAGCGTCTGCGTGAGCCGGCGCGACAGGATCACGTAGATCGATTCGCACACCACCGCGCCCATGATCATCAGGTTGCCCAGCCATGCCTGGCTGCCGCTGCCGGCACCGTGCGCGTCGCCCCGGGCGATATTCAGCACGGCGATGCCGGTCATCGCCAGCAGCACCGATGCCACCGTGCGCCGCGACAGCCGTTCGCGCAGCAGCAGCCACGACAGGATCGCCACCGTGGCCGGGATGGTGCTGGTGATCACGCCGGCCGCCATGGCGCTGGTCAGCCGCACGCCATTGAGCATCAGCAGCGTAAACAGGAAGGTGCCGAAGAACGCCTGCAGGAACAGGTTCAGCCATTCCCCGCGCGAGACCCGGCGCATGCGCGCGGGCCGGTACCAGGGCGCCAGGCAGACGATGGCAATGACAAAACGCAGCAGCGCGAACAGCAGCACCGGCACATGCGCGATGATCGATTTGCCGAGGCCCACGTTGCTGCCGACCAGTGCCATCGAGGCAACCAGGAAGAGGGCGTAGACCGGGGAGAATGCTGAAGGGTTGGCGGGCACGGGTACGGCCTTGGTCTTCCGGCGGGCGCCGCGGCGGGTGCTGAGCCGGCAGGAGCGGCAAGGGTAAGCGCCGCGATCAGGTATGGAACTCGCGGCATTATAGCTGTGCTAGCCTAATGGAGAAGGCTGCACTTTCGCGGCACGTGCGTGGATTTTTCCCGCTGCATTGCAACAAGTTGCAGGCACGCCCCGGCCCACCGTCAGGTCTTACCGTCAGGTTTAAGTAAGCCGTCGGGCGTAACGTGGCAGCCAAAGCCAGTCCAAAATCAGGAGACAAACCTATGTCCGCCATCGAATCGGTGATGCAAGAGCATCGCGTGTTCAACCCGCCCGAAGGCTTCGCCAGCCAGGCCGCGATCCCCAGCATGGAGGCCTACCAGGCGCTGTGCGACGAAGCCGAGCGTGACTATGAAGGTTTCTGGGCGCGCCACGCGCGCGAGCTGCTGCACTGGACCAAGCCCTTCACCAAGGTGCTGGACCAAAGCAACGCACCGTTCTACAAGTGGTTCGAAGACGGCGAGCTCAACGCCTCTTACAACTGCCTGGACCGCAATCTGCAGAACGGCAATGCGGACAAGGTCGCGATCGTGTTCGAGGCCGACGACGGCAGCGTGACGCGCGTCACCTACCGCGAGCTGCATGGCAAGGTGTGCCGCTTCGCCAACGGCCTGAAGGCGCTCGGCATCAGGAAGGGCGACCGCGTGGTGATCTACATGCCGATGTCGGTCGAAGGCGTGGTCGCGATGCAGGCCTGCGCACGCCTGGGCGCCACGCACTCGGTGGTGTTCGGCGGCTTCTCGGCCAAGTCGCTGCAGGAGCGGCTGGTGGACGTGGGCGCGGTGGCGCTGATCACCGCCGACGAGCAGATGCGCGGCGGCAAGGCGCTGCCGCTCAAGGCCATCGCCGATGACGCGCTGGCGCTGGGCGGCTGCGAGGCCGTCAGGAACGTGATCGTCTACCGCCGCACCGGCGGCAAGGTTGCCTGGACCGAAGGCCGCGACCGCTGGATGGAAGATGTCAGCGCCGGCCAGCCGGATACCTGCGAAGCCGAGCCGGTGAGCGCCGAGCACCCGCTGTTCGTGCTCTACACCTCCGGCTCCACCGGCAAGCCCAAGGGCGTGCAGCACAGCACCGGCGGCTACCTGCTGTGGGCGCTGATGACAATGAAGTGGACCTTCGACATCAAGCCCGACGACCTGTTCTGGTGTACCGCGGACATCGGCTGGGTCACCGGCCACACCTATATTGCCTACGGCCCGCTGGCCGCGGGCGCCACCCAGGTGGTGTTCGAAGGCGTGCCGACCTACCCCAACGCCGGCCGCTTCTGGGACATGATCGCGCGCCACAAGGTCAGCATCTTCTACACCGCGCCGACCGCGATCCGCTCGCTGATCAAGGCCGCCGAGGCCGACGAGAAGATCCACCCGAAACAGTACGACCTGTCCAGCCTGCGCCTGCTCGGCACCGTGGGCGAGCCGATCAACCCCGAAGCCTGGATGTGGTACTACAAGAACATCGGCAACGAGCGCTGCCCGATCGTCGACACCTTCTGGCAGACCGAGACCGGCGGCCACATGATCACGCCGCTGCCGGGCGCGACGCCGCTGGTGCCGGGTTCGTGCACGCTGCCGCTGCCGGGCATCATGGCCGCCATCGTCGACGAGACCGGCCATGACGTGCCCAACGGCAACGGCGGCATCCTGGTGGTCAAGCGTCCGTGGCCGGCCATGATCCGCACCATCTGGGGCGATCCGGAGCGCTTCAGGAAGAGCTACTTCCCCGAAGAGCTCGGCGGCAAGCTCTACCTGGCCGGCGACGGCTCGATCCGCGACAAGGACACCGGCTACTTCACCATCATGGGCCGCATCGACGACGTGCTGAACGTGTCGGGCCACCGCATGGGGACGATGGAGATCGAGTCCGCGCTGGTGTCCAACCCGCTGGTGGCTGAAGCCGCCGTGGTGGGCCGCCCCGACGACATGACCGGCGAGGCCATCTGCGCCTTCGTCGTGCTCAAGCGTTCGCGTCCGACTGGCGAAGAGGCCGTCAAGATCGCGACGGAGCTGCGCAACTGGGTCGGCAAGGAGATCGGCCCGATCGCCAAGCCCAAGGACATCCGCTTTGGCGACAACCTGCCCAAGACGCGCTCGGGCAAGATCATGCGGCGCCTGCTGCGGTCGCTGGCCAAGGGGGAGGAGATCACGCAGGACACCTCGACGCTGGAGAATCCGGCCATCCTGGAGCAGCTCAAGCAGGCGCAGTGATCGTCTGGCTTCGGCCCGATCGAGCCCTTGAACCCGCCGCCGCGTTCCCGCGCGCCGGCGGGTTTGTTACGATAGCCCCCCACCGACCACGGACCGTCCCCAATGCCTGAAGCCCAGTCGCGCTTTCGCCGACGGTTGCTGCTGTACTACGGCCTGTTCACGCTAGGGTTGTTCGGCTTCGTCGGCATGATGGGGCTGCTTGAAAAGTCCAATGCCGATGCGCTGTGGCTCGGCTACGTCTTCCTCTTCATCACCATCGCGATCTATGCCTGCATCGGCCTGATCTGCCGCACCTCTGACCTGAACGAGTACTACGTTGCCTCGCGGCGCGTGCCGGCGCTGTTCAACGGCATGGCGATTGCCGCCGACTGGATGAGCGCGGCGTCCTTCATCGGCCTGGCCGGCATCCTGTTTGCCTCGGGCTACGAAGGGCTGGCCTATGTGATGGGCTGGACCGGCGGCTACTGCCTGGTGGCCTTCCTGCTGGCGCCGTACCTACGCAAGTACGGCGGCTACACCATTCCCGATTTCCTCGCGGCGCGCTACGGCAACGGCAAGCCCGGCGGCAACCTGCCAGTGCGCGCGATCGCGGTGCTGGCGGCCTCGCTCTGCTCCTTCGTCTACCTGGTTGCGCAGATCCAGGGCGTGGGGCTGGTGGTGACGCGCTTTATCGGCGTGGAGTTTGCCGTCGGCATCTTCTTCGGGCTGGCCGGCATCCTGGTGTGCTCGTTCCTGGGCGGCATGCGCGCGGTCACATGGACGCAGGTGGCGCAGTACATCATGATGATCGTCGCCTTCCTGGTCACGGTATCGATGATCGCGTGGAAGCATCACCACGAAGCGTTGCCGCAGCTCAGCTACGGCACGCTGCTGTCGCAACTCGACGCGCGCGAGCAGCAGCTGGAGCGCGAGCCGGCCGAGCAGGCCGTGCGCGAGTACTACCGGCAGCAGGCCATCCTGCTGCAGGAGCGCATCGCCCGGCTGCCCGATTCCTTTGCCCAGGAGCGTGACGCGCTCGACGCGCGGCTGCAGGACCTGCGCACGCGCAATGCCCCGCTGCGCGACATCAAGTCGCTGGAGCGCGAACGGCTGGAATTCCCGCGCGACCCCGCGGCGGCACAGCAGCAGTGGAACCAGCAGCGGGCAGACGCACTGGCCCGCAGCCGCCATTCGCTGTCATCGACCGAACCCTATCCCGCGGCATCGGAGCAGGAGCGCAAGACCAAGCGGCTGAATTTTGTCCTGCTGGTGTTCTGCCTGATGGTCGGCACCGCCAGCCTGCCGCACATCCTGACGCGGCTCTACACCACCCCGTCGGTCAAGGAAACGCGCAACTCCGTGGCCTGGGCCGTGTTCTTCATCGCCTTGCTGTACGTGTCCGCGCCCACGCTGGCAGCGTTGGTCAAATTCGAGTTCTTCCAGCACCTGGTGGGAACCCCCTACGCCGAATTGCCGCAGTGGGTGGTGCAATGGCGCAAGGTCGATCCACCCGTGTTCGGCATCCGCGATGTCAACGGCGACGGCATCGTGCAATGGGCCGAGATCCTGCTCCAGCCCGACATGATCGTGCTGGCCGCCCCGGAAATCGCCGGCCTGCCATACGTGATCTCCGGCCTGATCGCCGCCGGCGCCCTGGCCGCGGCGCTGTCCACCGCCGACGGCCTGTTGCTGACCATCGCCAATGCGCTCTCGCACGACGTCTTCTATCACATGGTCGACCGCCAGGCGAGCCACCAGCGGCGCGTCACCACCGCCAAGATCGTGTTGCTGGGCGTGGCGCTTTTTGCCTCCTACGTCACATCGCTGCGCCCCGGCAATATCCTCTTCCTGGTCGGCGCTGCGTTCTCGCTGGCCGCCTCCAGCTTCTTTCCGGTACTGGTCCTCGGCATCTTCTGGCGCCGCACCACCGCCGCCGGCGCAGTCGCCGGCATGGCCGCCGGGCTGGGCGTGGCGGTCTACTACATCATCGTCAACTACCCGTTCTTCACCCGCATGACCGGCATCTTCGGCAACCGCTGGTTCGGCGTCGACCCGATCGCCTCCGGCGCCTTCGGTGTGCCGGCGGGCTTCGCCGTGGCCATCATCGTCAGCCTGCTGACGCCACGCAATGCACCGGTGATCGACCGGCTGGTGAGCTACCTGCGCAAGGGGTAGGGCGAATGGGGTTGTCAAGTAAGGGGGGATACGGCGACGAGGCACTGGATTCGCCAGGCAACTCTGCTATAATCTCGGACTTCCCGGAGAGATGGATGAGTGGTTTAAGTCGCACGCCTGGAAAGCGTGTATAGGTTAATAGCCTATCGGGGGTTCGAATCCCCCTCTCTCCGCCAGAACACTATGCAAAGCAAAGCCGCCCGCCTGGGCGGCTTTTTTGTTTCCAGTCTCTGGTGGCTTCGTATGCCTGAAGGGCTCAAAGAAAAGCCCTCGGCCAGGGTAGGCGAGGGCTGAAGTAGTAGTGGGCGAGTCGCGGGATCGCCCGTGAGCGATGGTCGTATAGGACCTTGTATCGCGCATCCCTCTAAATAGAGGTGTTGCCGCAAGGCGACATGGCTATGCCAGCCATCTCGGCGCCGGATTGGCTGAGCGTGCCAAGCCAGTCGTTCTGTCCGCCAAGTTTTAGTGTCCGTGAGAGGGCTTCCGCCATTTACCCGGTGCCCGGTATCCTCCCGGCCATGACCAAACTCACCTTCCAACTCGAAATCCGCCCCGCCTTGCCCGCAGACGCGCAAGCGGTGGAAGCCATCCTGACCGACACCTACCTCGGCACCTGGAAGCCGCAATTGACAGCCGCCGCGGCAGCTGCCTTTGAACGGCAAGGCAAGACCCGAAGCTACGTCGAAGCGCGCCTGCAAGCATTCCGCGTAGCCTGCGTGGATGGCGTGCCCGCCGCGATGGTGGATTGGGAAAACAATTTTGTCTGGGCCCTGCATGTCGGGCGGGCATGGCAACGCATGGGGCTGGGCGGGGCGCTGCTGGCCCATGCCGAAGGCGAGATTGCCCGCGCCGGGCATTGCGAGGCGAGGCTGGAGACGGACACATTCAACGTGCAAAGCCGCTCGTTCTACCGGCGCCATGGTTATGCCGAGATCGATTTCTATCCCGACGAAAGCTGGGACAGCGGCTTTACCACTGTGCTGCTGTCGAAAGCGCTGCCGCCAGCCTGAGCCTGCGCGCCGGCGCCGGCTTGGCACGGGTAGCCAACCTCATGCGCAAATTGCATGAACCTGTGTGCCTGCCCGTGAAAGAATCAGGCATCTATTTCGAATCTATGGCACTTGCCCCAATGTCCGAACCCATCGTTCACCTCAACGGCACCCTGACCCCTCTCTCCGAAGCCCGCATCCCCGTCCTCGACCGCGGCTTCATCTTTGGCGATGGCATCTACGAAGTCATCCCTTACTACAACGGCAAGCCATTCCGCGCGGACCAGCATCTGGCCCGCCTGCACCGCAGCCTGGAGGGCATCGGGATTCCCGATCCATACAGCGCCGGGCAGTGGCTGGAGCTGGTCGGCGAGGTGGTCGAGGCCAACGGCCTGTCGGACCAGCTGGTCTACATCCAGGTGTCGCGCGGCGTCGCCAAGCGCACGCATGCGTTTCCGAAGGAGGTCGTGCCGACGGTGCTGATCATGACCAACCCGATGGCGTTGCCGTCGGCGCAGATGCTTGAGCAGGGCGTGGCGTGCGTGACGATGGAGGACCGGCGCTGGCTGAACTGCCAGATCAAGTCGACGTCGCTGCTGGGCAACGTGCTGGCGGCGCAGCATGCGGTGGAGCACGGCGTGATCGAGGCGATCCAGTTCCGGGATGGCTGGCTGACCGAGGCGTCGGCGTCTAATGTGTGGGTGGTGCGCGATGGCCGCGTGATGGCGCCGCCCAAGGACAACCTGATCCTGGAAGGCATCCGCTACGGGTTCATGGAAGAGGTCTGTGCCGCGCTGGGGATTGCGCTGGAGGCGCGCCGCATTGCGAAGGAAGAGGTGTTCGCCGCCGATGAGGTGATGCTGTCGTCGGCCAGCAAGGAGCTGCTGCCAGTGGTGACCATCGATGGCCGCGCCATCGGCAAGGGGGTGCCGGGGCCGGTCTTTGGCCGGCTTTACGCTGCGTACCAGGCTGCCAAGGCTGCGCTTTGAGCTGATTTGCGTGCGTGCTAGGATGCCTCGGGATCGATCGAGGAGTCAGCCATGGCCAAGCGTGAGCGTGGCCGGCGTGCCCTGCAGGACGAGGTGAGCCGGCGCATCCAGCAAATCTATGAAATCGGCGAGGACGGCGCCAAGGTCCGGGTGCCGGCGCCTGTGCCGCACGCGCGCGATGCGCGCGGGCGCAACTGGAATATGACGGGCTTCGGCAATGCGTCCGGCTACGAGGCCAGCATCCGCGCGGTGGTCGACAAGGTGCGCGACGAGTTCGACCTGAGCGACGCGCCGGAGAACCGCGCGCCCAATCCGTTCGGGGACTGAAGCGCCGGCCGTCGTCCTACTCGACCGATACGACGATGGCGACGCGCCGGTTCTCGCTGCGTCCGGCGGCGGTGCGGTTGTCGGCCACTGGGCGGCTCTTGCCCCGTCCGCGAACTTCGATGTTTTCCGGCGCAAAGCCGGCGCCCGCCAGCAGCCTTGCCACCGCTTCGGCGCGCCGCACTGACAGCGACTGGTTGTATTCGGCCGAGCCCGCGTCGTCGGTGTGGCCATCCACGCGCAGGCGCTCGATGCCCGCGCCCTTCAGCGCCCGCCCGAGGCGCTGCACATTGGCGGCGCGCTCAGCGTCGATCAGGTCCTCATTGAATCCGAACAGCAGCTTGTCTGACAAGCCGAGTTCCCAGCCTTCATCGGTCAGGGCGAAGCCTTCCTGCTTCAGCACCGCGACCTGGGCCGGAGACAGCCCGGTGGCGGGCGGCGCGGTCTGGCAGCCGGCCAGCGACAGCCCCGCCAGCACGACGGCGGCGAGCCAGAGTTTCCACAGGGACTTCCAGCAGGGCGGGGTCAGGCGTTCGGGCATGCGGGTTCTCATTGCGTGACGTCCAGGCGCGGCTCGGCGCTTTGCCAAGTGCCGCCGGAGCGCCGCTTGGCGCCGTACATGGCGGCGTCGGCCGCGTGCAGCAGCGCCTGGCTGCCTTGCGCGTGGACAGGGAAGACGGCCAGGCCGATGCTGAGCGACGCCTGCACCGTGCTGCCGTCGGGCAGGTCGATCGGGGCGGACATCGCCTGCAGGATATGCTCGGCGATATGGATGGCGTCGCGCGGCGCGCGCAGCGCTGCGGCCAGCACGGCGAATTCGTCGCCGCCGATGCGTGCCACGGTGTCGCCGGCGCGCAGGCTGGCGCGGATGCGCTGGGCCACGGCCACCAGCACGGCATCGCCGGCGGCATGGCCGTGGCGGTCGTTGATGTTCTTGAAATCGTCACTGTCCAGGTACAGCACGGCCGCGTATTCGTCGTTGGCAGCGGCATGGCGCACAGCGTGCTCCAGCGCTTCGACGAAGGCGGCGCGGTTGAGCAGGCCGGTCAGCGCATCGTGGTTGGCGCGGTGGGCGAGCGAGCGGTTCTCGTGCTGCATCTGGTTCTGCCAGGTCTGCAGTTCGTCCAGCAGGCCGTTGAAGTCCTCGCTGAGGGCATTGAGTTCCGCGATGCTGGCCGGCGGCGTGCGCTGCGCGAAATCGCGCTTGGAACGCACCGCGTGCGCCACGCGCATCAGGTTGCGCAGCGGCTCGACGATCTGCACCAGCAGCCGGCTGGCCAGGTAGTGGGCGCCGACGGCGGTCAGCAGCAGGCAGCCAAGCAGGCCGAGCGCGCCGCGCAGCAGGAAATGCAGCAGGTTGCGGGGATCGCCACTGACGCGCAGCATGCCGACCTGTTGCGTCTGGTGCAGGATCGGTTGTTCCACGACCCCCATGCTCAGCCACTCGCTCAGCACGTGGCGCAAGCCGGTCAGTGGCGCCTGGCCGGGGCGCTGCCATTCGGCCAGCACGTGGTTGCCGTGGTCGTAGACGGTGGCGCGCGCGATGTCCTCGGACGCGGCGATGGCCGCCAGTGTCTCGCCGGTGGCCGCCTGGTCGCGGAATACGACCGGCGCCTCCAGGGTGTAGGCGATCGAGCGGGCCACCAGCCGCACGTTGTGGTCGGCATAGACGCGCAGTGCGGTCAGGCCGAGGGCGGTCAGCGATACCCCGGCAGTAAATACCGCGATCAGCGCCACGCCCAGGTGGATCCGGCGCAGCACGCTGTAGAGGGTGGGGCGGGCGCCGTTGCCGCGCGCCGGCTGGTGGGCGCTCATGACGGCGCTCCCTTGCGGCGGCCCAGCTGCAGCACGCCGGGGTGCACGTGCACGCCGCTGCGGGCGAGCGTGTCGAGGTTGACGCGGAACGAGACCTGCTGGTCGCGGATGTTCAGGCAGAACATGCTGCCGACCTCGCACTCGAAGTCTTCCTCGGCGATCACCAGCACAGGGCGGCCGGTCAGCTCGCCCGACAGCCGCTTGCGGCGGGCTTCGTTCATGGCGCCGATGTAGAGGGCATCGCAGGCCGGATGCAGCATGTCGGCCAGCACGTCGACCTGGCGCGCGCGCACCGGGCGACCGTTGGCGAGCGTGCCGCCTTCCATCAGCCGCGCGGAGTAGCGGCTGGTGCTGTCCACGCACAGCCGCACCGGGTCGCGCTCAACCGGCCAGCGTGCATACCCCAGCAGGCTGAAGACCACGCGCGCGACCAGGTCGGTGCGCTGCGGCGCGGGCTGCGCCGTCACCGCCGGCGGCAGCATGGCCGGCAGCACCGCCAGCGTCACGGCGAGCAGGGCCGGCAGGGCGCGGCGCAGCAGCGGTGGACGTCGGGTGGAATCGGCACTGGGAAGGGCGCTGGCTGGGGCAGGAGCCATGGTCTGGGAAAGGAGGTTCGGTACGGCCTGTATGGATGGTGGGCTGGCCGCAGCCGCGGTTATTGTCCGGGGGCTGGTTCCGGGCGGTCAAGCGTCCGGCACGGGCGGAATCCGCCCCGGAACCCGCTTGTGCGGGCATGCTTGCGTGGGGCCCGTTTGCGACGCGGCGTGATACGGAATGTTTAACGGTTTTGGGTCGTTTTCCTGAAGTCACGCGGGAACGCGCGCAGCGCTTCGCCGTGGCGGGCACAACACTTAGAATGGGTCCATCGTCCCCAACGCGCGCCTCGCCGCCGCATGCCGCCATGATTGCCGACCCGCTTTTCCGCTTCCTGCACGTTGCCGGCGTTGCCGTCTGGGTGGGCGGCATGTTCTTCGCCTACCTGTGCCTGCGGCCGGTGGCCGGCACCGTGCTGGAACCGCCGCCGCGGCTGCGGCTCTGGCGCGGCGTGTTTGCCCGCTTCTTCCCGTGGGTATGGGCGGCGGTGATCGCGATCCTGCTGAGCGGTGCGGCGATGATGGCGGCAGTGGGCATGTCCGCTGCCCCACGCAACTGGCACCTGATGATGGGCGTCGGCCTCGTCATGACGGTGATTTTCTGCTACGTGTGGTTTGGGCCGTATCGCGTGCTGGGCCGGGCCGTGGATGCCCAGGACTGGCCGGCCGCCGGTGCCGCGCTGAACCGCATCCGGCAGGCGGTGGGGACCAACCTGGTGCTCGGGCTGGTCAATATCGCCGTGGCCACGCTGGGGCGCTGGCTGGCCTGAGCGGCCCGATGCCCCGGCATGGCCCTGCATCGTCGCGTCACCACCTGGCAATGGGAGAGCCGTTATGCGCGTCATCGCATGTCTTGCCGTCCTTGGCCTTGCAATGGCGGGCGCACCGGCCCGCGCCGAGCAAGGCAATGGCCTGAGCGCTGAATATGAACGCTGCATGGCCAAGGCCATCTCGACTGCCGACATCCTCGGCTGCGCTGCGGTCGAAACACGGGTCCAGGACGTGGCGCTGAACAGCGCCTATCAAGGCTTGCTGCGGCGGCTGGAAGCGCCGCGCACCGGCCAGTTGCGGGTGGCGCAGCGTGCCTGGCTGGAATTCCGCCAGGCCAATTGCGCCTATGTGGCCAATCCGGCCGGCGGCACGGCCGCGCGCGTGGCCGGAGCGACCTGCATGGCCCGCATGAGCGCCGCGCGGGTGCGCGAATTGCGTGACTTCGCCACCGAGGCCGCCGCCCGGTGAGCGGGCGAGCCATGTGCTAGAGTTCCCAGACACCTGTGCTGCGGCACGTCTCACCAGGAGATGGATCATGGCAAGTGAATCGCGGAACAACCTGAAGGCCTTTGTGCAAACGGCGCCCCAGGCGGGGCGCTATGTGTGGGTCATCGCGCTGGTGGACTTCGGCGCGCAGCAGATCCGGCGCGCCATCGTCTCGGACGACACCTTCACCACCTCGGATGCCGCGCGGGTAGCGGGCGAGGCCCAGCTCAAGGCGATGGCCGAAGACCACTAGGCTGGGCCAGTGTTGCGCGCCGGCATCTTTGTGATCAACGGATACCGTTTCTTACATTGCGCCGGGATCGGTGCGCGCTAGACTGTGGGCATGTTCCTCCACAAGAAAGGACTCCCATGACACATCGCGCGCTCCGGCCGGCCAAGGTCCTCCTGCTGGCGGCCCTGCTGGGTTCCGGCCTGACGTTCAGTGCGGCGTCGATGGCCCAGGTGTCGGTCAATATTGCCATCGGCGTACCACCGCCGGCCCCGATCTACGAGGTCGTGCCCGCACCGCGCTCCGGCTATGTCTGGATGCCGGGCTACTGGGACTGGGATGATCACCACCACAAGCACGCCTGGAAGAAGGGGCGCTGGGAACGTGAACGCCCCGGCTATATCTATGAGTCGCCGCGCTGGATCCAGTCGCGCGACGGCTGGGTGCTGGTGCCGGGTCGCTGGGACCAGGGCGGGTACAAGGACAAGGGGCAGAAGGATAAGGGCCACAAGGACAAGGGCTATCACTGCCCACCCGGCCACGCCAAGAAGGGCGAGTGCTGAGGTGCCGGCCACCGGGCGCAGCACGGTGACGCCGGGTGGCCTTGCCATGCTACGATCGCCGCCATGACAACCGCGCCCACGCGGCACATCGGCGGCGGATACCGGAGGTAGCAATGGCAAAGCACGTTTTCACGCGCGCGCAGTATCTCGACATCCTCAATGACAGCCTGCGCAAGCATCCCGGCTGGCAGCCCGGCATGGCCTTTGTGTTCCTGCCGCCTGGCGCCGATGCCAGCCAGGCCACGGCCGTGGGCTGCACCGGGCCGATGGAGGCCATTCCTGTCTATGCGGAAATCCAGCGGGTGGCTGCCGAACTGATCGAAGTCGGCAACGAATAGCGGCGCCGGTCGCGTTGCGGCCGGTGGGTGCCGCGAGTGCGTACAATACCGGCCTCTACAGACTTTCGGATAATGCCGTGAAGAAAACGGACCTGGAAAAAAACAAGGGCCTGAAGATCGCCAACAGCCTGAAGCAGGCTTCGGCGGGCCGGGGTATTCCCGGCGGCGCTGCGCGCCCGGACCGGCGCGAACAGCGCCGGCTGGACCAGGAGCAAGGTCTGGTGCCCTTTGCGTGCAAGCTGGACGGCACGCTGGTCAAGCGCCTGCAAGCGCTTGCCGTGGATCACCCGGGTGGCATGACCGGGCTGCTCAATGAGCTGCTGGCGGGCGCGTTGCCGCCGGAGCAGGGCCAGAGCTGAAATATGGTGGCCGCGCCCGCGGCCACCTGCCTGACCCCATCAGGTCGCGAGCGGGTCAGTCCTCTTCTTCGTCAAGGAATTCGCGGCGCAGCATCCAGTTGGCGATGGCTTCGTCGCAGATGCGCTTGAATTTCTGCTTGTCCGGCATCTTGTCGAACAGCTGGAAATTGACCAGCGCCATGCCGGCATCGGTGATATAGAACATCCGGCTCGGATCGTCTTCATGGACGATGCGGCCATCGATGGCGTCTTCCTCGCTTTCCGCCGGCATGTCTTCTAGCTCGACCACGCGGCAGGTGAAGCGCGGGCTGCGGGTATGGGTCAGATACTCGAACTCGTCGTGCATGACCTCGCCGCCTTTGCCTGCGATAACGGCGAAGCCCCAGATAAAGCGGGGCATCGGCAGATCGGACAGATCTTCAATCTCGTCCATGGTGTTCTCCCTGATTCAATCCCCGCATTATCGCCCGGAACGCCGCCACCTCAAACGTTGACGTGGCGCTTAGGGCTTTGCCTGGCAGTTGGCCAGCGCCGGCGCGGCGTTTTCGGCCTGCATCAGGTCGCGCAGCGTGCCTTCCTCGCCCTTGGTCCACCATTCGTAGCGGCCGCCGGCATAGCGCGCGCCGGAGGCCGACACGGTGCTGACCGCCAGCACGGGCTTGCCATCGATGCGGAACACCGCCGCCTGGTTGTCCGGACTGTTGAAATAGCGCACGGAAAGCGTCTTGCCGCCGTCGCACTGGTAGCGCACGGCGCGCACGTCCGGGAAGCGCACGCCGTCGATGCCGGGCGCACGGGCGGCGTGTGCCGCGGCGCATGCGCCGAGGGTTGCGAGCAGGGCCACGGCGCGGGCGCAGGACAGGATCGGGCGAGTGGTCATGGCTTTGCCTTGGTCGATGGGTGGACTGTCAGCCAGTTGAGAGGGGCGGCGCCAGCGTCCGGGTCAGCCGAGCATGTAGCCGGCGGCGAGCGTGCGGAAACTCTCGATTTCGCGCGCCTGCCAGGCCTCGTCCTCGCCGAGTTCCTCGGCCAGAATAGCGGCCACGGCCGGCGCGGCGTCCACGGCGGCGCGCGCGTCCAGGAACAGCGCGCGGTTGCGGCGGGCCAGCACGTCCTCGACCCGGCGCGCCAGTTCGTGCCGGGCCGCAAAGCGCACGTGCGCTTCGGTCAGGCCTGACGCCGGTGCCAGCATGCGGTCATATCCGGGCAGCGCGCGCAGCAGGTCCAGCTCATTGCCGTAGTAGCGGTCCGGCGAGCCTGAATCCGGCGGCGGCAGCCCGGCCGGCAGCCCCGCCGCGCCGTGCAGGGGCAGCTCGGCGGTCACGCACGGGGCCGCGCGCACCATCTGGCGCTGGATCGCGGTCTCGATCACGTCTTCAGCCATCTTGCGGTAAGTGGTCCACTTGCCGCCGGTGACGGTGATCAGCCCGGCCTTGGACACCAGGATCGTATGCTCGCGCGACAGCGACGCGGTAGAGGCCTCGCCGGTGGCCCGCACCAGCGGCCGCAGGCCGGCCCAGACACTGGTGACGTCGGCGCGGGTCGGGTCCCTGGCGAGGTAGCGCGACGCGGTTTCCAGGATGAAGTCGACGTCGTCGGCGCCGGCGTCTGGTTCCAGCGGCAGGTCGCGGCGCGGGGTGTCGGTGGTGCCGACGATGGTGTGGCCGTTCCAGGGCACCACGAACAGCACCCGGCCGTCGTCGGTCTTGGGGATCAGGATGGCGCGCTCGCCCGGCAGGAAGCTGCGCGGCAGCGTCAGGTGCACGCCCTGGCTGGGCGCGACCATGGCGCGCGCGTGGCCGTCTTCCATCTGCCGGATCGCATCGACCCACACGCCGGTGGCGTTGATCACGCAGTCGGCGCGCAGGTGGAAGGTGGCGTCGCCGAGCACATCCTGCACGGTCACGCCGCTGATCACGCCGCCTTGCTGGCTCAGGCCCGTCACGCGCATGTAGTTGAGCGCGGTGCCGCCCACGTCGAACAGCGTGCGCATCAGCGCCACCGCCAGCCGCGCATCGTCGAACTGGCCGTCGAAATACAGGTTGCCGCCGCGCAGCGGACGCCCGCCGACGTGCTCGGCCAGGTTGGGCGCCGCGGCCAGCACCTCGCGGTGGTTCAGCCAGCGGCTGCCGGCCAGGTTGAGGTCGCCGGCCAGCATGTCGTAGACCTTGAGGCCGATGCCGTAGAAGGGCTGGTCGAACAGCTGGTAGGCCGGCACCACGAAGCCCAGCGGCCACACCAGGTGCGGCGCGTTGCGCGCCAGCAGGCCGCGCTCGTGCAGGGCCTCGCGCACCAGGCTGATATTGCCCTGGGCCAGGTAGCGCACGCCGCCATGCACCAGCTTGGTGGCCTTGCTGGAGGTGCCCTTGGCAAAATCCGCGGCTTCGACCAGCAGCGTGCGGTAGCCGCGCGAGGCGGCGTCGACTGCGGTGCCCAGGCCGGTGGCGCCGCCGCCGATGACGATCACATCCCAGCGCGGCTCGCGCTCCAGGGTGGCGAGCAGGGCGGCGCGGTCGGGGGGCTGGATCGGGGTGGAGACTCTCTGCATGACGCTTTTCTTGGGGGTGTGTTCGGGGTGGGCCGGCGCTCAGGCGTGGCTGCCGCTGGCTTCGTCCTCGCGCGCCCAGTCGCGCGCGCGGTCGACTGCGCGATGCCAGCGCGCCAGCCGGTGGCCGCGCGCGTCAGCCGACAGGTTCGGCTCAAAGCGCCGCTCCACCTGCCATTGCTGCGCGATCTCCGCCGGATCGCTCCAGTAACCGGTGGCCAGTCCCGCCAGGTAGGCGGCGCCCAGCGCGGTGGTTTCGGTCACGCGCGGGCGGACCACCGGGGTGCCGAGCAGGTCGGCCTGCATCTGCATCAGCAGGTCGCTGCGCGAGGCGCCACCGTCCACGCGCAGTTCGGCCAGCGAGATGCCGGCATCCTTCCGCATGGCTTCCAGCACGTCGACGCTCTGCAGCGCGATCGATTCCAGCGCCGCGCGCGCGATCTGCGGCCGGCCGGTGCCGCGCGTCATGCCAACCAGCGTGCCGCGTGCAAACGGGTCCCAGTGCGGCGCGCCCAGGCCGGCAAAGGCGGGCACCAGCACCACGCCGCCGGTGTCGTCGCACTGGCGCGCCAGCGGCTCGACCTCGGGAGCGCTATTGATGATCTTGAGGCCGTCGCGCAGCCACTGGATGGTGGCGCCGCCCATGAACACGCCGCCTTCCAGGCAATATTGCGTCTGGCCGCGGATCTGCCAGCCGATCGTGGTCAGCAGCCGGTTGTGCGACGTGACCGGCTGCGAGCCGGTATTCATCAGCAGGAAGCAGCCGGTGCCGTAGGTGTTCTTGGCCATGCCCGGCGACAGGCAGGCCTGGCCGAAGGTGGCGGCCTGCTGGTCGCCGGCGATGCCGGCAATGGGGATCTGCATGCCGAACAGCCGCGCCGAGGTGCGCGCCACCTCGCCGCTGGACGCCACCACCTCGGGCAGCAGCGCGTGCGGGATGTCCAGCAGCGCCAGCAGCGCATCGTCCCACTCGAAGTTGTGGATATTGAACAGCATGGTGCGCGAGGCATTTGACACATCGGTGACATGGCGCGCGCCGTCGGTCAACTGCCAGATCAGCCAGCTGTCGACGGTGCCGAAGGCCAGCTCGCCGCGCTGGGCGCGTTCGCGCGCGCCTTCGATGTTGTCGAGCATCCAGCGCAGCTTGGTGCCGGAGAAGTAGGCATCGATGATCAGGCCGGTCTTGTCGCGGAACAGCTCGCCGTGGCCGGCGGCCTGCAGCGCCTCGCACATGGGCGCGGTGCGGCGGTCCTGCCAGACCAGCGCGCGCCCGACCGGCTCGCCGGTCTTGCGGTCCCACAGCACAGTGGTCTCGCGCTGGTTGGTGATGCCGATGGCGCGCACCTGCGCGGCCGAGATGCCGGCATCGGACAGCACCGCGTGCGCCACCGCCAGCTGCGATTGCCAGATCTCGTAGGGGTCGTGCTCGACATGGCCGGGATGTGGGTAATATTGGCGGAACTCGCGCTGCGCGAGCCGCACCACATTGCCGGCATGGTCGAACAGGATGGCCCGCGAGCTGCTGGTGCCCTGGTCGAGCGCCAGCACATATTGCGGCTCGGTGGGAAGCTGGGACGATGCAGGGCGCTGGGCCTGCGCGGCTGGCTGGTTCATGCGTTCAATCCTGACAATGACAAAGCACGCCGGCCCGGCCGGCGCATGGATTCCTGATGGCTGAAACGTCTTCCTTGCCGCCCGCGGACGCCGCAGGCAACTTCGCCGCCGATCCCGCCGCGCAGATCGCCGCCTCGCTGGCGGCGCGCAGCGGCTTCGACGCCGCCGCCAAGCTGCGCCTGATGGCGGCAGGCCAGCAGGTTGGCTGGCTGCCGCGTGCCCATGCGGCAATCTTGCGCGGTATGGGCGCCATCCTCGGCCCGGACGAGCGCCTGGCCGATGGCACCACGGCGGCAGAACTGCTGCCCGGGCGCAATGACTTCGACGCGCGCAGCGCCGCGCTGCAGGCGCTGGCCCGCCAGCTGGCCGATGCCGGCCATGTGCGCGGCTGGCGTGACGAACTGTTCGCGGTCACCCCTGCGCAGGACGCGCCCGCACTTGCCGTGGTGGAGCGCGCGGCGGCGCGCTTTCTCGGGCTGCTGACCTTTGCCTCGCACATGAACGGCATTGTGGATGGCGATGTCGACGGCGGTCCCGCCCTGTGGATCTCGCGGCGCAGCCCGGCCAAGTCGGTCGACCCCGGCATGTGGGACAACCTGGTCGCCGGCGGCATGCCGCACGGCAGCGATCCGCTGGCGACGCTGGTGCGCGAATGCGAGGAAGAATCCGGCATCCCGCCCGCGCTGGCGCAGGGCGCGCAGGCCCACGGCATGATCGAGGTGCTGCGCGACCTGCCCGAAGGCGTACAGTGGGAGCAGGTCTACGTCTACGACCTGCTGCTGCCGCCCGGCTTCACGCCGCGCAACCAGGATGGCGAGGTCAGCGAGCACCGGCGCGTCGATGTGGCCGCATTGCTTGCTATCATGTCGGCCGGCGCCATGACGGTTGATGCGACACTGGTGACGCTGGATGCCCTTGGGCGGCGCGGCTGGCTCGGTCCTGACCATCGCGCCTGAGCCGTCGCCGCGGGTTCCGCCTGTGCCGGTCTTGCCGACCGCGCTGACCTGATTTTTCCGGCCTTGCGCCGCGCCACTCCGACAGAACAACACACCATGAGCAACACCGGATTCATCCTGACCCTCTCGTGCCCTGACCAGCCGGGCATTGTCCATGCCGTCTCGGGCCTGCTGTTCCAGCACGGCTGCAATATCGTCGATTCCGACCAGTACGGTGACGAGTACGCCGGCCGCTTCTTCATGCGCGTGCATTTCACGCCGGCCGCCGGCGGCCCGGACCTGGACACGCTGAAGGCCGCGTTCGCGCCGGTGGGCGACCAGTTCAGCATGCAGTGGGAGCTGAACGACGCCGCGGTCAAGCCGCGCGTGATGATCATGGTGTCCAAGATCGGCCACTGCCTGAACGACCTGCTGTTCCGCGCCAAGGTGGGCGGCCTGCCGGTCGAGATCGCGGCCATCGTCTCGAACCACCGCGACTTCTACCAGCTGGCGGCATCGTATGACGTGCCGTTCTTCCACCTGCCGCTGATGAACGCCTCGGCCGAGCAGAAGGCAGCGCAGGAAGCGCGCGTGTTCGACGTGGTGCAGGAGCAGAAGATCGACCTGGTGGTGCTGGCGCGCTACATGCAGGTGCTGTCCGATGACCTGTGCCGCAAGCTGGCCGGCCGCGCGATCAATATCCACCACTCGTTCCTGCCCAGCTTCAAGGGCGCCAAGCCGTACTACCAGGCGCATGAGCGCGGCGTGAAGCTGATCGGCGCGACCGCGCACTATGTCACCGCCGACCTGGACGAAGGCCCGATCATCGAGCAGGAGATCGAGCGCGTGGACCACAGCATGGACCCGGAGCAACTGACCGCCGTCGGCCGCGACGTGGAATGCGTGGCACTGGCGCGCGCGGTCAAGTGGCATGCCGAACACCGTATCCTGCTGAACGGCCACAAGACCGTGGTGTTCAAGTAATTCTCTGCCCGACCCTCGGTGTTCGCCCCTCTCCCGCTTGCGGGAGAAGGGCCGGGGGAGAGGGCTGGCCTGTCGCAAGAGCGAGGCGCCGGGCATCACCGCCAGCAAGGCAGCCTCAAGCCGGTCCCCGGCGCGCTCACTCCCGCTCCGCCACCACACACTTCACCCCACTGTCGGCCACGATCTGGTCGAACGGCGCTGCCAGCGGCTCGTCGGTAAAGAGCCGGTCGACCTGCGACACATGCGCCAGCTCCACCATCGCCTGGCGATTGAACTTGCTGGCGTCCGCCGCCAGCCACACCTCGCGTGAATGCTCGATGATGGTCCGCGCCACCTTGACCTCGCGGAAATCGTAGTCGCGCAGCGTGCCGTCGGTCTCGATGCCCGAGATGCCGATCAGCCCGATATCCACCTTGAACTGGCGGATGAACTCCACCGTGGCCTCGCCCACGATGCCGCGGTCGCGTGAGCGCAGCACGCCGCCGGCGACGATGACCTCGCAATCGGGGTTGTCGGCAAGGATATTGGCCACATTCAGGTTGTTGGTGATCACGCGCAGCCCGCGGTGGTGCATCAGTTCGCGCGCTATCTCTTCCACCGTGGTGCCGATGTTCAGGATCAGCGAGCAGCCCTCGGGCACCGCAGCGGCCACCGCGCGCGCGATGCGCGCCTTGCCCTCGGCGTTGAGCACCTGCCGCTGCCGGTAGGCGATGTTCTCGGTGGTGGAGCCCTCCACCCGCACCCCGCCATGGAAGCGCGCCAGCATGCCGTTCCCGGCCAGCAGGTTGACATCGCGGCGCACCGTCTGGAGCGTGACGCCGAATTTGCGCGCAAGTTCGTCGATGGAGGCAAAGCCCTGGGTGCGGACTTCTTCGAGCAGGGCCGTCTGGCGGGGATTCAGGGTCATGCCGGGATTCTAGTTCAAACAGAAACGAAAACAAATGATGCAGTGCACTATTGTTTTACGTTCGTTTTGTTGCTAAAACGAACGTCAAGCCAAGACTTTTGTGCCTGCATCGCGCGCCAAAGCTGTGCTGCGGGAAGCATATCGAACATGGAGACCGGATGCAGCTACGTTTGGAAGGCGTCGCACAGCAGGCAGGTTCGCAGGCGTATCTCTTTCCGATGACGCTCGCGCCGGTTCCGGGCGCGGTGACCATCCTGCTGGGCGCGACGCAGGCGGGCAAGACCTCGCTGATGCGGCTGATGGCCGGGCTGGACCGGCCCAGCGCCGGCCGCGTGCTGGTCGACGGCCATGACGTGACCGGCATGCCGGTGCGCGAGCGCAATGTATCGATGGTCTACCAGCAGTTCATCAACTACCCGTCGCTCAAGGTTTTCGACAACATCGCCTCGCCGCTGCGGCTGCTGCGCAAGGCGCCGGCCGCAGAGATTGCCGCGCGCGTGCGCGAGCTGGCCGGGCGGCTGCATA
The DNA here is from genome assembly GCF_016127575.1 of Cupriavidus necator. Taxonomy (NCBI): domain Bacteria; kingdom Pseudomonadati; phylum Pseudomonadota; class Betaproteobacteria; order Burkholderiales; family Burkholderiaceae; genus Cupriavidus; species Cupriavidus necator. The sequence continues at coordinate 2,846,595 of NZ_CP066018.1, forward strand.
TCGACCACCTGCTGGACCGCTATCCGTCCGAGCTCTCCGGCGGGCAGCAGCAGCGCGTGGCACTGGCGCGTGCGCTGGCCAAGGAGGCGCCGCTGATGCTGCTGGACGAGCCGCTGGTCAACCTTGACTACAAGCTGCGCGAAGAACTGCGCGAGGAACTGGCGCAGCTGTTCGCGCATGGCGACGCCACCGTGGTCTATGCCACCACCGAGCCCGGCGAAGCGCTGCTGCTGGGCGGCCATACCGCGGTGCTGGACGCCGGCGAACTGCTGCAGTACGGCCCCACGCCCCAGGTCTTCCACTACCCCGATTCGCTGCGCGTGGCGCGCGCTTTCAACGATCCGCCGATGAACCTGGTCGAGGGCCGGCTGCAGGGCGGCCGGGTCACGCTGGCCGGCGACATCTCAGTGCCGGTGCCCGGCGCGGGCGGGCACGACGGCCCGGTCACGGTGGGGGTACGCGCGTCGGCATTGCGCCTGGCCGGTGAGCCGGGCGCGGTGGCGGTGCCGGGGCGCGTGGCGCTGGCCGAGCTGTCCGGCTCGGACACCTTCGTCCACGCCGATACCCCGGTGGGCAACCTGGTGGCACAGTTCGCCGGCGTGCTCGACCTGGCGCTGGGCGAGCCGGTGTCACTGCACCTGCTGCCCGAGCAGATCTATCTGTTCGACGCCGACGGGCGCCGCATCCATGCGCCGCGCCGGCCGGGCGGGCTGGCGGCGGACGTGCCCGGCGGCGCGGCCGCGGCTGCCGGGGCAGGGGCCTGAGATGGCGCGCATCGACCTGGACCTGGCGCACTCCTATGTGCCAAATCCGCGTACCGACGAGGACTACGCGCTGCTGCCGCTGCAATTCACGTTCGAAGACGGCGGCGCCTATGCGCTGCTGGGCCCGTCCGGCTGCGGCAAGACCACGCTGCTGAACTGCATTTCCGGGCTGCTGCGGCCCTCGCACGGCACCATCGCCTTCGATGGCCGCGACGTGACCGTTGCCACGCCGCAGGCGCGCAATATCGCCCAGGTGTTCCAGTTCCCGGTGATCTACGACACCATGACCGTCGGCGAGAACCTGGCCTTCCCGCTGCGCAACCGCGGCGTGCCGGAAGCCCAGGTGCGCGAGCGGGTAGGGCGCGTGGCCGAGATGCTGGACCTGTCGGCCACGCTCGATCGCCGCGCCAGCGGCCTGGCCGCGGACGCCAAGCAGAAGATCTCGCTGGGGCGCGGGCTGGTGCGCCAGGACGTGTCGGCCATCCTCTTCGACGAGCCGCTGACGGTGATCGACCCGCAGCTCAAATGGCAGCTGCGGCGCAAGCTCAAGGAAATCCACCACGAATTCCGCCTGACGCTGATCTACGTGACGCACGACCAGACCGAGGCGCTGACCTTTGCCGACCAGGTGGTGGTGATGTCGCGCGGCAAGGCGGTGCAGGTGGGGCCGGCGGATGCGCTGTTCGAGCGTCCCGCGCATACCTTCGTCGGGCATTTCATCGGCTCGCCGGGCATGAATTTCCTGACCGGGCAGTGGCGCGACGGCGCGATCGAGCTGGCGGGTCGCCGCTACATGCCGGAGTTGTCGCCGTCAGTTGAAGCGGCGCTGCGCGAGGCCGGCAGCTTCCGCATCGGCGTGCGGCCCGAGTACCTGCGCCTGGCGCCGGAGAGCGACGCGCAGGCGGTGCCGGTGCGGGTCGAGCGCGCGCAGGACATCGGCACTTACTGGCTGCTGACCGGCGGAGTGCAGGAGGCGGGCGCACTGGCCGGTACGCTGCGCGCGCGGCTGGGTATCGAGGCGGCCGATCTGCGCCTGGGCGACACGGCCTGGCTGTCGGTGTTCAACCGCCATACCTGCTACTACGTCAACGAGGAACTGGTGCCATGAAGCCCGTCAACCAGAAGGCCTGGCTGCTGGTGTTGCCGGTGGTGGTGTGCGTGGCGTTCTCCGCGATCCTGCCGCTGATGACCATCGTCAACTACTCGGTGCAGGACATCATCTCGCCCGAGCGGCGCGTCTTTGTCGGCACCGAATGGTTCGGCACCGTGTTGCGCGATGGCGAGCTGCACGACGCGCTGCTGCGCCAGCTGGGCTTCTCGCTGGCGGTGCTGCTGGTGGAGATCCCGCTCGGCATCCTGCTGGCGCTGTCGATGCCGGCCAGGGGCTGGAAGGCATCAACGGTGCTGGTGATCATCGCGCTGTCGCTGCTGATCCCGTGGAACGTGGTCGGCACCATCTGGCAGATCTTCGGGCGCACCGATATCGGCCTGCTCGGTGCCGCTCTCGAGGCGTTGGGGTTCGACTACAACTACACCGGCAGCGCTTTCGATGCCTGGGTCACGGTGCTGGTGATGGACGTCTGGCACTGGACGCCGCTGGTGGCGCTGCTGTGCTACGCCGGACTGCGCGCCATCCCCGACGCCTACTACCAGGCCGCGCAGATCGACGGCGCCTCGCGCCTGGCGGTGTTCCGCTATATCCAGCTGCCCAAGCTGCGCGGCGTGCTGATGATCGCGGTGCTGCTGCGCTTCATGGACAGCTTCATGATCTATACCGAGCCGTTCGTGCTGACCGGCGGCGGCCCCGGCAACGCCACCACCTTCCTGTCGCAGTACCTGACGCAGAAGGCCGTGGGCCAGTTCGACCTGGGCCCGGCGGCAGCGTTTTCCATCGTCTATTTCCTGATCATCCTGCTCATGTGCTTCATCCTCTATAACTGGATGCAGCGCGCGGGCACCGCCGGCAGCGAGGACATGCCCCATGGCTGAGATGCGCCCCCCCGCCAACCGCGCCACCTGGTGGCGCGCCGGCTTCCTGCTGGTCTACCTGCTGTTCGCCATCGTGCCGATCTACTGGATGGTGAACATGTCGTTCAAGACCAACGAGGAGATCGTCTCCACGCTGTCGCTGTGGCCCGCGGAATTCACGCTGCAGCATTACAAGACCATCTTCACCGACCCGTCCTGGTATTCGGGCTACGTCAACTCGATGATCTACGTGGCGATGAACACGATGATCTCGATCAGCGTGGCGTTGCCGGCCGCCTATGCCTTTTCGCGCTACCAGTTCATCGGCGACAAGCATGTGTTCTTCTGGCTGCTGACCAACCGCATGACGCCGCCCGCGGTGTTCCTGCTGCCGTTCTTCCAGCTCTACAGCACCATCGGGCTGATGGATACCCACCTGGGCGTGGCGCTGGCGCACCTGGTCTTCAACGTGCCGCTGGCGGTGTGGATCCTGGAGGGCTTCATGTCGGGCGTGCCGCGCGAGATCGACGAGACCGCGTATGTCGACGGCTACTCGTTCCCGCGCTTCTTCCTGACCATCTTCCTGCCGCTGATCAAGGCCGGCGTGGGCGTGGCGGCGTTCTTCTGCTTCATGTTCAGCTGGGTCGAGCTGCTGCTGGCGCGCACGCTGACCTCGGTCAATGCCAAGCCCATCGTCGCCACCATGACGCGCACGGTGTCGGCATCGGGCATGGACTGGGGCGTGCTGGCCGCGGCCGGCGTGCTGACCATCGTGCCCGGCGGCATCGTGATCTGGTTCGTGCGGCATTACATCGCGAAGGGCTTCGCGATGGGTCGCGTGTAAGCGCGCGGCGCAACCCTGATCACAACACAAGGAGACGGCGCAATGCTGAGCTGGATGGTCTGGACGATACCGGTGGCGGTGTTCTTCGGCTGCATCGTAGTCATGCTGATCACCATGACTATCTGGGAAATACGCGCGCCGTCGGTGCTGCGCAAGGGCTTCCTGCCGATCGCGACCACGCGTGGCGACCGCTTGTTTATCGGGCTGATGTGCGCCGCCTGGGTCAACCTGGCGTGGGTGGGACTGGGCGAGAAAGTCACCGCTTGGCTGTCGCTGCCCGAAGAGCCGTCGGTCTGGATCAGCTTCGGGGTATCGATGCTGGTGCTGGCGCTGATCATGCGCAAGGGCTAGCCGTTTATTCGCAGGCATCAGGGTTAAATGGAAGGTTTGCGGCTTATCCCTGCCCCGGGGCCGCCACCACGACCACAGCCGGGGAGGGGAAATCTTGAGGAGACACTGATGAATGTGCACGTGAAGTTGGGGATGTCAGCCCTTGCCTGCGCGGCTGCGCTGGCTTGTGGGTCCGCCTCGGCGGGCGAGGCTGAGGCCAAGAAGTGGATCGACAATGAGTTCCAGCCCTCGTCGCTGGCCAAGGACAAGCAGCAGGCCGAAATGAAGTGGTTCATCGACGCCGCCGCCAAGCTCAAGGCCAGGGGGGTCACGCAGATCAGCGTCGTGTCCGAAACCATTACCACGCACGAGTACGAGTCCAAGACGCTGGCCAAGGCGTTCGAGGAGATCACCGGCATCAAGGTCAAGCACGACCTGATCCAGGAAGGCGATGTGGTCGAGAAGCTGCAGACCTCGATGCAGTCCGGCAAGTCGATCTACGACGGCTGGATCTCTGACTCGGACCTGATCGGCACGCACTACCGCTACGGCTCGATCTTGCCGCTGACCGACTATATGAACGGCGCCGGCAAGGAGTGGACCAACCCCGGGCTGGATGTGAAGGACTTTATCGGCACCAAGTTCACCACCGCGCCGGACGGCAAGCTGTACCAGCTGCCCGACCAGCAGTTTGCCAACCTGTACTGGTTCCGCGCCGACTGGTTCGCGCGCAAGGACCTGCAGGACAAGTTCAAGGCCAAGTACGGCTACGACCTGGGTGTGCCGACCAACTGGTCAGCCTATGAGGACATCGCCAACTTCTTCACCAACGACGTGAAGGAGCTCGACGGCAAGAAGGTCTACGGGCACATGGACTACGGCAAGAAGGATCCGTCGCTGGGCTGGCGCTTCACCGACGCCTGGCTGTCGATGGCCGGCACCGCCGACAAGGGCCTTCCCAACGGCATGCCGGTGGACGAGTGGGGCATCCGCGTGGCCGAGGACAAGTGCACGCCGGTCGGCGCCTCGGTGTCGCGCGGCGGTGCCACCAACAGCCCGGCGGCGGTCTATGCGCTGACCAAGTACATCGACTGGATGAAGAAGTACGCGCCGCCGCAGGCGATGGGCATGACCTTCTCCGAGGCCGGCCCGGTCCCCGCGCAAGGCCAGGTGGCGCAGCAGATCTTCTGGTACACCGCCTTCACCGCGGACATGACCAGGAAGGGCCTGCCGGTGGTCAACGCCGACGGCTCGCCCAAGTGGCGCATGGCGCCGTCGCCGTACGGCCCGTACTGGAAGCAGGGCATGCAGAACGGCTACCAGGACGTGGGCTCCTGGACCTTCTTCAAGAACACCGATCCCAACAAGCTGGCGGGCGCCTGGCTGTATGCGCAGTTCGTGACATCCAAGACGGTCTCGCTGAAGAAGTCGCTGACCGGGCTGACCTTTATCCGCGACAGCGACATCCACCACGACTACCTGACCAGGAACGCGGCCAAGTACGGTGGGCTGATCGAGTTCTACCGCAGCCCCGCGCGCGTGGCGTGGACGCCGACCGGCACCAACGTCCCCGACTATCCGAAGCTGGCCCAGCTGTGGTGGAAGAACGTGGCCACCGCGGTGACCGGCGAGAAGACGCCGCAAGCCGCCATGGACACGCTGGCCGAAGAGATGGACCAGGTCATGGCGCGGCTGCAACGCGCCGGCATGAGCAACTGCGCGCCCAGGCTCAACCCGAAGGGAGACCCGGGCAAGTGGCTGTCGAACGACCATGCGCCGTGGCAGAAGCTGGCCAACGAAAAGCCGAAGGGCGAGACCATTCCTTACGACAAGCTGCTGCAGGCGTGGAAGGAGGGGAAGGTGCGCTGAGGCGCCGAGGCGTTGATGCTGCCGGCGACGGTTGAATGCCTTACGTGGTCAAGTCCGATGTTTCCGATTGGGCCTCTGCCGCCGCCTGCACCGCATAACGCGCCTTGCCGTGCCGCTTGGCCTCGTACAGCGCCATGTCGGCGTGCATGAACAACTCGCTCGCGGTCATGGTGTGGCGCGCGTCATGGATGGCCGAGCCGACGCTGGCCGAGGCCGCCAGCGTGTGGCCATCGATCACGAAGGGCATGCGCGCGGCCTGCACGATGGTGTTGGCGATGGATGCCATGGCCTGGCGGTCGGCAACGCCGTCCAGGATCACCGCAAACTCATCGCCGCCGATGCGCGCGACCGCGTCGCCCTTGCGCACGCAGGCGCGCAGCCGCTGCGCAAAGGCGACCAGCAACTGGTCGCCCACCGGATGGCCAAAGCTGTCGTTGACGCCCTTGAAGTCGTCCAGGTCCACCAGCAGCAGCGCCAGCGAGCGCCCGTCGGCGCTGGCGCGGGCCATGCATTCGGCCAGGCGCCGGTCGAAACCCTTGCGGTTGAGCAGGCCGGTGAGGTAGTCGGAGATGGTCTGTGCTTCCAGGCTGCGCAGTTTTTCGCGCTCATGGGTGACATTGCGCCCGAACATGTGCAGGCCGATGACGGTATCCTGCACATCGTTCCAGGCCGGCTGGCAGGTGATCTCCATGCATTCGGTGCCATCAGCGCTTTCACGGGTGAACGTCACCGCGCGCCCGGCGCAGGCCTGCTCCAGGTACGGCTGGCAGGCCAGGTATTCCTGCGTGCCCCACAGTTCGCGCAGCGACAGCCCCACGATCTGCTGCGCCGGCACGCCATAGCGCTGCGCATAGGCCTGGTTGACGAAGACGTAGCGCTGCTGCATGTCGATGAACGAGACAAAGTCCGGCACATGGTTGGCGATCGCCTCGATGCGCTTCTCGCTTTCGGCGGCGCGGTCCTTGGCCGCTTTCAGCGCGGCTTCGCGCTCCGACAGCTGCGCCACCACCTCGGCGAAGGTCGCGGCCAGTTCGCCGATCTCGTCGGCGCGGCCGACGGGCAGGTCCGCCACCGCGGCCGGGTTGGTGCCGATCTGGCGCACAGCGCGGTGCAGCCGCTGCAGCGGTTCAAGCAGGCGGCGCATGACCAGCCACATCATCGCGGCGGCAAGCAGCATGGTGATGGCGCCGATGACCAGGGTCCGTTGGCGCACCGCGAGCAGCGGCGCGTAGGCTTCGGCTGCCGGCAGGACCGCCACCAACTCCCAGCCGTTGGATGCCAGCAGATGGCGCGCCACGATCGGCTGCGTCGGCGTCAGGACTTCCAGGAAGGCGGGGGCGTGATCGGCGCCGCAGGCTTCGCCGATCGCGCGTGCGGGGCTCAGCACGCGGGCAGCGTCCGGGTGCATTGCATAGCGGGGATTGGTGCCGGAGGAAACCAGGCAGAAGCTGCCGGTAGTGCCCACGCGGCTGTGCGCAAGCTCGCGCAGGAAGTTGCTGTCCGCGAGGTTCAGGACGCCCCCGACCACGCCGCGCAGCTCGCCACCCGGTCCGTGCAGCGGCACTGCCAGCACTACGCCGGGGGCATTGGTCTGCTTGCCCTGGATCAGGTCCGACACCGCGAACGCCTGGCCCTGCTGGATATCGCGGAAATAGTCGCGGTCGTCCACGCGCAGGCGCACGCCATCCGGCACGGCGGTGCTGAACACCAGGTGTCCGTCGGGCGCGGCCAGGAAGACGGCGTTGAAAGTCTCGGGCATTTCCACCATGCCCTCCACGGCCCGGCGCAGTTCGGCCGGCTTTACCGAAAGCATGGGGGAGAGCTGGCTTGCCACGCGCCGCAGGACGGTGGCGCGGCCCTGCAGCTTTTCATCGAGCTGCTCGGCCACCATCTTGACCAGCGTGTCCTGCTGCGTCTGCTGCAAGTTCTTCAGGCCGTCGTAGGCGTAGTACTGCGCGTAGAGCGCGCGCAGCACGATGATCAGCGTCACCACACCCGCCGTGGCGAACGCCATCCGGTACTTCAAAGAGTGCTGCATGATTGACTTATTTCTTGTGCGCACTGACCCGTATCCTCGTCCCGGCGCATTGTGTTGCCGACCCGAGATCCTGTCCGGGACGTGAAATCAAGATTAGCAGATGTCAAGATGAAATTCGCAACTGTTTGCAACAGCGCGCCAGGGTGCCAGCGCAACGTGCCGGCCGCGCTACAGGGAAGGGCCTGGCCGGTGGCGAGATCGCCACGCGCACTCATGCACCGATTCCGTCTTGGCAGTAGCATGCGGGATGGCCCGCGATGTGGCGGGCCCGTCTCGCGGTTCCTGATTGCCCGTTCCTGATTCCTTTCCAGCCCAAACGCCAATGACTACACCGACTACGCTGCTCGACCTGGCCGGCGCCAGCCGCACCCCTTCCGCCTGGGAAGCCGCCGTCCTGATCCTGATCGACCATCAACGCGAATACGTCGACGGCCGCCTGCCGCTGGCCGGCATGCCCGCGGCCGTGGCTGCCTGCGCGCAGCTGCTGGCGCTGGCGCGCCGCCACGGCACGCCGGTAATCCATGTCGCGCACCACGGCCGGCCGGGCAGCATGGCGTTCGATCCGACCGGGCCGTATGCCGCCTTCATTGAAGGGGTGGGGCCGCAGGCCGGTGAGATTACCGTCACCAAGGGCTTGCCCAACAGCTTCGCCGGCACCACCCTGGCCGACGAACTGGCCAGGCTCGGCCGCAAGGAGCTGATCGTGGCCGGCTTCCAGACGCATATGTGCGTAAGCGCCACGGTGCGCTCGGCGCTCGACCACGGCTATCGCAGCACCGTCGTGGCCGCGGCCTGCGCCACGCGCGACCTGCCTGACCCGCTGGGCGGCCCCGCCGTACCTGCGGCCGATCTCCACCGCAGCACGCTGGCCGCGTTGAACGACCGCTTCGCCACGGTCGTCGCGGACGCAGGGGCCTGGCACGGCTAACCAGCGACAGGCCAGGTGCGCACGCGCAGCACGGTATGGTCGCGCGGGCGCAGCGTCAATTCCAGTGCGGTCGGCACGCCCCGCCTCGTGATCGGCGCGACAAAGCGTGCCATTTCCGCTGCTGCAGCGAGGCGCGTGCCGCAGCGCATCGCCAGCCGCAGGATATGCAGCGGCACGAACCGCTCCGGCTCCTGCATGTCCGCCAGCGCGGCCAGCGTGAAATGCAGTGGCTGCCGAGCCAGTGCGATGAAGCGCCCGCGCAGCCGCGCCAGCGTCGCCGCGGGCGCCGCCAGTCCTTCGCCCTCGGCGCCGCTGCGCGTCATGCCGCGCGCACGCGGCTGCCACAGCGTGCCGGCAACCAGCAGCGATGCGCGCCCCGCGCCAGCTTCATCCACGCATGCATCCAGCGCCACGACATGGCCCGTCAGGTCATAGGTGGAAGCCACCGAGGCAAAGCTGCGGTGGTAGCCGATGATGCAATCCATGTCTTCGTCATAGACCGGCAGCGCATCACGCGGCACGCGCGCCGGACGCATCTCGAACCAGCCGGCACTGACCGGGTTGCGGCCGGTCCAGGGCAGGGCGAGTTCTGTTTCGGTCGCGGTGGGGAGGCAGGGGGACGGCAAGTCGTGCTCCGGTGCAGGTCGGAGCAGTCAAGGTAGCCGGCGAGTGAGTGGGCGGATATGAGATAAGCCTTGTCGCCGGCAACGGAAAGGTTGCGTCGCGACGTGGCTGGGGCCTAGAAGCTCACGCCCAGCGAAAGGATCGCGACCTGGTCCGTCGAGCCCGGGTTGAACCAGTAGAAGCCCGCCGTGAACCTGCGCACCGTGACCTGGAAAAAGCCGCCTCGCTGGAGTTCGCGGCCTCCCCCGTAGATCCGGGTACGTTGCGCGACCAGGCCCAGCCTCAGCCATTCGACCGGGCGGAAGCCAAGTTCGCTCCAGGCGTAGAGATAGCCCGGCTCTTCGCCGCGCGCATCCAGGTATTCGGCTTCGATGTAGTAGTCGAACTTGCTCACTGCGACGCTGGCCTCGATTCCGCCGATCAGGCCGTGGGTGGAGCCTCCCACGAAGCCAACGATGGGGGTCGCCTTGAACTGGATGGTTTCGCCGCCCGAGAAAGTCCAGCCGATGAAGGCTGACTGCGAGTGGACTGCCTCGTAGTTGCTTCTTGCCTCGAGGTGAAGCTGCTTCCTTTCGGCGATGAAGATGCCGGAGAGGTAGTCGCCGCTCTGGCGCGGCATGTTCCAGTAGCCTGTTGCCGAGAAGGTCCAGGGCGAGCCGGCCGCCTGCCCGGCGGCATCCGGCGCGGGCTGGGGCGGCTCCTGTGCCTGGACCGTGCCCGCGCCAAGGGCGGCGGCAAGCAGCAGGATCGCGCCTCGCATCTCAGCCGCCCAGCGCGATAATGGCGATGGTCATGACCACGCCCAGCGCAGTCATGGCTGCGCCAGTGACCCAGCCGCCAAAGCCGGCATAGTGGCCCAGCGCCCACCCGGCGGCGAACAGCATGGCCAGGGTCAGCCCGCGCGAGATCAGTAGCGCCAGTTTGACATCGTCCAGCAGTACGAACGGCAGTGCGACCGGAAACGTGGCCAGTACAACGATAAAGAAGATGTGCACGGCACCGATCAGGTCGGCCATGTTCAGGCGGGGGCGGGGCGGCAGTGCCGGGGCGGCGGCAAGCCGTGCCCGCATGGCTTCCAGTTCCTTGTCGGTGACCAGCGACTTCGTTGCGCGAGGCAGCGCATCGCGAATCAGGCCGATCGCCGTGGCCTGGTCGTTAGCATTCCTGACGGCAAGTGCCAGGGAGATCCGCTGGCCGCGGTTCGCCAGCGTACGGATCAGGAACATGACCGCGTCCACCATGCCCCAGGCCAGGTTGCAGCCCAGCGCGGCATGCATCATGGTGCGGCTGGCATCCGGGCCACCCGTGCCGCTCGACACCGCGCCGACAAAAGTGAGCGCCATGAACAGGCCGAAGCACATCTCGGAGACGCGATCCACGACGTCCAGCACCGGCTCCCGTGTCTGAGCATCCTCCGGCGGCACGGTCGCGCCGGCATGGATCGTCGTCCTGGGTGAATCGGGCATGGCGGACTCCCGAAAGCTGCGTCGATGATCGGATAGGCGATAGGGGCTGTGCTCGTGGGGGCTGTGCCTGCCTGGCCCGTCGTCCTGTGGACAAGTATGCGCGCCAGCCGCAAATATGCCAGGCGAGCATTCCTTGATTGGCGTGATGAACCACGGTTTTCCGGGGAGGGTAGAAAACGTGGGCAAACGCCGGGCAACAAAAAACCCAGAGAGCTTGCGCTGTCTGGGTTTCCTGGCAACTTAGGCAGTTGCTGGCCATTTGTCTGGTGGTGGTACAGGGATTGAACCTGTGACCCCTGCCGTGTGAATCAGAAGAAGGCCCAGCTATGTGCATACAGTTTTCCTGTATGTGCTTGAGTTTACGGGATTTTAGATGCGTTGAGTATCGCCCGTGCGCCTTCAATTGCGCTCCGCGCTGCGCCCATTTTGCGCCGCATGCCGTGGTGAGTTACGACCTTCCGGAGTACTTCGCGAAGGACGGTGAAGTACGCCTGGATTGATTCGCAGTGCTGGAGCTATCCGCTGTCGGCCCGGCAGTGGCGGGCGCCGCGCGCTGCGAAATCTAGCGTGGGCTGAGGGGGCGAAAGGGACTGAAGCAGGATTATTGCGCCCGGACGGCGTCCCAGACGACTAGGTGAGGCGGCTTCGGGGTCGGAAGCAGCCTTTCGTCAGGCCTGAGCCGGTCGTCTGGTTCTTGGCCGAAGCTAAGCCCAAAGTGAGGCGCTGAGTCGGGAAGAAACAACGAAACCAATATCATCCTGAGCGAGTCGTCCTGGGAGACCGTTGCAAGGGCTAGTGAGAGGAGAGCTTCACCCGGCTCTTGCCGTGACCTGGGTGTCTTGTTCATTACGACACAGTGTCGCCGCAAACACGCTAGAAACACTGGAAAGGGCGGCGGCCAGAACGTCGAGAAACGCAATATACTTTCGAACGACTTCGGTATCCGGCCATACGATCGAGGTGGACGGATGTGCGATCGAGTTTCTATCGTCCATTAGCGCTGTCAATTTTTGCTTCGCAAGCGATTCAGCATTTGTGGGATCTTGCGTCATAAAGTAGGCTTGAATCGAGGCCTGTTGTCCTAATTTCTTCCATATTTCCTTCGCGCCGATACGGTCATAAAGATCCGTAAGGGTGTCAGGCTTCATATTTGTTTCAGTAATCGAAAGGCACTGATAATTGATATTATCGATCGTGGCTTCGGCTGATAGATTGGCTGCCAAGTTTTTGGTGAAAGAAGCAACTGCGCCGTCGCCATGTTGATACTTCCTTGGTGATTGCATCACGATCGCAGTGAACACGACTAAGCTATCCTGCATCTTCTTTGGCAACGCCCTAAATGATGATGCCCGCTGAGCCAATCGTTGGCAAAGGTCCTCAAACGAAGTACGTGTGTACTCTTCGAATCGTCCTGCAATGTAGAGGATCATCGTACCGCTAACGACAGGCAACCCCTGGTGTGAATTCCGGGTGCATTGATGTAAGGTATTTGCTTGGCGGAGATACTTGCGGATTTCTGTGCTTGCACTCGACTTTCGCTCCCTGTCGATCGTTGATGATCGGACATATCTCTCCGATAACTCAGAGGTCGCCGAGAATTTCTTGATTTCGTCGAGTAAGTCCAATTGCCGGGAAATGGTCACAAGGTCTCGCTGAAACTCGGAAAGGATAAGGTCCATGCGCGCCTCAGGCCGAAAGGATCGTTCTTGCAAGCGCCACGCGAGCCTTGATTGCTTCTACAGTGTTCCCGCGGCCCACGAGAATATCGTAATCCTCCTTTGTGCTGAGGGCTTTGGTAAGCCTGTCCTTTACAGTGAGAGGCTCTGCGAACTGCGGTGGCGGTGAGGAATCGGACAGGGTACTAGCTGCGACCATAAGGGCGTCGTACAAGGGGCGACTGGGCCGCTTGGTCCCTGGAAGAACGATGAAATCGGGGCCAATCAGTCGGATGAGAGTGTTGATACTTGAGGTGAATAGTGCCCCAAGTTTGTCGGCATCATCATTGGAAATATTCCTGTATTTCCTCATTGTCCGATCGAGGATGTGACGTAGCGAACCCTTTGTCTCTCCCGAGATAGTCTCACGAATCGCAAAAAATCGTAAAACGAGTTCGCAATCCATCATCGATTGATAGAGAATATTCTTTGTGAGTTCGGGAGCGGGTTCTTTTTCCTCATTTTCTGTTCTGCGAGGGATGCCCCATACATTGGCAAAGCTGTCTTCTCGAGACAGGCGCTTGATCATCGCATTGAAGGTGCCTGGAAATGCTGCATTTCTTAATTCTTGAGGATTTAATTTTACTCCTCCGGTATTAAGTCGTCTGAAGAGCACCATTCTAATATCAAAATCGCCATCGCCACGAGCAGTTTCTGCAAGTAATACCACGGCACCTATTGTGCGTCGTAGTAGTCCGCGTCTAACTGCCTCGGGGAGATCACGAAACCGCTTCGAGTTGATTTCTGGCCAATATTCCAGGCCGGTTAGCGCAAAATCATTGTCTAGAAAATCGGTGATTGTCTCTAGTCGCTGCCGGCCATCCATCACTTCGTATTGATTATAGTTTGCCTCGAACAGGAAGAGTGATGGGATGGGTACATTCAAAAGAATGGATTCAATTAGTAGCGACTTCTTTTTTCGGTCCCAGCGGGCACGCCGTTGATATCCGGGAGCCATGTTTATGTAGTTTGATTCGCGTAGGGATGCCTGGAGTTGATGCAGGGTGAAATCCATTGTGGAACGGACGACTCTCAGTTGAGTTTCCGCGTATTTCCTTTCAATGTCGTCCGAGGTACTTGACACTGAAACATCGGTTTGATCGTCCTCGGACTCATACCATTCGTCAACTTGGTCTTCGTTGATGTCGAGGGGCTGGTCCAATGAAGCTGATATGGCGGTCATAAATAACCCTTTGTTTTGGGAGTGGTGCGTGTTCAGCAGTCTATTACAAGAGTGCTGTGCATGGACAAGCCAGATCCTGCGGGGCGCAAGCAAATATTTGGCTCCGCCGCGATCCGTGATCGGTCCGGGCGAGCCGTATTGGGGCTGTTTAACCGTGGCTAGTAGCGCCGGGGGCTCCGAGGGGGCGGCCATATCTCGGCTCGATCCGTTGCGGCCAGCTACTACGACAATAGGCGGCCCAGGACCTGCACCGCCGATCTCCAGGTATTGGTCAACAGGCCATTGAATTGTTGGCTCACCTTGGCCGGCTGCCAACAGCACCGGTGAGCGATGGCCGGTCGCTCGCTGGTGCAGGCGCGGCTGGGGTGGCGCGGCTGGGGTGGCGTTTGCGAAAAGATGAGCACTGCCGATAGTCAGGCAAACGCCTGCCCATTAGCCAATACTGGCAAACGGTTCGTCAGCTGCGAGTTGAGTTGCGTGCTCATCTTCGGGTAGGCGTCGAATAGGGCGTGGGAGCGCTGGGCCTTCAATTCGCACTCGGCGCGGATCTGCTTAATCGTCTTGAAGCCCCATCTCATAGCCTTGCACGCAGCTGCAGGTCCAGACCATGGTGTTACTCCGCACGGCCCGTTCCTCTGCCTGCCTGCGGGCTTCGAGGGCGGCTTCAGCAGCTTGCCCAGCCCGCGGGATGTCTGCCACGATCTCGGCCCTTGCCGGGCGGGCTCCGGCCAAGTCGGCGGCCAGCAATGGTGCGCGCCGCATGTCAGGCTCCCCCCGGCGTAGATAACGGCCCGGCGCATGTCCCACAGGCCGTAGAGATAGACTCTGATCTCGCCCGCGGCTGGGCCGTGATCAGCCCTTCCAGCCGCTCCAAGGTCTCGTAGAAGGGGTTCTCCAGGTCGAGCACGCAGGATAGGTCGCTATCCTGACTCGGATTGAATGAAAAATGGCTTCCGCCCAGCCGATTCGAGTCACGCGCGCACGATTGGTCACTTCGGAAAGGGTGGCATGTCCCAAGGAGGGGCACTGCGGCGGAAAATCGGGGGGAAGAGAGGAGGAATCTACGCCCTGTGTGGCGGCCCATTGACATGGGCACGCCACACAAGTAGATCAGACGGCCTAGAGGCCAGCCTATGTGACTGGAGCTACTCCTAGTCGGCTGGCATTTTGCTAGTATATACGAGGCGATAGGTCGCGTGCATCGATGGGTAGCCCAGAAGGTAATTGTGAATAAAAAGCCACTTGAGACGCTTTTCGAGGCTATGTACCACAGCAAGCGTTCGTTCGACGATTTCGCGCGTGGTCCAGTGGCCCAGAAGTACGTCCGCCACCGCTTCTGCAAGCAGGGCAAGACGAGGGAGGTTCTCAGTCCCGACGACAAGCTGCGTGCCTACCACGAGTTCCTGAGGCTCTTCCTGCTCGACTTTCTACCGCAGAATGAGGAAGTGGTTTTCTCGTATCGAAAAGGCGTGAGCGCCTACGACGCGGTGAGCAGGCATGCGCAAAGCAAGTTTTTCTTCGTTTGCGACATTGCCGATTTCTTCCCCAGCCTCAAACGCCATCGCATCCGACAAACCATTCTTTCTGGGAAAGACTCATCTCCCGTCGCCGATTTAGATCAGTGGTTGGAGCGTATCCTTGACCTGGTGAGCGTCGACGATTGCTTGCCCATGGGCTTTTCCACGTCGCCGACAATAAGCAATGCCGCGCTATTGCCGTTCGACAATGCGGTACAGTGGTATTGCGCCTCGAGGGGGTTGATCTACACGCGTTACTCCGACGACATGGTGGTATCCGCCAAGGAGTTCGCCTCGCTAGATGGCATCGAGGAAACACTCGGGGCATTCTTCGTCGAATACATGGACGGCGACCTGGCCCTGCATCCTGGAAAATCCAAGCTGCTTCGAACTGGCAGCAAGATCAGGCTCCTGGGGATGGTACTGTTGCCCAATGGGACCATTTCGGTGGACGCGAGTATCAAATCTGAGATCGAGGTACTAATCCACTTCTATATCAAGGACAGGGCGAAATTTGCGGATCGCGCAGATGGAGATGCGCAGAAGGTCGAGGCACGGTTGGCTGGCCTTCTGAATTACGCGAACACCGTGGACCAATCCTATCTGCAGAAGCTGCGCAAGAAGTTCGGCGCGGCTGTGGTGGATCTATTCCTGCACCGCTCCTTTGGCTAGGGTATGCACTTCTCAGTCGAGCTGGCGGAAATCCGCCCAATAAAAGCGCTCAGCTTCGAGATCGATCTTGCGCGAAACCAACTGCTCTGCATTGTGGGTAAGAATGGCTCGGGGAAAACTACGCTAGCCAAGGCGATTCTCAACTTCACGTTGGCCGACACCTTTACCCGCACATCATCGGATGGCATTTTTCATCATGGCAGCAAGATTTGCTACCGTTTTGGCGCCCAAGAATTCCTGTTCTGGTATGACGACAACCTGCGCATGCTCAACTGTAAGGCGCCTATTCCAGAAGCGTTGAAGGCGCAGATATCGGTTGAGCTGCCGATGCCCCATGGGCATCGGTTCAATTTCTTCCGAGCGCTTAGCGAGTCCGATCACGAGATCCGGCGGGCGACCATCTTGGGGGATTACCGAAAACCCGAGGAGCTCATAGAGTTCTTGTCGCGCATCTATGGCGAACGACGATTCGACGATCTGATCGAGGTACGATTGCGTACAGGATCGTGCTGCTGCATCACCCTTCCGGGCGGCCGCTATCTGCGTGAGGATTATTTCAGCTCTGGCGAATACTTCCTTATTAATCTTTATCGCAGGGTACGTAAGGGCCAACGGCTCGTCGTAATCGACGAGATCGACATTTCACTGGACGCCGCAGCCCAGGCTCGCCTCACCGCGGAGCTTCGGACACTCTGCACTGAATACCACGTGAATATCGTCTTCACGAGCCATTCTCTAGCAATGATGCAGACGCTGCAGAGCAACGAACTGCTTTATATGGAACGGAACGCCGAAGGTGCAACGCTCGTACCGGTATCTTTCAGCTATGTGAAGAGCTTGATGTTCGGGTTCACAGGCCGTGACAGATATATTCTCACCGAGGATGAGGTGCTCAAGGAGTTTCTGTCGTTTGTAATCCGTCACTACTGCCCACCTACCTTTTATAGCTATTATTTAATTGAAGTTGGTGGGGCGGGTCAGGTCGTCGATCTCATGGCGCGTAATGATCGCGATGGATTCCTTGGCCCGACGGAAGACGTTATTTCCATCCTGGACGGCGACCAAAAACACGCCAAGCACGCCCAAGGGCCGAAGACCTACTGCATGCCGCTAGAGAGTGTCGAGAAGGCCTTCTGGGAAGAACATCAATGCCCAGATTTCCAGCCGCGCATTTCGGCGGAGCAGCAAGGCCCCAAGGCCCTATACAAGTACGTAACTCGCAACAAGATTTTCTCGCAGGAAGAGATCTTCAAGCTCCTTTGCGATCGCCATCATGAGGTCATTCAGGAGTTTGCCAGCACCTTGCAAGCCTTTCTTTGCCGGCCCACATGAAGAGGGAGCGAGATGCGGCCGCGCGGCGGGAGTCCGCTGCGGTCAGTTGTCCGCAGTTGACTTTCTGGACGCTTGGTCGATATTTTCCTGAAAGCTCTCGAAGAATAGGTCAATCTCCTCATCCGTTGCCGGCCATATGTCAAAAGAAGGCTGGGGCAAGCCGGGCAGCCGCTTGTCGTCGGGTAGCCACGGCTGATCTAATTGGCCGAAGGAGAAACGTATTCGGAGGCGATTCAATGCGCCGCCGTTTGGGCGCACGGGATCGAATGGCCGTATCCAGTCTGGCAGGCCGTCATAGTCTACAGCCGTGACTAGGCGGCCTTCCTGCTGGGCTTGATCTCTAAGTGTTCGCTCTTGCTCTTCGATTTCCGCTCGGTCTTCAAACACCTCGCATCCGAGCTCTTGAATCTTCGCAGTCCACTCCTGATACGTAACCGCGGCTTCAGACGCGCAGCGCGGAGGTCGCGGTCTCCCACCTTTCGAACCACCAGGCGGTAAAGGCAGCTTGCCATGGGCCAGATTCATCAATCCGCGTCGAAATAGCTTCAGTGCAGCTCGCTCGCTGTCGAGGCGGGCACCAAGGGCATCGGCGGAAGCAAGGTCCACGAGGCCTAAAGGCAGCAGCTCGTCTTCTGTAACGTAGCCAAGCTCGTGGGCAAGGGTAGCAACATCAAACAGCTTGGCTATGGACAAGGCCTGGCCCGACTTGCTGTAGGTCCCCTCCATGTGCCTGTAGCGCAGCCATTCCTGGCCAGTCTCCTGGTCAAACATGTCCCGCAACCCCAACCCGAACTTGGCCTCCAGTTGTGCTGGAGATAGCCCGGAACGTTTCTCGATCAGGCAAAGCAGGGCAACTGTGGCGCCCTTCATTCGCTGCTGACCGTACTTACCGTCTCGATGTCGCCCCATTCGAAACCTCGTGGAATTCCCTTTTGCTGGCAGATGTGACTCAAAGCATCCTATCAGCACTTGGATAGCGAGGAAACATGACAGATGAAGACCGCCGACAAATCGAGAGTGGATTTCCGCGTGGCGTTCGCAAACATGGATAGATGCGCGCTTTTGTCGCCCGAAGAACTTGCCGAATTGCTTGGCAAGAGCCGAAACGCTATCTACCACATGCTTCGGCGAGACGAGGATTCATTTCCTCAACCGGTCCTTCGCCAGAACCGATGCATTCGCTGGCGTGCCGGTGATGTCCGAGATTGGATAGACAGCCTGTCGAGCGCGAAGCCGCGTGAGATAGAGACTGCAAGGAGGCGGGGTCGGCCTCGCCAGGGCGATTTGCAGAGGTCCCCTTCTGATAGCGCACCTCTTGCTAACGATCATTCGACGGCGCTCGGACAAGCGCGTGCACGCAAACTTGTGCGTTTTACCTTGGGGTGATCTGGTCGCGCCCCTCTTGTAGTGCTGATCCGAAGTCCTGCAGCCGCAACCAACCATAAGGGCCTTAATGGCTGACGATCGTTTTCAGAACCACAGTGGCGGCGTAGTTCACGTTCACTACGATGTGCGCTACGGCTCCGTACCTGAGGCGTTGCTGGAAGACAGCCGCCTGGGGCTGGATACTAGGGCTGTTGCTGCCTGGCTGGCCGTGAAGCCTGCCGGCTGGCAGATTCTAGTCGGAGTTCTTCAGTCGCGACTAGAGCTTGGAAAGGACCGTTGGGGGCGGATCTCTCGCGAGCTGGAGGCGGCAGGATACTTAAGACGTCGAAGAGCTCATGGGCCGAGGGGTCAATGGCTCTGGAACATCGTCTTCAATCCCGTCCCAATGAGCCGACCTTCGACCATGGGCGGCTTTCCCGGAGATGGTGCTCACGGATCCGGGCAGCGCAACCCCGGTCGATCCGGAACTGGGACCTCCGACTCCGGCTTACCCGAGGCCGGTTCTGCCGGCAATATAGAAGTACCAGACAAGAAAAAACATCTAAGTAAAAAACAATCAACTACGACCCAGGCGCCCATCGCTGCCGCGGGCAGTTGCACTGCCTCCCGCTACCGGGAGCTGTTTTGGGCTCGAGCCGTTGAGCCTCACAAAGATGTAGTGGTTGCTTGTCTTGATCGAAGTGAAATGGACATGCCTACTGCGCAGAAGATTGTCGACGAGCTGGCAGGTTGCCTGGAGGCGGCCGCGTTGGGAAAGCGTGACGGGATCGCAAGTATCCAGGGTTGGGTTGCAGCGGTCGTCCGTCGCTGCAAGAAGGGTAGCTTCGTCATCGATCTGGGGCGGGTCGTGGCCCGTCGGCGTGATCAAGCGACGACGGATTCAGTTGTGCATGGATCATCGGTACACCAGTCCCATACCAGCCGGGAGAAGGGGCGAGAAAATCTGCGGACGCTCCTTCAGACACGGGACGGCACTGGCAGACTAAATCCGTAGCCAATTGCCGAGCTATAAGCGCCGGCGTGGATTGCCGGCTCATGCTAAGGGTGCCGGAACTAAGGCCGGCGAGGTGATTTGGTCGCGCATCCACTCAAACCGGTAGCCAGCTGCACCAGTAGACGATTTGCTTATGCAGTCTCTCAAGAGCCAAGTCCATTTGAATCGGCAGTGTCGGATCGCCCCTTCGGGTCGCCGCTCTCCCTTGCGCCTAGCGGCGCGGGGACCCGTGCGCCTCGATCCGGGCGCGCGGCGCGCGCGAGACGTGGCCAGTCATCGCCGGTTTGGCTTGCAGAACAGGGGCAGGTTCTCACCTCGGTTAGCCCTTGCCGTCGCGTGGCAGACCGCTGGCTGTTGTGGGCGGGCGGTGGGCTGTGTGTGGGCAACCCGGAAGGGTTGTTCATCCGCCGCGTCATGGTCGGTCCCTAAGGTGGTGCGGGTGGACCATGTCCACAGCTTGGCTGAAGCGGTTCGAATGAGGGTGCAGGGCAAGCGCACTGAACATGCAGTGTACCTGCCGGTTTCATGCCCTGATATTGCAGTGATAGTGCAGTCAGGGTGCAGTGAGCGTGCACTGAGGGTGCAGCAAAAGTGCAGCAAGGTGCCGTGAGGGCGCAGTGATAGTGGCGGGAAACAGAGTCATCAGCAAGGTGTGAACGCCGGCGTTATTTCTTCTTGGTCAGCTCGTGCCTACGCATGGCAAACCAGCAGCTGCGGTGGGCAAGTGGGGGCAAGCGGTGGGCGGCGCGTGGTCAACCCGGTAGGGTTGTCCATCGCCGTCCACGGTTTGTCCACACGCTGGCGCGTCAGCGCCATGTCCACGGCAGGCTCCCCCAAAAAAACCGTGCTCACCCTGGTGGTGCCCCGATTTATGCGTTCATGTATGCCGCATACCCATCGCGCGGATGCACGTTACCAAGTAGAGGTCTCGTGGGGTGATTTAGTCGCGGTGGCTGGCCGGGGATGCTGGTCGCGGAGAAAGACGGCATCGGTCCGCCGGCGGAAGTCGTTGGCGCGCGCGGAGGCGAAGGAGGTTGCATGCTGATGGTGGTTGTCGGGAGGGTCCTTGGGAGGGTGCCCCTCCCAAGCGCGATTCCTCGTTTGAATGGCTTGCTTCGCACTCCATTCAAACGACCGCGGTCAGGGCCATGCCCCGACACCCCGATACATGTCTTCCTCCCACGCGCTCTGACAGAACATGGCATCCCCTCACGTATCCTTTAAGCGTGGCAAAGTTGGCAACGGTGCCGCGCACGCCGCCTACGTGAGGGGTGAGGGAAAGTATGCCGACCGCGACGATGTGCGGGCAGTGGTCGATGGCAACCTGCCTGCCTGGGCGTGCGGCGACGCATATAAGTTCTTCGCGGCGGCGGACGCCAATGAGCGCAAGAACGGGCGCGCATATCTCGAGGTCGAGGCCGCCATCCCGCGCGAAGCCGCGGATCCGATTGCCTGGGCGCGCGAGTTCACCCAATCGCTGCTGGGTGACCGCTTTGCCTACCGGCTCGCCGTGCATGACCGGCAGGCCGGCGACGGCGGGCGGAATGTCCACCTGCACCTGATGTTTTCGGACCGCCCGACCGATGGCGAGCACTTCGACGCGAAGCGTTTTTTCAAACGGAACGGCTCCATGAAGGACCGCAGCTGGAACAAGCGTGACATGGTGCTCGAGGTGCGGTGGCTATTTGCCAAGCACGTTCGTGAAGTTGTGCCTGGCTGGGAGCCGCCCGCGCCGGCGAAGCCGGAACCGAAGATTGGTCCCGCCTTGCCCAAGGCCGGCACGCTGTACCACCAGGTCCGCACGGCGCGCCTGGCGGAGGTGGAGCAGATCCGCATTGAGCGTCGGCAGGAGGCCGAGCGCGAGAAGATCCGAGACGACCTCGCCGAAGCCACCAAGGATCTGTGCATCCCGTGGGAAGTGGATTTGCCCCAGCTCGAACGTCGGCTCAATGCCCTGCTGACGATGCCGCTGCAGCTTGGCCAGCAGGCCGAGCTGCAGGAGCTGCGCCGCAAGGCTGAGCTGGAGCGTCGTCGCAGGGAGGCGCGGGCGCGCCAGAAGGCCCGGGAATTGGAAAATGCGGCCCAGCACGGCTGCGTCAGGGACCTGCTGAAGATCGCGCTGTACGCCCGCTATTGCGAGCTGGAGGGGGATTCGGCGGGTGGAAAGCGACTACGTGCTGAAGTCCAGCGTGAGATGCGCAACACCCCGGCGACTCGGAAGCGCGCGGACTACACGCAGGCGCTGGTCGTTCGCCTGGCAGCAGAGGAATTGCTGCGCGACGGCTTGATCGGCGAGGGCGTGGCTCACGCCCTTGGTGTCAACGCGAAGCTGGCAAAGTCTCTGGGCCCCAACGGGCTGGCCAAGGAAACCAGCGAGCACCTTATGGCGTCCATCAAGGCAGCGGAAGTCTCCAATGCTGCCGTGGGCAAGCAGGTCAGGGAGGTGAATCTGGCGCTGAACGCAGCTGCCGCGACAATCATGCAGACCATGCCTGGCGACTACAGTGCTGCTGCCAATGCGGCCGGAATCGTTGCGAGTGTGGCAACACAGTTCCGATCGTTCTCTGCCGTCCCGGCATCAAAGGCTGACGGGCAGCCGGTGGTGAAGGCCTCTGCTGCCGACAAAGGCGCTGGAGCGGCCACCGTGCCGAAACTGCGTGCGTCCAAGCCGTGATACCCGCATGAGCAAATGCAAGTGGCGAAAGCGGAGTATCGGCCCGGGGGAGTGCGACCTCACGTCGATTTCGCGTCGGGCCACTGCGAGTCGGTCATTGCGACGCTCCCACGGGCCATTCGTCAAGTTCAAACTACTTCCTACTAATCTATGCAAGTAAGCAGCCCGGTAAAGGCTCTACGCCAAGCCGAAGTGACACCCCCGCCAGCGCTGGCTGCGGCGATGCCCACGCACCTGTTCGAACGCTTGCGCATGAACCCTATACCGGTCTTGGTCATGGACAGCCCTTCAGCCCACACTCTGTGGGCCGGGTTCTGCGCTGCGAGCGAATATACCGAGCAAGGCGAAATCGCAATTGGCCGATGCCTTGTGGAGCCAACTGTGCGACAACCACGGCGTTCAGCGATCCTCAGCACTTATCTCCATGAGGCCGCACACCGTCTTTTGCCTGACCAGCACCATCACAACGCCGCCTTTGGTGCCATGATGCTCGTGTTATATCTCCGTGCCGGCTCCATTGATGGCGCGGATCTGTGGCAGTCTTCTGGCCTATATGACTACCAGGACGAAGCTGAAAACCTGCCGCAAGGCTTCAATTGGGCGTGGCGGACGGCAAACGAGCTGGCGACAACAGAACTACCTGCGGAAGAGTGCGCGGAAATCATCGCGCAGCGATATGGCAAATGGCAGGAGTGGTTGGCCGGCGCGGCGGAACGGAAGCAGGCCCGTTTGGCAAAGGCGCAGGCCAATGCGCAGTACATCGAGAGCCTTAAAGAAACCAGATTCTTGTTGGCCGGCTTGGGCTTTATGGCTGGGATGTTGGCAGGGGCAATGATCGCCCTGCAGTTTGTCGCATGAAATTGCTTGCGTGGTCTTTTGCATTTCGGGAAGAATTGAGATGCGTCGATTTCGGGCGAGATCGACTCACCCTATCAAAGTTCAACTTTCGCATGTATGGCCATGTACGAGTCAGTTGGGGCGGTCGATTTTCTTGGCACCGCGTTGGGTGTTGTCGCACTAAGCGGCACTATTGCCGATGTTTCAGTGGAGACGTCGCATCGAACCCGCGCCACGCGCAATCTGAATCAGCAACTGCGTGACGTTCAGATAGATACCTATCACACATATTCAGTATGGCTGCGCCTGCGCGACGGTAAGTCTGCAGTACTCAGGCTTGTCAATCCAGGCTTCCCGATTCGTGTCGGCAATATGGTGACAGCGTACTACGCTGGTCAGGACGGCCAAGATCTGGCAAGTCTGGAACTCGTGGGCTTTGAAGATCGGACGATGGGTAAGGTGTTTGACATGGCTGGACGAGCCCGACTGCCCCAATCTTCCGGATCGTACATGTTGCGCTTTGCGGTCGTTTCGGCTTTTGGTGCGATCGCGCTGCACTGGCTTGCGGTTCATGTATTCGTGTTTGTGCTAAGCGCGCCGTTGGCACTGTTTTTAATGAATGGCTGGGTCGACTGGTGGGTCTGTGCAATCCCTGCTGGCATCTGGTACATGAGCAAGACCGTGCTCCGGGACAAGCGGGTTGCCGAGGGCCGGCGGCGTCTTTTCGACCTGATACGTGGTCAACGCACTTCGCTGGCTGCGCCGGAGTTCTGAGGTTGGTAGACTAGGAGGAAAGGAGTACCAGCATGGCAACGAAACTCACCCAATACATCATGAGCGAGCGGTTCCAAGAGGACGTTGGCCGCGGCATTGAGAAGGCGATTGCGCAGGCCAAGGCTGCTGGATTGCCTCCCGCCGGTGACCAGGTCCTTGCCACGCCGAAGAAGCGGCGCGCTACCATTGTCTATCTTCCTCCGAGGCCCTCGAGGAAGGAGTAGAGGGGGCCTGCCGCAGACTCGAACTGACGGGGTGCGATTCCCGGGTGAGTGCTGCATGGAGCGCATAGCGAACCTTTCACCCAATCTGGAATGGCAGTTCACCCAGCTTTGAGGAAGGCATTAGCCGTGGAAAACGGAAGGGATGTCGAGGACGAACTGCTGCTCCGCTGCGCTGCAACCGGACGCGGACAGGTGACCGTGGCACGCGACCAACGGGAAGCGAACATTTTTCGCCTCGCCGCGGTGGTTATCCAATCTCGCTTTCCCCTTGAAGCTGAAGGCATCGTTCACGCCAGTGAGCGCTACTTTGCGCGGCATCCCGAGGATATGGTTCCCTCTCCCGAGGTGATGCGGAAGTGCTGGGTTTCGAGCATGCCTCGGCTGCAGGATATGCTCAGCCGTAAGCTTGGTTGGAGCTGGAATGTTGGAGAGCTTTCACCCAATCTGGAATCGTCGCGGCGGGGGTCGGCGGGTTCACCCCCCGCCTGAACGCAGCAGCCTTTCGAAGACCCAGGGGTGGTGCCACCGTCTCCGGCGCATGAGCCGCTCTACATATTCCTTGTGATGGGCGGCGTCCCGCGCTGCTTTACCTTGGTGTCGGCGGGCATTGCAAAGCCGGCAGGCGGCCACGATGTTGCTTTGGGAGTCCCCACCGCCATCGACTCGGGCATGTAGATGCTCGGCCGTGCATTGAAGGTGTCGAGCCTGCCGACTGGAGAGATGGAAGGTCGCTGCGAACGCTTCCATGGATTGCTCCCACATGGGGCAGCAGCAATAGAAGCAACGGCCGGATTGACGATGGAAGGCGCGGGCGCGCAGACGCGCGAGAGTCGAGGGCATGAGCGATCCTGTGTACAGGAAGATTTCGGATACTTCGAAACCCGCTCGCCCTTAACAAGGCATACACGGGAACCAGCCAAGTAGCTCGTGCTGGCACCTCTTCAGCTCCTAGCGAAGACTGACGGGGAAGAGTGTAGCCTCACATTTTCCTGAGACACAAGGGGAAGGCGCGCCGGCCTTACAAAATCGCAACAATGCGCCCAGTGCGACCGCGCCGCCGCAAACTTTAATGGCTCTGGGAGGGACGTTGACGCGTCGACAAATGCCGCTCTGTCCAGTCTAAGGCGTCTGAACGCAGGGAAGTCTGATCGCACCCTTGGAACACTAGGTGGAAACGACGCTAAGTGGGTCGCCACAAGCCAACGAGGAGCTGACCAGTGGAGGTCCCTTGCCGGCCAGAAAGCGACGGCCGGGCCCTCTGACTGAATGGCCGAAGCTCTGACACAGCGGACGGGTTCACTATGTGGAGCTTGCCGGACTATCGATAGCGGGTTTCTGTTTCGATTGCTCCAGTCCCGCCCTTCAAGTCAACCCAACCTCACCAGATTCAGCGCGGCCAGCGGTCCTCCAGGAAACTGATGCTGTCTTCCGCCCCCGTCGAGCGAACCGAGATCGATGCCGAAGAACCCGAGGCGATCGATCAACTTGGCCACCTCGGCTTTGGCGTTCGCATCGTCACCCGACATGAACATCACGCGGCGGCCACCTTCAGCTTGCGGATCGCCGGCGACCAGCGCGGGCTGCAGGTGATTGAACGCCTTCACGACACGCGCGCCGGGCACCAGGTCTGCAAACACTGCGCTCGACGAGCGGCCATGCAGGTCCGCGGGGCGAAACAGCGGCGCCTCGATCGGGTTGTTGGCATCGATGACAATGCGCCCGCCAAAGTCCGGCAACCCGGCCAGCGCCTGCGGCAGCTTCGACCAGTTGACGGCCACCAGCACGATGTCTTGCGCCGCGGCTTGCTCGCGCGTGCCCGGGCGGATCGAAGGCCCGATGGCTTGCACGGCATCCTGCAGCGTTTCAGGCCCACGGCTGTTGGCCAGCACCGCCTGGATGCCGTGGCGTGCCAGCGCCGTGGCAAACGCCGTGCCGATTGCGCCCGCGCCGATGATGCCAATGGTCTTTCCGTAGCTTGCTTGCATGACGGTCTCCCGGTTCAGGCGGTGAAGCCGCCATCGGCAACGATCTCGGCACCGGTGACGAAGGCTGCGTCCGGACCGGCGAGGAACGCCACCACGCCGGCAATCTCATGCGGCTGCCCGTATCGTCCCAGGGCAATGCCGGGTCCCACGATCTCGCTGACCGGGCCGCCGGCGGGATTCATATCGGTGTCGGTCGGGCCGGGGTGGACGGTGTTGACCGTGATGCCTTTCGGCCCCAGGTCGCGCACCAGGCTGCGATTGAAGCCTGCGATCGCGCCCTTGGTCAGCGTGTAGAGCGATGCCGTTGGAAACGCCGCGTAGCGCGCCATCGATGAACCGATGTGAATCACCCGCCCGCCCGTCTTCATATGGCGCACCGCTTCCTGCGTGGCCACGAATACGCCGGTCACGTTCACCGCAATCATGCGCTCGTAGGTGTCGAACGCGATGTCCTCGATGGCACCGCCCAAGCTCAGGCCGGCGTTGTTGACGAGGATGTCGAGGCCGCCGAAGGCGTCGACCGTCGCTGCCACGGCCCGGCGCACCGCGGCCGCATCGCCGGCGTCCGCGGCGAGCGCGATGGCGCGGCCGCCGGCTGCTTCGATCTCGCGCACTACCGTGGCGGCCTTGTCCGCTGAGGCACTGTAGGTCAGCGCTACGGCCGCGCCGTCGGCGGCCAGGCGGCGGGCGATGGCGGCGCCGATGGAGCGCGATCCGCCGGTAACGAGGGCGATCTTGCCGGCCAGGGGAAGGGTCTGTTGAGTCATTTCTTTCTCCGTTGGGGTGAATCACAAGGTGTGAACGGAGTATGGGTGTTCGATTGCGCGATGATTAGTAATGAATGACTGGAATCATCTTCAAGCAATCGTGTAAGCTGAGCCGGATGGAAACCCTCGCCAACCTCGAATCCTTTGTGCGCAGCGCCGAAACCGGCAGCTTTTCGGCGGCGGGTCGCCGACTGGCCCTGACCCCCGCGGCCGTCAGCCGCAACGTGGCAATGCTCGAGCGCAATCTGGGCGTGCGACTGTTCCAGCGCTCGACGCGCAAGCTGACGCTTACCGAGGCTGGCGAACGCTTCCTTGCCTCCATTGGCGGCAACCTGGACGCGCTGCAAGCCGCCATCGCCGCCATGTCGAACGACCACGGCGAACCGGCCGGCGTGCTGAAAGTCAGCCTGGCGCCGTCGTTCGGCGTGGCTTACGTGATGCCGTTGCTCCCTGATTTCCTGCAGCGTTACCCCGCGATCCGCCCGGAATGGCATTTCGAGAATCGCGCCATCGACTTGATTGCCGAGGGCTTCGACGCAGCCATAGGCGGAGGCTTCGAACTGGCGCCGGGTCTTGTGTCGCGCCCACTGGCACCCGCGCATATCGTCGCGGTGGCGTCGCCTGCGTATCTGCGGGAACGCACGCTGCCTGCCGATCCGGCCATGCTGAACGTCATGGACGGCATCGTCATGCGCTCCGGGCGCACCGGACGCACGCGCCACTGGACTATGCGCGATGCCGCCGGCAACGAGGTTGCCACGACCATGCGCGAACGCATTGTCGTCAGCGACCCGGCCGCCATGCGGGAAGCCGCGCTGCTGGGTCTGGGCGTGGCACTGCTGGCGGTACCCGATGTGCTGCCATGGATCGAACGTGGCGAACTCGTACGCGTACTTCCGCGCTGGTACGCCGACGCCGGCGCCATTTCGTTGTACTACCCTACGCGCACCCTGATGCCCGGCAAGACACGCGCATTCATCGACCACGTTGTGGAAGCCTTCCGCCGCGATGGACTAGCGCAGCGACTGGCAGGCAGCCTCGGCCTTTAGCGTTGTCTACCGAGGCACGCCGTTTCGACGACCGCTCTGGCCCAAACTTGAGTCACTCGCCAAGCTTTAACGAAGGGCAGGAGTGGGTCGGCAGGAGACAGTGAGCAGCTGGTGCAGGGCAGTCCAACGAATTCGTGCTTCATGGCGAGCGACATGAAGCCTGCCATAGACCGTTATTGGCAACGGTTGGTCAGCTGCGCGTTGAGCTGTGTGCTCATCTGCGGGTAGGCGTTGAATAGGGCCTGCGAGCGTTCGGTTCTGACCCCGCTCTCGGCTCGTATCTGCCTGACGGTCTTGAAGCTCCAGATATCCTGACCATTTACACAGGTGCACGTCCACACCAGGGTGTTGTCGATGGCCTCCTCGTTGGCCTTCCACACAGCCCGTTCCTCTACCTGCCGCTGGGCTTCAAGCGCTGCCTCGGCGGCTTGGCCAGCCCGCAGGATATCCGCCACAGTCTGGGCCCCTGCTGGGCAAGCTCCGGTCAGGGCAGCGGTAAGCAATAGCGCGCGCCGCATGTCAGGCTCCCCCGGCGTAGACGGCGGCCCGGCGCATGTCGTACAGGCCGAAAAGATATGCGCGGATCTCGCCCTCTGGCTCTGCCGCGATCAGGCCCTCCAGACGCTCCAGCGTCATACGGAACGGATCCTCCAAGTCCAGCACGCAAGACAAGGTGCTGTCCTGGGACAGGGCTCGCAAAGGGTGAATAGATTGAATGGTGTCAGCCATAGCAAGACCTCTATAGGTTTGTTGTGGTCAGCGGATGCGGCGGGGTGCAACCACCGCATTCGTCCCCGTTCGTAATTGCGGAACTCGATTAAGGGATCTATAAGGCGCTTCTAGCCGAGCTTTAATGCGAGATCCTTGGCTCGGGGGTGGTAGTAACGTCGAAGCATTTGAAGTGTCTTGTGGCCCGTGACCGCCGACAGTTCCAGGACGTTGTCCAAGCGTTCGGCTATTCGCGACGTTCCCTCATGCCGGAGGTCGTGAAACCGAAAGTTCTCGATGCCAGCCCGTTCGCAGGCGCGCGTAAAGGCCTTTTTAACGGCGTCAGCAGATGTTGGAAACACTCTGTCCGAGGCCGATGTCGCGAGCTCTGCCAGCGGGGCGAGGGTGCTCACAGCCTTGGTTGAAAGGGGGACATCCCTCGACTCACCATTTTTCGAGTCGTGCAAGCGTACAAAGCGATCTTCAAGGAATACGTCCGACCACCGCAGGCTTAGTAGCTCGCCGCGGCGCATGGCTGTTTCCAATGCGAGGATCGTCAACGGCAAGATGCTCGGGTTCCGCGAACCGCCTTTGTCATAGTGGCCACGCCCATTGCGTGGGCTGGCAGATAGTTCGGCAAACAGACGGGCCTCTTCTGCAGCCCCGAGCCTGCGGGTGCGACCGCGGCTTTCGCGGGGCCGCCTGATCGTCGAGACTGGGTTGATAGCCAGGTGTATGTCCCATTCCTTGTTGGCGACATTCAAGACATGGCTGATGAGGGTTAGCTCCCGATTTACTGTTGATCCGGAAACCGGGCGTCGCTCGCCGTCGCCCTTGAGGCGACGGTCTCGGTATGCCGCCAGGACCTTGCCAGTGAGGGCGGCAATCTTGTAGTGGGCAATAGGGTCAGAACGTAGCTTGCGAATTCGAAGGACTTCTTGCTCACCACCTTTCTTGTGGGGCGAGATCTCTTCGCTGTACCGGAGGAGAAGGTCTCCAAGAGTGTTCCGCTCAGCCTCCCGGCGGTCGACGAAGGACCCTCGATCCATTTCGACCTCCACCTGGCGAGCCCAGCTCTCAGCGTCAGCTTTTGTATCGAAGGTGCGCGCTTGGGGTGGGTAACCGCGCTTACGGATCGCGACGCGCCAATAGTCGCCTCGTTTCCAGATCGATGCCATTCCTGCTCCAGACAAGTGATTGGTCGTGTCCGGGCCGATTGTCTGACTGCGCCACTTTTGCGCCAAAAGGGCATTCCGCGAGGTTTTGCGGCAATGAAAAAAGGCCCTCGACTTTCGTCTGAGGGCCTTCTTCCATGCGGCTTCCCGCGAATCTGGTGGGTGGTACAGGGATTGAACCTGTGACCCCTGCCGTGTGAAGGCAGTGCTCTACCGCTGAGCTAACCACCCCTTACTGCGCCGTCGTTGCCGTCGTGCAGCGGAGAAATGAGATTATGCAGAGGTTCTTGTATCTTGTAAAGCCCTTTTTTGATTTTTGTCAGGCGGCCAGGCTTCCGGGTTCTGCCGCGGGGGCTTCCTGCCACACCGTCTTGCCGCCGCTGGCCTTGTCCAGGCCCTTGAGCAGGGCGAGATGGGCCTGCTGCTCTTCGTCCGTGGCGCGCAGCACGGGCAGGGCCAGGCGCGACAGGTCGGCCGCGGCAACCGCGCCGCCGTGGCCTGCGGTGCTGTCGTGCATGTCGATCACCAGCGAATCCTGGCCGCGCGTCATGGCCAGGTAGACCTCGGCCAGCAGCTCGGCATCCAGCAGGGCGCCGTGCAGCGTGCGGTGGGCGTTGCTGATGCCCAGGCGGTCGCACAGGGCGTCGAGCGAGTTGCGCTTGCCGGGGAACATCTGGCGGGCTTCGCGCAGGGTGTCGATCACATTGCCGGCATGCTGGCGGAACGGCGGCAGGCCCAGCAGCTGGAATTCCATGTCGAGGAAGCCCAGGTCGAACGGCGCGTTGTGGATGATCAGCTCGGCATCCTGGATGAACTCGCGGATGTCGTTGACGACTTCGGCAAAGCGGGGCTTGTCGGCCAGGAACTCGACCGTGATGCCGTGCACGGCGATCGCGCCCTCGTCGATATCGCGTTCCGGGTTGACGTAGAAGTGCAGGTGGCGCCCCGTCAGGCGGCGGTTCATCAGCTCGACGCAGCCGATTTCGATCAGGCGGTCGCCGGTGGCGGCACTCAGGCCGGTGGTTTCGGTGTCGAGAACGATTTGTCGCATGGCGGGCATTCTAGCGGAGCTGCGTGGGCGCCCCGCGGTTTCTTGTTAGCGAGAGGGATCAGCGGCCGATCGATTCGACGCCGCGGTTGGCCAGCGCGTCGGCGCGCTCATTGCCGGGGTGGCCGTTGTGGCCGCGCACCCAGTGCCAGGAGATCTGGTGCGGCTGCGCCAGGGTGTCCAGTTCCTGCCACAGGTCGGCGTTCTTGACAGGCTTCTTGTCGGCGGTCTTCCACCCGCGGGCCTTCCAGCCGGGCAGCCATTCGCTGATGCCCTTCTGGACATACTGCGAGTCGGTATAGACACGCACGACGCAGGGACGCTTGAGCGCGCGCAATGCTTCGATCACGGCGGTCATTTCCATGCGGTTGTTGGTAGTGTTGGGCTCGCCGCCGAACATTTCTTTCTCGCTGGCGCCGGCGACGAGCACCGCGCCCCAGCCGCCGCGGCCGGGATTGCCCTTGCAGGCGCCGTCGGAGTAGATCGTGACTTCTTGCATGTGATTCCAAGGTGGCCACCCGCCGGGCAGGTGGCGCTTTGAGGGCGAATCGGGTGAGAGCGCGGGCGCGCGCCGGCGTCAGCGCTCTTCGCCGGGGGTCTTGCCGTGGGTGCCGGTAGGCGTGGCCACGGGCGATGACACCGGAGCCAGCGCCGGCTTGCTCTTCCAGGCCGGGCCGACCAGGCGGATATTGCGCACGCGCTTGATCGCCGAGATCATATAGACCGCGCCGAAGATCGGCCACCAGCGGTCACCGGCCTTTTCCATGAAGGCGGCGCGCTGCAGCCAGCGGTCGGTGCGGTAGGGCGGGCAGTAGCAGCCGAAGCGGCCGCGGATGATATCGAAGCCCAGCAGCTTGAGCCAGTCCTTGATGCGCACGAAGCCGATCTGCTGCGCGTCCGTCGGCAGGAAGGGCGTGGCGCCGAGCCGGTTCATGCCCTGGCGCGCGCCCCACAGGCTCATCGGGTTGAAGCAGGTGACCACCACGCGCCCCTCGGGCATCAGCACCCGCGAGACCTCGCGCAGCACTTCATGCGGGTCTTCGGCGAATTCCAGGATGTGGGGCAGGGTGACCAGGTCGATGCTCTGGGTGTCGAACGGCAGCTCGTCGAAGCGGCACAGCAACTGGCGCGCGTCGGGATGTGCGGCGCGCGGCCCGTGCGGTCCACTGGAAGGGTCCAGCGCCAGCGCCGAGAACGGCATCCGGTTCTCGCGCAGGGTGTCGATAAAGGGCAGGCCCAACTGGACGGCGTGGTAGCCGAAGATGTCGGTCACGATCCGGTCGTACTGCTGCGCCTCCCAGCGCAGCATGTACTCACCGGGCGGCGAGGCCAGCCAGTCTTCCCAGCTTACAATCGGATGATTGGGACGATTGGACATAGGAGCATGCGCATGTTGAAGGTTGAGCCGATCCCGGCGTTCCAGGATAACTATATCTGGGCCATCCACGACGGTCATAGCGCCGCCGTGGTCGATCCCGGCGAGGCCGCGCCGGTGGAGCGCTTCCTGGCGCAAAGCGGTCTGGCTCTGGGCGCTATTGTAATCACCCATCACCACGGCGATCACCAGGGCGGGGTAGCCGAGTTGCTGGCGGCGCACCCGCGCACGTCGTCGGGCGCGCCGATGCCGGTGCTGGGGCCCGCCGGCGAACGCATTGGCGGGCGCACCCGGGCCCTGCGCGAAGGCGATGTCGTGACGCTAGAGACGCCGGCGCTGACGCTGCGCGTGCTGGACGTGCCCGGGCACACCGCCGGCCATATCGCCTATGTGGGCGACCTGGGCGAAGCCGGCCCGGCGGTCTTCTGTGGCGATACGCTGTTTGCCAGTGGCTGCGGGCGTCTGTTCGAAGGCACGCCGGCACAGATGCTGGACTCGCTCGACAAGCTGGCGGCACTGCCGGGCGATACCCGCGTCTATTGCGCGCACGAATATACGCGCAGCAATGTGCGCTTTGCACGGGCGGTGGAACCGGCCAATGCCGCGCTGGCGGCATGGGAGCAGCGGGTCGACGCGCTGCGCGCGGCGGACCAGCCGACGCTGCCGACCACCATCGCTCATGAGCGCGAGGTCAATCCCTTCCTGCGCTCGCGCGAGCCCGCGGTGCGCGCGGCGGTGGCGGCGCAGGGCGGGGCCGCCACGGGCGATGCGCAGGCCTTCGGTGCGCTGCGCGGCTGGAAGGACAATTTCCGCTGAACCCTGCCGGGCCTTGCGCCGCAAGGCTTTCCGGCTGCCCGGCGGATACTGGCCATATGGAAAATCTGATTGACGCGATACGCGGTTTTTTTTAGCATCACGCATCCTTTTGGCGTCACGATTCGAGAACTTAATGAAAATTGGTCGATTACTGGCGGTGGTCGCGTGCGCCGCGCTGCTTGCAGCGTGCGCCAGCACCCCAACGCCGCCTGATGGCGCCAACGGCGCCGCGACCGCCCAGACCGCCAAGCGCCAGGACCCGCTCAACTCGCTCAGCGACAAATCGGCGCTTTCTTCCGCATCCACGATCAATGTCGACCAGGGTGGCCTGGACTGGCTGCGCGGCCCGTCCAACGACATCTGGGATCGCATCCGGCGCGGCTTTGCCATGCAGGACCTGGAGGGCACGCTGGTCGATGACCGCACCCAGTGGTATGCGCAGCGGCCGGAATACATGGAACGGATGGTCGGGCGCTCAAGCCGCTACCTGTACCACATCGTAGAAGAGCTGGAACGGCGCAAGATGCCGACCGAGCTGGCGCTGCTGCCGTTCGTCGAGAGCGCGTTCAACCCGCAGGCGCAGTCCACCGCCAAGGCGGCGGGCATGTGGCAGTTCATCCCGAGTACCGGCAAGTCGTACAACCTGAAGCAGAACATGTTCCGTGACGAGCGCCGCGACGTGCTGGCCTCGACCGACGCCGCGCTGGACTACCTGGCGCGGCTCTACGATATGTTCGGCGACTGGCACCTGGCGCTGGCGGCTTACAACTGGGGCGAGGGCGCGGTGTCGCGCGCGATCGCACGCAACCAGGCGCGCGGGCTGCCGACCGACTACGCCAGCCTGCCCATGCCCAACGAGACGCGCTACTACGTGCCGAAGCTGCAGGCGGTCAAGAACATCATCGCCAACCCGGCTGCGTATGGCGTCAAGCTGCCCGAGATCCCGGACCACCCGTACTTTGTCACGGTGACCACCTCGCGCGATATCGACGTGAACCTGGCGGCCAAGCTGGCGGACATGTCGGTAGAGGAATTCAAGGCGCTCAATCCGTCGTTCAACCGGCCGGTGATCCTGGGCGCGTCCAACCCGCAGATCCTGCTGCCGTTCGATAACGCCGAGCGCTTCCAGTACAACCTGAACACCTACCGCGGCGGGTTGTCGAGCTGGTCGGCGGTGACGGTGGACAGCCGCGAGCGTATCGAAGCGCTGGCGGCACGGCTGAACGTCGACGCCGATACGCTGCGCGAGATCAACAGCATCCCGAAAGGCATGCGCCTGAAGGCCGGCTCGACCGTGATGATCCCGCGCTCGGGCCGCCACGACCAGGATATCAGCGCGACCCTGGCCGACAGTGCCATGCTGGCGATGGAGCCTGATTTGCCGGATGCGCGCCGCGTGGTGGTGCGTGCCGGGCGGCGCGACACCGTGGCCTCGGTGGCGCGGCGCTATGGCGTCTCGGCGGGGCAGGTGCAATCGTGGAACAAGCTCTCCGGCACCAAGTTGGTCGCCGGGCAGAGCCTGGTGCTGATGGTGCCGGTGCGCGGCGCCGGCGCGGTGCGGGCGGCGCGGGCCGAACAGGCCGACCGTGCCGAGCGCGCCGACCGTGCAGAGCGTTCCGAGCGAAGCAGCAAGGGCGGCATCGTGCGGGTCTCGGCCAAGGGCAAGGCGGGCAAGGCGGAGCCGCGCAAGCGCGTCACCGTCGAGGCGGCCTCGCGGCGCACGGCAGTCAAGGCGACGCCGGCGCGCGTGGTGCGCGAGTCCAAGCCGGGGCCGAACGTCAAGGCGTCGGCCAAGGCCGGCGCCAAGGGGGCCAAGGCCCGCTGACGAATGCGGGCGCCGGCTGGTCCGCCGCATGGCGCAAGAAGGGGCGATGCCGTCGGCACGCCCCTTTTTTTCATGTGCCGGCCCCCGGGGCCCGCGCGCCCCTCTCCGAATCTGTGTCCACGCGCACCCGCGCCGGTGGCAAACTACGGTCATCATCACAATGACCGCAGACGCGGAGGAGACAGACATGACGGCAAGCCATGCCGTGCATGCCCGTTCGCTGGCCGACCCCGAGGGGTTCTGGGCCGAACAGGCGGCGCGCATCGACTGGGAAACCCCGTTCGGCCAGGTGCTCGACAACAGCCGCGCGCCCTTTACGCGCTGGTTCGTCGGCGGGCGCACCAACCTGTGCCACAACGCGGTCGACCGCCACCTGGCGGCCCGCGCCAGCCAGCCGGCGCTGCACTGGGTCTCGACCGAGACCGACCAGGCCCGCACCTTTACCTACGCCGAGCTGCACGACGAAGTCAGCCGCATGGCCGCGATCCTGCAGGGCCTGGACGTGCAGAAGGGCGACCGCGTGCTGATCTACATGCCGATGATCCCGGAAGCCGCCTTTGCCATGCTGGCCTGCGCGCGCATCGGCGCGATCCATTCGGTGGTGTTCGGCGGCTTTGCCTCGGTCAGCCTGGCCGCGCGCATCGAGGATGCCCGGCCGCGCGTGGTGGTCAGCGCCGACGCCGGCTCGCGTGCCGGCAAGGTGGTGCCCTACAAGCCGCTGCTGGACGAGGCCATCCGGCTCTCGTCGCACCAGCCCGGGAAGGTGCTGCTGGTGGACCGGCAACTGGCGCAAATGCCCCGTACCGAGGGCCGCGATGAGGACTACGCCGCCTGGCGCGAACGCGTGGCCGGCGTGCAGGTGCCGTGCGTGTGGCTGGAATCGAGCGAGCCGTCGTACGTGCTATACACCTCCGGCACCACCGGCAAGCCCAAGGGCGTGCAGCGCGATACCGGCGGCTACGCGGTGGCGCTGGCCACCTCGATGGAATACATCTTCTGCGGCAAGCCCGGCGACACCATGTTCACCGCGTCGGACATCGGCTGGGTGGTGGGGCACAGCTATATCGTCTACGGCCCGCTGCTGGCCGGCATGGCCACGCTGATGTATGAAGGCACGCCGATCCGCCCCGACGGTGGCATCCTGTGGCGGCTGGTGGAGCAATACAAGGTCAACCTGATGTTCAGCGCGCCGACCGCGATCCGCGTGCTGAAGAAGCAGGACCCGGCCTGGCTGACCCGCTACGACCTGTCCAGCCTGCGCCTGCTGTTCCTGGCCGGCGAGCCGCTGGACGAGCCCACCGCGCGCTGGATCCAGGACGGCCTGGGCAAGCCCGTGGTCGACAACTACTGGCAGACCGAATCCGGCTGGCCGATCCTCGCGATCCAGCGCGGCATCGAGGCGCTGCCGCCCAAGCTGGGCTCGCCCGGCGTGCCCGCCTACGGCTATGACCTGAAGATCGTCGACGAGAACACCGGCGCTGAATGCCCGCCGGGGCAGAAGGGTGTGGTCGCCATCGACGGCCCGCTGCCGCCGGGATGCATGAGCACGGTCTGGGGCGACGACGACCGCTTCGTGCGCACCTACTGGCAGGCGGTGCCGAACCGGCTGTGCTATTCGACCTTCGACTGGGGCGTGCGCGACGCCGACGGCTATGTTTTTATCCTGGGCCGCACCGACGACGTGATCAACGTTGCCGGCCACCGGCTGGGCACCCGCGAGATCGAGGAAAGCCTGTCGTCCAACGCTGCCGTGGCCGAGGTGGCGGTGGTGGGCGTGCAGGACGCGCTCAAGGGGCAGGTGGCGATGGCCTTCTGCATCGCCCGCGATCCGGCGCGCACGGCCACGGCCGAAGCGCGGCTGGCATTGGAGGGCGAGTTGATGAAGACGGTGGAGCAGCAACTGGGTGCCGTGGCGCGGCCGGCGCGCGTATTCTTTGTCAATGCACTGCCCAAGACCCGCTCCGGCAAGTTGCTGCGGCGCGCCATGCAGGCGGTGGCCGAAGGGCGCGATCCGGGCGACCTGACCACGATCGAGGACCCGGGTGCGCTGGAACAGTTGCAGGCAGCGCTGAAAGGCTAGATGGCGGGCTGAGGGCGTGGGATGCGGGTGCCGTGCGGGGCACTCCGCCTCCCGCCCTTGCCATCGGCCGTGATGCAGTCTAATATTTGAAGTATAAAATATTTAGACATCATCTAGATGGCGGTGTGATCCTGGGCAAAGGTGCCCGGCGCAGCCGGCAGGAGGCGACAGATGCGAGTGCTTTGTATTGGTGGTGGCCCGGCAGGCCTGTACTTCGGGCTGCTGATGAAGCTGCAGGATCCGGCCAACGAGGTCATCGTGGTCGAGCGCAACCGGCCCTACGACACCTTCGGCTGGGGCGTGGTGTTCTCTGACGCCACCATGGACAACCTGAAGCAAGCCGACCCGGTCAGCGCGGCCGAGATCAACGCGGCCTTCAACCACTGGGACGATATCGACATCCATATCGGCGGGCGCACCATCCGCTCCGGCGGCCATGGCTTTATCGGCATCGGCCGCAAGCGCCTGCTCAATATCCTGCAGGCACGCTGCGAGGCGCTGGGCGTGAAGCTGGTGTTCGAGACCGATGTGTCCGACGACCAGGCGCTGGCGATGCAATACCAGGCCGACCTGGTGATCGCCTCGGACGGCCTGAACAGCCGCATCCGCACCCGCTACGCCGACACCTTCCAGCCTGACATCGACACGCGCCAGTGCCGCTTTGTCTGGATGGGCACGCACAAGCTGTTCGACGCCTTCACCTTTGCCTTCGAGAAGACCGAGCACGGCTGGTTCCAGGCGCACGCCTACCGCTTTGACGACACCACCTCGACCTTTATCGTCGAGGCCCCGGAGTCGGTCTGGCGCGCCGCGGGCATCGAGCAGATGAGCCAGGAAGAGGGCGTGGCCTACTGCGAGCGCCTGTTCGCGCGCTACCTCGACGGCAACAAGCTGATCACCAATGCGGCGCACCTGCGCGGCTCGGCGATCTGGATCCGCTTCCCGCGCGTGATCTGCCGCCAATGGGTGCATTGGAACACCTTGCCCGACGGCCGCCGCGTGCCGGTGGTGCTGATGGGCGATGCCGCGCACACCGCGCACTTCTCGATCGGTTCGGGAACCAAGCTGGCGTTGGAAGATGCGATTGACCTGGCCGAGGAAATCCGTGGCAGGGGTCATGACGGCCTGCCCGATGCACTGTCGCGCTACGAAGCCACGCGCGGCGTGGAAGTGCTGAAGATCCAGAACGCGGCGCGCAACTCGACCGAATGGTTCGAGAACGTCGAGCGTTACGCGGGCAGCCTGCCGCCGGAGCAGTTCGCCTATTCCCTGCTGACCCGCTCGCAGCGCATCTCGCATGAGAATCTGCGCGTGCGCGATGCGGACTACGTGGCGCAGTTCGAGCACTGGCTGGCGCGGCAGGCCGGCGTGCAACCGGAAAGCCTGCAACTGCGCGAGCACCAGCCGCTGCCGCCGATGTTCACGCCGTTCCGCGTGCGCGGCGTCACGCTGAAGAATCGCGTGGTGGTGTCGCCGATGGCGATGTACTCATGCACCGACGGCGTGCCCGGCGACTTCCACCTGGTCCACCTGGGTTCGCGCGCGCTGGGCGGCGCCGGCATGGTGGTGGCGGAGATGACCTGCGTGTCGCCCGATGCGCGCATCACGCCGGGATGCCCGGGTTTGTGGAACGACGCGCAGCGCGACGCCTGGCGCCGCATCGTCGACTTCGTGCATGCCAACAGCGATGCGCGCATCGCCATGCAGATCGGCCACTCGGGCCGCAAGGGTTCGACCCAGCTCGGCTGGGAGGCAATGGACCATCCGCTGTCGGAAGGCAACTGGCCGGTGATCTCGGCCTCGCCGCTGCCCTACCTGCCGGGCGAGTCGCAGACCCCGCGCGAGATGACGCGCGCAGACATGGACCGTGTGCGCGATGACTTCGTCGCCAGCGCGCGCCGCGCCGCCGAGGCCGGCTTCGACTGGCTGGAACTGCATTGCGCGCATGGCTACCTGCTGTCGAGCTTTATCTCGCCGCTGACCAATACGCGGGAAGATGAATACGGCGGTTCGCTGGCCGCACGGCTGCGCTACCCGCTGGAGGTGTTTGCCGCGGTGCGTGAAGTGTGGCCGGAACACAAGCCGATGTCGGTGCGCATCTCGGCGCACGACTGGGTCGAAGGCGGCATCACCCCCGACGATGCGATCGAGATCGCACGCGCGTTCAAGGCCGCCGGCGCCGACATGATCGACTGCTCGTCGGGCCAGGTCAGCCCGGACCAGGCTCCGGTCTACGGCCGCATGTACCAGACCCCGTTTGCCGACCGCATCCGCAACGAGGCCGGCATCGCCACCATTGCCGTGGGCGCGATCTTCGAGGCCGACCATGTCGACTCGATCATCGCCGCGGGCCGTGCCGACCTGTGCGCGATCGCGCGGCCGCACCTGGCCAACCCGGCCTGGACGCTGCAGGAAGCGGCGCGCATCGGCTACCGCGATATCACCTGGCCCAAGCAGTACCAGGCCGGCAAGCGGCAACTTGAAACCAACCTGGAACGCGCCGCGGCGCAGGAGAAGCAGGGATGACGGGCAGCACGGGTTCATTGTCAGGGCGCCACGCGCTGGTCACCGGCGGCGGGCGCGGCATCGGCGCGGCAATCGCGCGCCGGCTGCTGGCCGACGGCGCCAGCGTGACGCTGCTGGGCCGCGATGCCGGCGCGTTGCAGGCGACTGTACAAGCGCTGCGTGAGGTCGCCCCCGCAGGCGCCGTAGTCTCCTTTGTCACGGCCGATATTGCCGATGCCGACAGCGTGGCACGCGCCTTCGCCGCCGCCGCGGAACAGTCCGGCCCGGTGTCGATGCTGATCAACAATGCCGGCCAGGCGCACAGCGCACCGTTCCTGAAGACCAATGCCGCGCTGTGGCAGCGCATGCTGGACGTGAACCTGACCGGCACCTTCCTGTGCACGCAGGCGGCGCTGCCGGCGATGCTCGACGCGGGCTGGGGCCGTATCGTCAATGTGGCGAGCACGGCCGGACTGATCGGCTATGGCTATGTCAGTGGCTATTGCGCGGCCAAGCATGGGGTGATCGGCCTGACGCGCGCGCTGGCGCTGGAAACCGCGGCCAAGGGCGTGACCGTCAACGCGGTCTGCCCGGGCTATACCGAAACCGACATCGTGCGCGACGCGGTGGCCAATATCGTCGGCAAGACCGGCCGCACTGAAACCGAGGCCCGCGCTGAACTGGCCGCGCGCAATCCGCAGCGCCGCCTGGTGCAGCCCGAGGAAGTGGCCGACGCCGTGGCCTGGCTGTGCCAGCCGTCCGCCGCGGCGATCACCGGCCAGGCAATCCCGGTGGCCGGCGGCGAGGTGATGGCCGGCTGACAACGACAGAACAAGGACCTGAGAGAGAACCCATGACAGAGATCGCACTCGACATGCGCCACCACAAGCGCAGCTTTGCCGGCTACCAGCCGGAGCACTTCCTGTGGTCGGTGTCCGGCGACGGCAAGGTCGGCACCGTGACGCTGAACCGGCCGGAGCGCAAGAACCCGCTGACTTT
Organism: Cupriavidus necator; assembly: GCF_016127575.1. Lineage (NCBI taxonomy): Bacteria > Pseudomonadati > Pseudomonadota > Betaproteobacteria > Burkholderiales > Burkholderiaceae > Cupriavidus > Cupriavidus necator. The sequence goes on from NZ_CP066018.1 coordinate 2,887,066, forward strand.
CGATTCCTACGCCGAGCTGCGCGATCTGTTCCGCGGCCTGTGCTATGCCAGCGACATCAAGGCGGTGGTGGTGACGGGCGCGGGCGGCAACTACTGCTCGGGCGGCGACGTGCACGAGATCATTGGGCCTCTCACGCGCATGACCATGCCTGAGCTGCTCGACTTCACGCGCATGACCGGCGACCTGGTCAAGGCCATGCGCGCCTGCCCGCAGCCGGTGGTGAGCGCGGTCGACGGCATCTGCGCCGGCGCCGGCGCGATGATGGCGCTGGCCTCCGACATGCGCCTGGGCACGGCGCAGGCCAAGACCGCGTTCCTGTTCACGCGCGTCGGCCTGGCCGGCGCCGACATGGGCGCGTGCACGCTGCTGCCGCGCGTGATCGGGCAGGGGCGTGCCAGCGAGCTGCTCTACACCGGCCGCTCGATGAGCGCGGAAGAGGGCCTGCAGTGGGGCTTCTTCAATGCGCTGCATCCGTCCGAATCGGTGCTGGCCCAGGCGCAGACGCTGGCCGCGCAACTGGCCGCCGGCCCGACCTTTGCGCATGGTGTGACCAAGAAGCTGCTGCACCAGGAATGGAACATGGGGCTGGACGAGGCCATCGAGGCCGAGGCCGAAGCCCAGGCCATCTGCATGCAGACGCGCGACTTCCGCCGCGCCTACGAGGCCTTCGTCGCCAAGACCAAGCCGGTGTTCGAAGGGGACTGAAGCGCCATGTCCGACAAGACCTATCTCGACCTGCCGCTGTTCGACGACGCGCACCGCACACTGGAGCGCGAACTGGACGCCTGGTGCGCGCAACACCTCCATGTCGACCACAGCGATACCGACGCCGCCTGCCGCGCGCTGGTGCGCCAGCTGGGCGAGGCCGGCTGGCTGCGCTACTGCGTGCCGGCCGCGCACGGCGGCGCGCTGCCGGCGCTGGATTCGCGCTCGCTGTGCCTGCTGCGCGAGACCCTGGCGCGCCATGACGGCCTGGCCGATTTTGCCTTTGCCATGCAGGGGCTGGGCTCGGGCGCGATCTCGCTGGCCGGCAGCGATGCGCTGCGCGCGCATTACCTGCCGCGCGTGGCCCGCGGCGAGGCGATTGCCGCGTTTGCGCTGTCCGAGCCAGAGGCCGGTTCCGATGTGGCCGCCATGCAGTGCAGCGCACGGCTGTCGGACGACGGCAGCCACTATGTGATCGATGGCGCCAAGACCTGGATTTCCAACGGCGGCATTGCCGACTTCTACTGCGTGTTCGTGCGCACCGGCGAGGCGTCGGGCGCGCGCGGCATCTCCGCCTTTGTGGTGGACGCCGATACGCCGGGCCTGACCATCGCCGAGCGCATCGACGTGATGGCGCCGCACCCGCTCGCCACGCTGCGTTTCGACGACTGCCGCGTGCCCGTGGGCAACCGGCTGGGCGAGGCGGGGCAGGGCTTCAAGGTGGCGATGATGACGCTCGACATCTTCCGTGCCTCGGTCGCGGCGGCTGCGCTGGGCTTTGGCCGCGCCGCGCTTGACGATGCTCTGGCGCGCGCCTGCGCGCGCCCGATGTTCGGCGGCGTGCTGGCCGACCTGCAGCTGACCCAGGCCGCCATCGGCGACATGGCCACCGCGATCGACGCCGCGGCGCTGCTGACCTACCGCGCGGCCTGGCTGCGCGATGTCAAGGGCCAGCGCACCACGCGCGAGGCGGCCATGGCCAAGATGGTGGCGACCGAGAACGCACAGCAGGTGATCGACCGTGCGGTGCAGATGTTCGGCGGCCTGGGCGTCAAGGTCGGCACGCGGGTGGAAAGCCTGTACCGCGAGATCCGCTCGCTGCGCATCTATGAAGGCGCCACCGAAGTGCAGAAGCTGATCATTGCGCGCGAGACGCTGGCCGGGCGCAAAGCCTGACGCCCCCGCGTGCCACCCACGAACTGCCGTACCGATACAGAGCAGACAGGAGACAAGCCATGGCGACCACAGCCCACCTCGATACCTTCGCGCGCGACCGCCTGCCGCCGCCCGATATGTGGCCGGTGTTCCGCTTCAATGCCGATACCGACTACCCTGAGCGGATGAATGCCGCGGTGGAGCTGGTAGACCGCCACGTGCGCGAAGGCCGCGGCGAGCGCATCGCCATCCGCCATCGCCGCGACGGACAGATCGAGGCGGTCACGTATGCGCAGCTGGCGGCGCTGGTGAACCGCATCGCCCATGTGCTGGTCGAGGACATGCAGCTGGTGCCCGGCAATCGCGTGCTGCTGCGCGGGCCCAACAACCTGATGATGGCCGCCAGCTGGCTGGCCACGCTCAAGGCGGGCCTGGTCGCGGTGCCGACCATGCCGCTGCTGCGCGCCAAGGAACTGAAGCAGATCATCGACAAGGCCCAGGTCGGCGCCGCGCTGTGCGATGCGCGGCTGCGCGAGGAACTCGATGCCAACCAGCAGGCGGGCGGCGAATTCCACTGCCCGAGCCTGGCGCGCACGCTGTACTTCAACGGTGAAGGCGAGGGTTCGCTGGAGGCGGCGATGGCGGGCAAGCCGGATGCCTTCGAGGCCTGCGACACCGCCAGCGACGACGTCTGCCTGATCGCCTTTACCAGCGGCACCACCGGCCAGCCCAAGGGCACCATGCACTTCCATCGCGACGTGCTGGCCATGTGCGACCTGTTCCCGCGCCACGTGCTGCGCCCGCAGCCCGACGACGTGTTCTGCGGCACACCGCCGATCGCGTTCACCTTCGGGCTGGGCGGCATGCTGTGTTTCCCGCTGCGCATCGGCGCCAGCGCCGTGCTGGCCGAGAAGCTGACGCCAGAGACGCTGCTCGGGCTGATCCAGGATTTCCGCGCCACCATCGTCTTTACCGCCCCGACCTTCTACCGGCAGATGGCAGCGCTGGCGCCGCGCTACGACCTGTCCAGCCTGAAGAAGAGCGTGTCGGCCGGCGAAGCCCTGCCGGACGCCACGCGCCAGAGCTGGAAGGCGGCCACCGGCATCGAGATGACCGACGGCATCGGCGGCACGGAGATGATGCATATCTTTATCTCCAGCGCCGGCGCCGAGGTCAGGCCGGGCGCGATCGGGCGCGTGGTGCCGGGCTATGTCGCGCAGATCGTCGACGAGAACATGCAGCCCCTGCCGCCGGGGCAGGTCGGCAAGCTCGCGGTGCAGGGGCCAACCGGCTGCCGCTACCTGGACGATCCGCGCCAGTCCAACTATGTGAAGGCGGGCTGGAACCTGCCGGGTGATACCTTTTTCGTTGACGAGGACGGCTACTACTTCTACCAGGCGCGTTCGGACGACATGATCATCTCGGCCGGCTACAACATCGCCGGGCCGGAGGTGGAAAGCGCACTGATGCAGCACGAGGCAGTGGCCGAATGCGGTGTGGTCGGCGCGCCCGACGACGGGCGCGGCCAGGTGGTGATGGCCTATGTGGTGCTGCGCGAGGGCGTGGCGGCGGACGACGCTACCCGCACCGCGCTGCAGGACTACGTGAAGCGCCAGATCGCGCCCTACAAGTATCCGCGCCGCATTGTGTTCGTGCCGGCGCTGCCGCGCACCGAGACCGGCAAGCTGCAGCGCTTCCGGCTGCGGCAGATGGCGGAGCAGGGCAATGGCGGCGGCAATGGCGGCGTCAACCAGGCGGGGAAGCCATGAGCCCCGTGTTCCGCAGCACCGTCCTGGTGCGCTTCAAGCACTGCGACGCCGCGGGCATCGTGTTCTACCCGCGCTATTTCGAGATGCTCAACGACCTGATCGAAGACTGGTTCAGCGAGGCGCTGGGCTGGCCCTTCGACGCCATGCATGGCGAGGGCCGAACTGGCGTGCCGACCGCCGAGCTGGAGTGCCGCTTCCTGGCTCCGAGCCGGCTGGGCGAGGTGCTGACGCGGGAACTGCGCGTGCTGAAGCTGGGCCAGTCCAGCTTTACCCTCGCGATCCGCTTCGCCGGCCCGCATGACGATACCCGCATGGAAGTGACGCAGCGGCTGGTCTGCGTCGATACCGGCTCGATTGCTCCGCAGCCGCTGCCCGATGCCGTGCGCGAGGCCATGTCGGCCTACCTGGTCGCGACGGCCTGAATCCCCGAATTCCATTCACTCATACAGATAATCAACAGGAAAACGCATCATGAACATCCTGCAGCCGCCCGACTGGGCGCCTCCGCGTGGCTACGCCAACGGCACCATGACCGAAATGCAGGTCGGCAGCCGCCTCCTCTTTGTCAGCGGCCAGATCGGCTGGACCGGCAAATGTGAATTCGAGACCGACGACTTCGGCCTGCAGGTGGCGCAGGCGCTGCGCAACGTGGTTGCCGTGCTGGCGGCCGGAGACGCGCTGCCCGAGCATATCGTGCGCATGACCTGGTATGTGAAGGACAAGGCGGAATATGTCGGCGCCTATGGGGCGATCGGCCAGCATTACCGGGCCATCATCGGCCGCCACTTCCCGGCGATGACGGCGGTCGAGGTTGCGGACCTGGTGGAGCCGCGCGCCAAGGTGGAAATCGAGGTCACGGCGGTCGTGCCGCCGCGGGCGTAACGTAGCAGGCACAGGGCAGGACGGTGGCCGGCGGCGTGGCGCCGCCGCTGCCTGCCGCGTGCAAGTCCTTGAAAACTTGAGAAATTGGGTGGCGCGGGATATAATTCGAAAGTTTCGCTTTCAGAACCCTTCACCCTAGCGCCTACCGCTTTCCACCTTCCGCCGCCCCCAGCCGCGCCGCCTTTGCTGTCCGCATTCAATGTGACGCAAGGAGCATGTCGCAACCGGATCCGACCGCATCGGCGCAATGCCGCTGCCGCCGTCACGGATCCAGCCTGGGAGGCACGAGGCGTCGATTGGTCGGTCACGGGGTGAGTCCAGCAGGAGCCTACCCGTGTTACCGTCTTTTCCGTCCGCCATTCTCGCGCTTGCAGACGGCACGGTCTTTCGTGGCTATTCCATTGGCGCTTCCGGCCATACCATCGGTGAAGTGGTGTTCAACACCGCCATCACCGGTTACCAGGAAATCCTCACCGACCCGAGTTACTCCCGGCAGATCGTCACGCTGACGTATCCGCATATCGGTAACTACGGGGTCAATCCTGAGGATGTCGAAGCCACGAAAGTCCATGCCGCCGGCCTGATCATCAAGGATCTGCCGATCCTGGCCTCGAACTTCCGCAAGGAGCACACCCTTGCCCACTACCTGAAGCAGGAAAAGGTGGTGGCCATCGCCGGCATCGATACGCGCAAGCTGACGCGTATCCTGCGTGAAAAGGGTGCCCAGAACGGCTGCATCCTGGCCGGCGAAGACAATGTCCAGAAGGCCATCGACCTGGCCCGCTCGTTCCCCGGCCTGGCCGGCATGGACCTGGCCAAGGTAGTCTCGGTCAAGGAACCGTACGAGTGGACCCAGTCCGAATGGAAGCTGGGCGAAGGCTACGGCAAGCAGGACCAGCCGCAATTCCACGTGGTCGCCTATGACTACGGCGTCAAGTACAACATCCTGCGCATGCTGGCCGAGCGCGGCTGCAAGGTCACGGTGCTGCCCGCGCAGGCGAGCGCCGCCGACGCGCTGGCGCTGAATCCGGACGGCGTGTTCCTGTCCAACGGCCCCGGTGACCCCGAGCCGTGCGACTATGCCATCGCCGCCACGCGCGAGTTCATCGAGCGCGGCATCCCGACCTTCGGCATCTGCCTGGGCCACCAGATCATGGCGCTGGCAGTAGGCGCCAAGACCCTGAAAATGAAGTTCGGCCACCATGGCGCCAACCACCCGGTCAAGGACCTGGACGATGGCCGCGTGGTGATCACGTCGCAGAACCACGGCTTCGCGGTCGATGCGGACACGCTGCCGTCGAATGTGCGCGTGACGCACAAGTCGCTGTTCGACGGTTCGCTGCAGGGTTTCGCGCTGACCGACAAGCCGGCCTTCTGCTTCCAGGGCCATCCGGAGGCGTCGCCCGGTCCGAACGACGTGGCTTACCTGTTCGACCGCTTCATCAAGCTGATGACGGACGCGCGCAAGTAAGCGGGCAAGAAGAACAGCGCAGACCTCAGGGACATCCCATGAACGCCTTCATGCATACCGCTTTCGGCATCACCGATTTCTGGACCTATGTGCTGGGCACGATCTTTATCGTGCTGCTGCCGGGGCCGAACTCGATGTACGTGCTGTCGGTGGCGGCGCAGCGCGGCGTGCGCGCCGGCTACAAGGGCGCGTGCGGGGTGTTCCTGGGCGACTTCGTGCTGATGGTGCTGTCGGCGGCGGGCGTGGCCTCGCTGCTCAAGGCCAGCCCGGCGCTGTTCTACGTGGTGAAGTACGTCGGCGCGGCCTACCTGGCGTGGATTGGTTTCAGCATGCTGCGCGGCGCGCTGCGCAACTGGGCCGCACGCGGCGATGCCGCCGCCGCCGCGCCGGTTAGCAAGGCCGACCAGTCCGACCCGTTCCGCAAGGCGTTGCTGATCAGCCTGCTGAACCCGAAGGCGATCCTGTTCTTCATCTCGTTCTTCATCCAGTTTGTCGACCCGGCCTTCGCTTACCCGGTGCTGTCGTTCTCCGTGCTGGGCCTGGTCGCCCAGTTCTGCAGCTTTGCCTACCTGACCACGATCATCTTCGTGGGCGCGAAGCTGGCCGACGCATTCCGGCGCCGCCGGCGCCTGTCGGCGGGCATGTCGAGCGGGGTGGGCGCGATGTTCATCGGCTTCGGCGCCAAGCTGGCGACGGCCACGATGAACTGAGCAAGACGATATTTTTGAATCCTGACGGATTCCCTGATTACCGGCGCGGTCCGCAGGCAAGGCGGGCCGGCCCATAAAGAGAGCGTGCAATGCCAAAACGCACAGACATCAAGAGCATCCTGATTATCGGCGCGGGCCCCATCATCATCGGCCAGGCGTGCGAGTTCGACTACTCCGGCGCCCAGGCCTGCAAGGCGCTGCGCGAGGAAGGCTTCAAGGTCATCCTGGTCAATTCGAACCCGGCGACCATCATGACCGACCCCAACACGGCCGATGTGACCTACATCGAGCCGATCACCTGGGAAGTGGTCGAGCGCATCATCGAGAAGGAGCGCCCGGACGCGATCCTGCCGACCATGGGCGGCCAGACCGCGCTGAACTGCGCGCTGGACCTGCACCGTCACGGCGTGCTGGACAAGTACAAGGTCGAGCTGATCGGCGCCTCGCCGGAAGCCATCGACAAGGCCGAGGACCGCCAGAAGTTCAAGGACGCCATGACCAAGATCGGTCTGGGTTCGGCCAAGTCGGGCATCGCCCACTCGATGGACGAAGCCATGGCCGTGCAGTCGCGCATTGCCCAGGAAACCGGTACCGGCGGCTACCCGATCGTGATCCGCCCGTCGTTCACGCTGGGCGGCAGCGGCGGCGGCATCGCCTACAACCGCGAAGAATTCGAAGAGATCTGCAAGCGCGGCCTGGACCTGTCGCCGACGCGCGAGCTGCTGATCGAAGAATCGCTGCTGGGCTGGAAAGAGTATGAGATGGAAGTCGTCCGCGACAAGAAGGACAACTGCATCATCATCTGCTCGATCGAGAACCTGGACCCGATGGGCATCCACACCGGCGACTCGATCACCGTCGCTCCGGCGCAGACCCTGACCGACAAGGAATACCAGATCCTGCGCAACGCGTCGCTGGCCGTGCTGCGCGAGATCGGTGTCGACACCGGCGGCTCCAACGTGCAGTTCTCGATCAACCCGAAGGACGGTCGCATGATCGTCATCGAGATGAACCCGCGGGTGTCGCGTTCGTCGGCGCTGGCCTCCAAGGCCACCGGCTTCCCGATCGCCAAGGTCGCGGCCAAGCTGGCCGTGGGCTACACGCTGGACGAGCTGAAGAACGAGATCACCGGCGGCGCGACCCCGGCCTCGTTCGAGCCGTCGATCGACTACGTGGTCACCAAGGTGCCGCGTTTCGCGTTTGAGAAATTCCCGCAGGCCGACAGCCACCTGACCACCCAGATGAAGTCGGTGGGCGAGGTGATGGCGATGGGCCGCACCTTCCAGGAATCGTTCCAGAAGGCCCTGCGCGGCCTGGAAGTGGGCGTCGACGGCCTGGACGAAAAGTCGACGGACCGTGACGAGGTCGTCGAGGAAATCGGCGAAGCCGGCCCCGACCGCATCTGGTACGTGGGCGACGCCTTCCGCCTGGGCATGTCGCTGGAAGAGGTCTATGCCGAGACCGACATCGACCCGTGGTTCCTGGCCCAGATCGAAGACATCATCAAGACCGAAGGCCTGGTCAAGGCGCGCACGCTGGAAAGCCTGTCGACCGCCGAGCTGCGCTTCCTGAAGCAGAAGGGCTTCTCCGACCGCCGCCTGGCCAAGCTGCTGAAGACCGACGCCAAGGCCGTGCGCGAAGCGCGCATCGCCCAGAACGTGCGCCCGGTCTACAAGCGCGTGGACACCTGCGCGGCCGAGTTCGCCACCAACACCGCCTACATGTACTCGACCTACGAGGCCGAGCATGGCGAGTGCGAGGCGCAGCCGACCGACAAGAAGAAGATCATGGTGCTGGGCGGCGGCCCGAACCGGATCGGCCAGGGCATCGAGTTCGACTACTGCTGCGTGCACGCCGCGCTGGCGCTGCGCGAAGACGGGTACGAGACCATCATGGTCAACTGTAACCCGGAAACCGTGTCGACCGACTATGACACCTCGGACCGCCTGTACTTCGAGCCGCTGACGCTCGAAGACGTGCTGGAGATCGTCGCGCTCGAGAAGCCGGTCGGCGTGATCGTGCAGTACGGCGGCCAGACCCCGCTGAAGCTGGCGCTGGACCTGGAAGCCAACGGCGTGCCCATCATCGGCACCAGCCCCGACATGATCGACGCGGCCGAGGACCGCGAGCGCTTCCAGAAGCTGCTGCAGGAACTGGGCCTGCGCCAGCCGCCCAACCGCACCGCGCGTGCCGAGGACGAAGCGCTGCGCCTGGCCGAAGAAATCGGCTACCCGCTGGTGGTGCGCCCGTCGTACGTGCTGGGCGGCCGCGCCATGGAAATCGTGCATGAGCCGCGCGACCTCGAGCGCTACATGCGCGAGGCCGTCAAGGTCTCGAACGATTCCCCGGTGCTGCTGGACCGCTTCCTGAACGACGCCATCGAGTGCGACGTCGATGCCATCTCCGACGGCAAGCGCGTCTTCATCGGCGGCGTGATGGAGCACATCGAGCAGGCTGGCGTGCACTCGGGCGACTCCGCGTGCTCGCTGCCGCCGTACTCGCTGTCGGCCGAGACCGTGGCTGAACTGAAGCGCCAGACCGCCGCGATGGCCAAGGCGCTGAACGTGATCGGCCTGATGAACGTGCAGTTCGCGATCCAGCAGAACGACGGCGTCGATACCGTCTACGTGCTGGAAGTGAACCCGCGCGCCTCGCGCACCGTGCCGTACGTGTCCAAGGCCACCGGCTTGCAGTTGGCCAAGATCGCCGCGCGCTGCATGGCGGGCCAGTCGCTGGACGAGCAGGGTATCGGCGAAGAAGTCATCCCGCCGTACTACAGCGTCAAGGAAGCGGTGTTCCCGTTCAACAAGTTCCCGGGCGTCGATCCGGTCCTCGGACCTGAAATGCGCTCGACCGGCGAAGTGATGGGCGTGGGCAAGGCCTTCGGCGAGGCGCTGTTCAAGAGCCAGCTGGCCGCGGGTTCGCGCCTGCCGGAGAAGGGCACCGTGCTGATCACCGTGAAGGACAGCGACAAGCCGCGCGCCGTTGGCGTGGCACGCATGCTGCACGACATGGGCTACCCGATCGTTGCCACCCGCGGCACCGCGTCGGCCATCGAGGCCGCCGGCATCCCGGTCAAGACCGTCAACAAGGTCAAGGACGGCCGTCCGCATATCGTGGACATGATCAAGAACGGCGAACTGGCGCTGGTGTTCACCACCGTGGACGAAACCCGCACCGCGATTGCCGATTCGCGCTCGATCCGGACCTCGGCGCTGGCCCACCGCATTCCTTACTACACCACCATCGCCGGCGCCCGCGCCGCGGTGGAGGGCCTGAAGCACATGCAGAGCCTGGAGGTCTACGACCTGCAGAGCCTGCACGCCTCGCTGGCCTGAAGCCCCGCAGGTAAGGCAAGCGGCACATCGCCACTGGCCGGGCGCATTGCGCCCGGTCAAGGCCAGGAAGCCCGCCGGAGTTGCTGCCGGCGGGCTTCCTGGCCTAAACTACGTCAAATTCGCCGATCGATGCGGCGTGCCCGCATTCGGTCCTGTCTGAAAGCCGCGGTTGAGCGGAAGTGCCCTGGCAGCATTGGCCAGGGATGGCTCCAGCTCCGCTGCGGCTCATTTTTTTGTTGAACGAAGACATGAGCACCATTCCGATTACCAAGCGTGGCGCAGAGCTCCTGAAGGAGGAGTTGCAGCGCCTGAAGGCTGTCGAGCGTCCGGCGGTGATCAATGCGATCTCGGAAGCCCGCGCACAGGGCGACCTGTCTGAAAACGCCGAATACGACGCCGCCAAGGAAAAGCAAGCCTTTATCGAAGGCCGCATCCTGGAAGTGGAGGCCAAGCTGTCGGCCGCGCAGATCATCGACCCGACCCAGCTGGACACCGACGGCCGCATCGTCTTTGGCGCGACTGTGGACCTGGAAGACCTGGAGTCCGGCAGTCCCGTCAGCTACCAGATCGTGGGCGATGACGAAGCCGACATCGACGTCGGCAAGATCTCAGTCAGCTCGCCCATCGCGCGTGCGCTGATCGGCAAGTTCGAAGGCGACGTCGCAACCGTGCTGGCCCCTGGTGGCGAGCGCGAGTACGAAGTCATTACCGTACGCTATATCTGACGCCGGCCCGGCCGGCAGGCTTGCACCTGGCCCGGCCCACCGGAAAGACCGGCACGTGTTCTCCAATTCCTATAACAATCTGCCGCCGCTGCCGCACCGCATCTTCCTGCTGCTGACGGTGGTGTGGGCAGGCAGCCTCTGGACCGTCGGCTACATGGTGGCGCCGACCTTGTTCTCGGTGCTGCCCAGCCGCGAGATGGCGGGCATGATCGCCGGGCACCTGTTCCATACCGAGGCCATCGTCGGGGTCACCATCGGCGTGCTGCAGCTGGTGCTGTGCAACGTGATGATCCGGCGCGGTGCCCACCGCTATCGCGGCCTGCGCTGGCTGGTGCTGGGCATGTTGTGCTGCGTGCTGGCGGGCTACTTCGGCACCCAGCCGTTCATGGCCGGCCTGAAGGAAAAGGCGCTGGCGCTGGGCGTCGGCGTTTCGGAATCGCCTTACAAGGCGCAGTTCGGCATGCTGCACGGCGTGTCGAGCGCCTTCTACCTGCTGCAAAGCCTGCTGGCGCTGGTGCTGGTGTGGCGCGCTTCGGCGCCGCGTTCGGCCGGGGAATGAGGCCGGCCGCCGGCACCGCCACGGGCGTGGCGTGCCGGCATCGGGCGTCGCCTGGCAGCGACCCCGCCATGCTTCAGCTGATCGTGCTCAGCCCAGCGCCTTCTTCTTCTGGCTGGTCGGGCGTGCGCGCGAACGCTTCACATTGCCGCCGGCGGTGACGCGCTCGTTGCCAAGCACCGTGACTTCCTTGCGGGTCGGACGGCGGTTCGGCGCGGCGCTGGGCTTCTTGACCGTCACCGTGCGCGGGGCCGCGCCGCCACGGCGGGCGGGGGTGTGGCGGCCCAGGTCTTCGGCCTGGTTTTCCTTCAGGCGCGCTTCGCCCGGACGCCAGACCACCAGCAGCTTGCCGATATGCTGGATCGGCGCGGCGCTGAGCTGGTCGCAGATTTCCTCGTAGATGGCGATGCGCGCATCGCGATCGTCGCCGAACACGCGGATCTTGATCAGGTCGTGGGCGGCCAGGCTGCGGTCGATCTCGGCCAGTACGGCACGGGTCAGGCCTTCGGCGCCGACCATCACGACCGGGTTCAGGGCATGGGCACGGGAGCGCAGGTCAGAGCGCTGGGCAGGGACTAGTTGTAGAGCAGGCATAAGTTGGCGCTGATTATTAGGCGCTTGAAATAGTGATAGAGCGCGTGGGCGCTGGAAATCGGGCGCTGCAGCCCGCGCCGGTCGTGACACGGCGGGTCGGGCAAGGACAGGCTGCCGACGGCCGCCCGGGGGCGGCAAGCCGGCAGCTGATAAGGCGAGCCGGCGGTCGGGATGCGGATTGGCGCGTATTATCCGTCAATCCGGCACTGTCGGGCAGCAAAATCATCAAAACAGTAGGAAAACCTTCGCGGGCGGCATTGACCGGCGGGCGGGGCAGGGAACAGGCTGGTAACTGGCATGGCAAAAAACAAGTTCAATCATTCGTGGCTGCACGACCACATCAACGATCCGTACGTGAAAATGGCCCAGCGCGAGGGCTATCGCGCCCGCGCGGCCTACAAGCTCAAGGAGATCGACGAGCAGGACAAGCTGATCCGCCCGGGGCAGGTGATCGTCGACCTGGGCGCGGCGCCGGGCAGCTGGAGCCAGTACGCCCGCAACAAGCTGGCGGACTCGCCCCGGGCCAAGGACGGCAGGATCGATGGCGCCGTGGTCGCGATCGACCTGCTGCCGATGGAACCGGTCGCCGACGTCACTTTCATCCAGGGTGACTTTCGCGAGGAATCAGTCTTCCGCGAACTGGAAAGTGTGGTGCTGGACGCCTCCGGCGGTAACAAGATTGACCTTGTTTTGTCGGACATGGCCCCCAATTTGTCCGGTGTGGCCTTCGCCGATGCAGCACGGATCGAGTACCTGTGCGACCTGGCGCTGGAATTTGCGCAGGCCCACCTTAAGCCGGAGGGGGCATTGCTGGTAAAGTGCTTCCACGGGAGCGGCTACAGCCAGATCGTGGAGAAGTTCAAACGGCATTTCAAAGTGGTTGCGAAACGCAAGCCCAAGGCGTCTCGCGACAAGTCTTCCGAAACCTTTATCCTTGGGCGCTACCTCAAGGCAGTGGATTGACCGGTCTCGATACAAGCCAGGGCGAAAAAAGAAGCGTGGAAAGTGCCCCACCCGGTGCTATCGGCATCATAGTTTCTCTGTTTCCCCCCGAGGGCGGGCGCTGCATTACAATGCAGCTATCCGTTGGCAAGGCAATTGCAAAGGAGTTCGGCCTTGAATAACAACCTGTTTCAAAAGGCGGCAATCTGGCTCGTAATCGCGCTGGTGTTGTTTACCGTCTTCAAGCAGTTCGACAAGCCCCGTGCGCAGGACAGCGTCACCTATTCGCAGTTCATGGATGACGCCAAGAATGGCAAGGTGTCGCGTGTCGACGTGCAGGGCCGCAACCTGGTGGTCTCGCCTAAGGAAGGCGCCAAGTACACCATCATCTCGCCGGGCGACATCTGGATGGTCGGCGACCTGATGAAGTACGGCGTCCAGGTGACCGGCAAGGCGGACGACGAACCCAACGTGCTGGTGCAGGCCCTGTATTACCTCGGGCCGACCCTGCTGATCATCGTGTTCTGGTTCTACATGATGCGCCAGATGCAGGGGGGCGGCAAAGGCGGCGCTTTCTCATTCGGCAAGTCGCGTGCGCGCCTGATCGACGAGAACCAGAACGCCGTCACGTTCCAGGACGTCGCCGGCTGCGACGAGTCCAAGGAAGAAGTGGTCGAGCTGGTCGACTTCCTGAAGGACCCGCAGAAATTCCAGAAGCTGGGCGGGCGCATCCCGCGCGGCGTGCTGCTGGTAGGCCCTCCGGGTACCGGCAAGACGCTGCTGGCGCGCGCCATTGCCGGCGAGGCCAAGGTGCCGTTCTTCAGCATCTCGGGTTCCGACTTTGTGGAAATGTTCGTCGGCGTGGGCGCGGCCCGCGTGCGCGACATGTTCGAGAACGCCAAGAAGCAGGCACCCTGCATCGTGTTCATCGATGAAATCGACGCGGTCGGCCGCCATCGTGGCGCCGGCATGGGCGGCGGCAACGACGAGCGCGAGCAGACCCTGAACCAGATGCTGGTCGAGATGGACGGCTTCGAGGCCAACTCGGGCGTGATCGTGATCGCCGCGACCAACCGTGCCGACGTGCTGGACAAGGCGCTGCTGCGTCCGGGCCGTTTCGACCGCCAGGTCTACGTGGGCCTGCCGGACATCCGCGGCCGCGAGCAGATCCTGAAGGTCCATATGCGCAAGGTGCCGATCGGCAACGATGTCGACGCCTCGATCATCGCGCGCGGCACCCCGGGCTTCTCGGGCGCGGACCTGGCCAACCTGGTCAACGAAGCCGCACTGTTTGCCGCCCGCCGGAGCAAGCGCGTGGTCGACATGCAGGACTTCGAGGACGCCAAGGACAAGATCTACATGGGTCCGGAGCGCAAGTCGACGGTCATGCGCGAAGAAGAGCGCCGGGCCACGGCTTACCATGAGTCGGGCCATGCGGTAGTGGCCAAGCTGCTGCCCAAGGCTGACCCGGTGCACAAGGTCACCATCATGCCGCGTGGCTGGGCGCTGGGTGTGACCTGGCAGCTGCCGGAGCATGACAAGTATTCGAAGTACAAGGACAGCATGCTGGAAGAGGTTGCCATCCTCTTCGGCGGCCGTGCGGCGGAAGAGGTCTTCCTCAACGCCATGAGCACCGGTGCTTCCAACGACTTCGAGCGCGCCACCAAGCTCGCCCGCGACATGGTGACCCGCTTCGGCATGAGCGATTCGCTGGGTGCCATGGTCTACGTGGATACCGAGCAGGATGGCATGTTCGGCAAGCTGTCGTCGAAGACGGTGTCGGAAGCCACGCAGCAGAAGGTCGACGCCGAGATCCGCCGCATCATCGACGAGCAATACGCGCTGGCCAAGCGCCTGCTCGAAGAGAACCGCGACAAGGTCGAAGCCATGACCAACGCGCTGATGGAATGGGAAACCATCGATGCCGACCAGGTCAACGACATCATGGCCGGCAAGCCGCCGCGTCCGCCGCGCAGCGCGTCGGGCCCGAACGGCGGCGGCAGCACGCCTCCGGGCGGTTCGCCGGTGGCGCCGACCAACGCGCCCGCCACGGCCTGATCCTGGTTCGTCCACAGACGACGCCGTAGTGATGGCTGTGTAGTGCCTGTCCCTGAAGCCGGTGCCTGGTGCACCGGCTTTTCCTTTTGCGCGGCATCTGCCGCGCCCGGATTGAATCAAGCATTCCTACCTTGCAGCAGACTTCTCAGACCAGGTATTTCCAGTGCGGCCGTTTTCGCTTTGCCCTGGACCAGCGCCCGCTGGTGATGGGTATCCTCAACGTCACGCCCGATTCCTTCTCGGATGGCGGCCAGCATGCCAGCCGGGACGCGGCGCTGCGCCATGCCGGGCAGATGATCGCCGAGGGCGTTGACATCATCGACATCGGCGGGGAATCCAGCCGGCCCGGTTCGGCGGCGCTGCCGCTGGAAGACGAACTGGCGCGCGTGATCCCGGTGGTGGAAGCACTGCGCGACTGCGGCAAGCCGCTCTCGGTCGATACCTACAAGCCCGAGGTCATGCGCGCCGCGCTTGCGGCCGGAGCCGATCTCATCAACGATATCTGGGGTTTCCGCATGCCGGGCGCGGTCGAGGCCGTGGCGGCGGGGCAGGCGGGCCTGTGCGTGATGCATATGCAGCGCGATCCGCAGACCATGCAGGAAGACCCGCACTACGATGACGTGGTCGCCGAGGTGGCCGGGTTCCTTGCCGAGCGCATTGCCGTGCTGCGCGCTGCCGGCATCGACGATGCGCGCATCTCCCTCGATCCGGGGTTTGGCTTCGGCAAGACACCCGATCATAATCTGCGCCTGCTCGGCCAACTGCCGCGGCTGGCGCTTGAGGGCCTGCCGGTGCTGGCTGGCATCTCGCGCAAGTCCACGCTGGGCGCGGTCCTTGGTGGCCGGCCGCCGCAGCAGCGTGTTGCCGCCAGCATTGCCGCCGCGGTGTGTGCGCTGGAGCGCGGAGCATTTATCGTGCGCGTGCATGATGTGGAGCAGACGGTGGACGCCGTGAAGACCTGGTGGGCGGTGCGCAACGAGTCCGTTGGCGCGGCCTGAACCAGCCGCGGCCACCGCAGGCAGAACAACGATCAGAGTAAAGAAAGGGAATCAGCGAATGACACGCAAGTATTTCGGGACAGATGGCGTGCGGGGCAGGGTCGGCGAGGCGCCGATCACGCCGGACTTCGTGATGCGCCTGGGCCATGCGGCCGGCAAGGTGCTGGCCCACGGCGCCAAGACCGGGCAAGGCAAGCCGACCGTGCTGATCGGCAAGGACACGCGCATTTCCGGCTATATGCTGGAAGCGGCGCTGGAAGCCGGCTTCACCTCGGCCGGCGTGCACGTGCTGCTGACCGGCCCGCTGCCGACGCCGGGCATCGCCTATCTGACGCGGGCGCTGCGGCTGTCCGCCGGCGTGGTGATCTCGGCCAGCCACAATCCCTACTACGACAACGGCATCAAGTTCTTTTCGGCCGACGGCGACAAGCTGCCCGATGCGGTCGAGGCAGAGATCGAGGCTGCCATCGAAGAGCCGATGGTGTGCGCGCCGTCCGATGACCTGGGCCGCGCGCGCCGCATCAACGATGCGCCCGGCCGCTATATCGAGTTCTGCAAGAGCACCTTCCCGCATGAGCAGGACCTGTACGGCCTGAAACTGGTGGTCGACTGCGCCCATGGCGCCGCCTACCACATCGCGCCGCACGTGTTCCATGAGCTGGGCGCCGACGTGGTTTCGATCGGCAACCAGCCGGACGGCCGCAATATCAACGACGGCTACGGCGCCACCGCGCCGGCCAAGCTGGTTGAGGCGGTCAAGGCCCATGGCGCTGACCTGGGCCTGGCCTTTGACGGCGACGCCGACCGCTTGCAGGTGGTGGATGCCGACGGCCGTCTCTACAACGGCGACGAACTGCTGTATCTGATCGTGCGCGACCGCCAGGCCGCTGGCCAGGCGGTGCCGGGTGCCGTGGGCACGCTGATGACCAATATGGCGGTGGAGCTCGCGCTCAAGCGCCAGGGCGTGGAATTCGTGCGCGCCAAGGTGGGTGACCGCTATGTGCTGGAAGAGTTGAACAAGCGCAGCTGGACTCTGGGCGGCGAGGGCTCCGGCCACCTGCTGTGCCTGGACCGCCACAGCACCGGCGACGGCATCGTGTCGGCGCTGCAGGTGCTGGCCGCGCTGCGCCGCAGCGGCAAGACTCTGGCGCAGTTGCTCGAGGGCGTAAGGCTGTTCCCGCAGACGCTCATCAACGTGCGCGTGCAGAAAGGCTTCGACTGGCAGTCGCATGCCGGCCTGCAGGCCGCGCGCGCGGCGGTCGAGCCTGAACTGGAGGGGCGCGGCCGGGTGCTGATCCGTGCCTCCGGCACCGAGCCGGTGGTGCGCGTGATGGTCGAGGCCGAGCAGGCTGAAATGGCCGAGCGCGCGGCCAGGCGGCTGGCCGATGCCTTGGGCGCCTGATACGCCGCCCCCTGACCAGGAACGCCGGGCCAGTCCCGGCGTTTTTTTATTCTATAGCGCAATTAACCGCCGTCATATTGCGTCACCATGATTGCCGGATGGCCGCGGCGATCCCTTGCTGGAGGCCGGTTCCAAGAAGATTTAAAGATGTCACGGAATTGTCATACAGGGAGCATAGAGTTCGTCTTGTCAAAAATTTGTCATTCCCAACCAATGTTCTCTGGAGGACATATGAAGCTGGTCAAGACTGCCGTGGCAGGCATCGTTTCGATGGTGGTGGCGGGTACTGCGTTCGCGGCGGAAATTACCGGTGCAGGCGCTTCTTTCCCGGCGCCCGTGTATTCCAAGTGGGCCGACGCATACCAAAAAGCAACGGGTAATAAGGTCAACTATCAATCCATCGGCTCGTCGGGCGGGATCAAGCAGATCGGCGCCAAGACGGTCGATTTCGGTGCCTCGGACGCGCCGCTGAAGGACGAGGACCTGAACAAGCAGGGCCTGGTCCAGTTCCCGACCGTGATCGGCGGCGTGGTGCCGGTGATCAACCTGCAGGGCGTAAAGCCGGGCGATCTGACCATCACGGGCGAAGTGCTGGCCAATATCTACCTGGGCAAGATCAAGAAGTGGGATGACCCCGCGATCAAGGCGCTGAACCCGCAAGCCAAGCTGCCGAGCCAGGACATCCTGCCGGTGCGCCGCGCCGACGGTTCGGGCACTACCTTCATCTTCACCAACTACCTGTCCAAGGTCAGCCCGGACTGGAAGAGCGCGGTGGGCGAGGGCACCACGGTCAACTGGCCGGGCGGCGGCACCGGCGGCAAGGGCAACGAGGGCGTCGCCGCCTTCGTGCAGCGCCTGAACGGCGCCATCGGCTACGTCGAGTACGCCTACGCCAAGCAGAACAAGATGACCCACGTGAACATGAAGAACGCGTCGGGTGCCGTGGTCAAGCCGGGCGACGATGCCTTCAAGGCTGCCGCCGCCGGTGCGGACTGGAGCAAGACCTACTACCAGATCCTGACCAACCAGCCGGGCAAGGAAGCCTGGCCGATCGCGGGCGCCACCTTCATCCTGGTCCACAAGAACCAGGAAAAGGCCGCGCAGGGTGCCGAAGTGCTGAAGTTCTTCGACTGGGCCTACAAGAGCGGCGCCAACATGGCCGCCGACCTTGACTACGTGCCGCTGCCGGAAAACGTTGTGAACCAGATCCGTTCGACCTGGAAGACCAGCGTCAAGGACGCCTCGGGCAAGGCGCTGTACTGATCCTGACGGCATCGCCGGCCCCGCGCGAGTGCGGGGCCGGTGGCCGGGCTGCCCGAAACTGGCCCGGACACCAGGCTCCCGCCCAGGCGGGAGCGGCGATCCACCCTGAATTCCCGACATGGCGACTACCCCCTCCGAGATCCGCAACGTCCAGCCCCCGAGCCGCATGGGCGACATCCTGTTCGGCGGCCTGACGCGGGGCGCCGCGATCGTGACCCTGCTGCTGCTGGGCGGCATCATCGTCTCGCTCGCGATCAGCGCCTGGCCGTCGATCCAGACCTTCGGTGCGCGCTTCCTGTGGACCGCGGAGTGGGATCCTCCCGCCGATGTCTATGGCGCGCTGGTGCCCATCTACGGCACCATCGTGACCTCGCTGATCGCGCTGATCATCGCGGTGCCGGTGAGCTTCGGCATCGCGCTGTTCCTGACCGAGCTGTCGCCGGCCTGGCTGCGCCGCCCGCTGGGCACGGCCATCGAACTGCTCGCCGCGGTGCCGTCGATCGTCTACGGCATGTGGGGCCTGCTCGTGTTCGCGCCGATCTTCGGCGAGTATTTCCAGAAGCCCCTGGCCGCCACGGTGGGCCAGCTGCCGGTGGTCGGCAAGCTGTTCCAGGGCGCGCCGCTGGGCATCGGCCTGCTGTGCGCGGGCGTGATCCTGGCGATCATGATCATCCCGTACATCGCTTCGGTGATGCGCGACGTGTTTGAAGTCACCCCGGTGCTGCTCAAGGAATCGGCCTACGGCGTGGGCTGCACCACCTGGGAAGTGATGTGGAACGTGGTGCTGCCCTACACCCGCGCCGGTGTCATCGGCGGCGTGATGCTGGGCCTGGGCCGCGCACTGGGCGAGACCATGGCCGTCACCTTCGTGATCGGCAACACCAACCTGCTGGACAGCGCCTCGCTGTTCTCGCCGGGCAACAGCATCACCTCGGCGCTCGCCAACGAATTCGCCGAAGCCGGCGCCGGCCTGCACACCGCGGCGCTGATGGAACTGGGCCTGATCCTGTTCTTCATTACCTTCGTGGTGCTGGCGCTGTCCAAGCTGCTGCTGCTGCGACTGGCAAAGAATGAGGGAACCAAATGAGCGCGAGTCAAGCTGTGTCAACCGCATCGATCCCGGCGGTCCGTGCCGACGCGGATGCCATCCGCACCCGGCTGCAGGCGCGCCGCCGCCGCACCAACCTGTATGCACTGACCGCCTCGCTGGTGGCGATGGGCTTCGGCCTGTTCTGGCTGGCGTGGATCCTGTGGACCACCGTCACGCTGGGCGTGGGCGGCCTGTCGCTGGACCTGTTCACGCAGATGACCCCGGCGCCGAATACCGCTGGCGGCGGCCTGGCCAACGCCATCTTCGGCAGCTTCGTGATGGTCGGCATGGCCACGCTGTTCGGCACGCCGCTGGGCATCCTGGCCGGCATCTACCTGGCCGAGTACGGCAAGAGCTCGCCGCTGGCCAGCTTTATCCGCTTTATCAACGACATCCTGCTGTCGGCGCCGTCGATTGTGATCGGCCTCTTTGTCTACGCGCTGGTGGTGACCCGCATGGGCCACTTCTCGGGCTGGGCCGGGATCTGCGCGCTGGCGCTGCTGCAGGTGCCGATCGTGGTGCGCACCACCGAGAACATGCTGAACCTGGTGCCCAACGCGCTGCGCGAGGCGGCCTTCGCACTCGGCACGCCCAAGTGGAAGATGGTGCTGTCGATCACGGTGAAGTCATCCTACGCCGGCATTGTGACCGGGGTGTTGCTGGCCGTCGCCCGTATCGCCGGCGAGACCGCGCCGCTGCTGTTCACCGCGCTGTCCAATCAGTTCTGGACCAGCGACCTGAACAAGCCGATGGCCAACCTGCCGGTGACGATCTTCCGCTTTGCCATGAGCCCGTTCACCGAATGGCAGCAACTGGCCTGGGCGGGTGTGTTCCTGATTACGATCGGCGTGCTGGCCCTGAATATCCTGGCGCGCATCCTGTTCAAGAAATAAGCGGCCGGACCACGCAAACCGTCCCGCCCAAAGACTGCAAGCGAGAAACGCAATGACCTCCACCGTCATCGACATTCCCGATTCGGTACGCGCCAAGATCGACGTGCGCAACCTGAACTTCTACTACGGCCAGTTCCATGCGCTGAAGGACATCAACATGTCGATCCCCGACCGCAAGGTCACGGCCTTCATCGGACCGTCGGGGTGCGGCAAGTCGACGCTGCTGCGCACCTTCAACAAGATGTATGCGCTGTATCCCGAGCAGCGCGCCGAGGGTGAGATCAACATGGACGGCGACAACCTGCTGACCGCGCGCCAGGACATCGCGCTGCTGCGCGCCAAGGTCGGCATGGTGTTCCAGAAGCCGACACCGTTCCCGATGTCGATCTACGACAACATCGCCTTCGGCGTGCGCCTGTTCGAGAAGCTGTCGCGCTCGGAGATGGACGACCGCGTGGAATGGGCGCTGACCAAGGCGGCGCTGTGGAACGAGGCCAAGGACAAGCTGCATCAGTCCGGCTACGGCCTGTCCGGCGGCCAGCAGCAGCGCCTGTGCATCGCGCGCGGCATTGCCATCCGCCCGGAAGTGTTGCTGCTGGACGAGCCGTGCTCGGCACTCGATCCGATTTCCACCGGCCGCATCGAGGAACTGATCGCGGAGCTGAAGGACGAGTACACGGTCGTGATCGTTACCCACAACATGCAGCAGGCGGCGCGCTGCTCGGACTACACCGCCTACATGTACCTGGGCGAACTGATCGAGTTCGGCGAGACCGAGAAGATCTTCATCAAGCCGCACCGCAAGGAAACGGAAGACTACATTACCGGCCGGTTCGGCTGATCGTTACCGCAGGGCGTAGCATATCCATAAGCGGCCAGGAGAATCCCATGCCAGACAAGCACCTGTCGACTCAGTTCGACGCCGACCTCAACGCGATCAACACCAAGCTGCTGCAGATGGGCGGCCTGGTCGAGTCGCAGATCGAGCTCGCCATGCGCGCGCTGTCCGACTTCGATGGCGAGACCGCCGACCAGGTCATCGCCCGGGAGATCCAGCTCAACGCGCTGGAAGTCGAGATCGATGCCGACTGCGGCAACATCATTGCCCGGCGCCAGCCGACCGCGCGCGACCTGCGCCTGGTGATGGCCATCTCCAAGACCATCACCAACCTGGAGCGCGCCGGCGACGAGGCCGAGAAGATCGCCAAGCGCACCAAGCACATCATGGAAGACGCGTCGGCGCACAGCATCAATTACGCCGAGGTCAAGCTCTCGGGCGAGATGGCGATCTCGCTGCTGCGCCAGGCGCTGGACGCCTTTGCGCGCCTGGACACCGTGGCGGCGGCGCGCATCGTCAAGGACGACAAGGCCATCGACGAGGAATTCCGCGGCTTCGTGCGCAAGCTGATCACGTACATGATGGAAGACCCGCGTACGATCTCGGTCGCGCTGGATTTCCTGTTCATCGCCAAGGCGGTGGAGCGCATTGGCGATCACGCCAAGAACATCGCGGAATTTATCATTTACATTGTCAAGGGGACGGACGTCCGCCATGTCTCGCGCGAGGACATGGAGCGCGAAGCGCTGAGCTGAACTCAGCCGCCCACGGAGAACAATTACATGCCAAGCAGTATTCTCGTTGTCGAAGACGAACCGGCGATCGCCGAACTGATCGCCGTGAACCTGCAGCACGCGGGGCACTATCCGATCCGGGCCTACAACGCCGAGCAGGCGCTGTCGCTGATGAGCGATGTGCTGCCCGACCTGGTGCTGCTCGACTGGATGCTCCCGGGCAAGTCGGGCGCGAACTTCGCCAAGGAGTTGCGGGCCAACGACCGCACCCGCCAGATCCCCATCATCATGCTGACCGCCCGCGGCGAGGAGCAGGACAAGGTGATGGGGCTTGAGGCCGGCGCCGACGACTACGTCACCAAGCCGTTCTCGCCCAAGGAACTGCTGGCGCGGATCAAGGCGGTGCTGCGCCGCCGTGCGCCGCAGCTGACCGACGATGTGGTGGCCATCAACGGCCTGCGCCTGGACCCGGCCACGCACCGTGTCACCGGCCAGGACGACAGCGGCGCGATCAAGCTGGAGCTGGGTCCGACCGAGTTCCGCCTGCTGCACTTCCTGATGACGCATCCGGAACGCGTGCACAGCCGCTCGCAACTGCTCGACCAGGTCTGGGGCGACCATGTCTTTGTCGAGGAGCGTACCGTCGACGTCCATATCAAGCGCCTGCGCGCCGCGCTCACCCCCGGCGGCTACAGCAATATGATCGAAACCGTGCGCGGCAGTGGCTACCGCCTGGCGCGCACGCCCGGCGCCTGACGCGCCGGACATGGGAGGGCGGCTCGACGTGCTGCCCTGCCAGAGCCCACGCTGCTGGCAGGGCGCGGCGCATTCGTGGCACACTCCGTCGCAACCCTGCAGCCTTCCGTGGCTGCGAGCCTGAACCCTGCGCATGAATGTCATCTGGGCCCGTTCCGTGGCCATCCTGATCAGCCTGCTGGTGCTGTCCGCCGGTGTTTACCTGGCCGTGGGCCCGGTGCCAGCGCTGGCGCTGGCATGCGTATCGCTGCTCGGGCTGCTGTTCTACTACTTGTACCAGATCAACCGCCTGTGGAAGGTGCTTGATGCGCCGGTCTACGGCGAGATCCCCAGTGCACTCGGGCTTTGGGGCGAGGTGTATTACCGGCTGCACCGGCTGGTCAAGCGCTGGCGCACCCAGGTGCTGCAGGTCGAGCAGCAGCACACGCGCTTTATCCAGGCCATCCAGGCTTCGCCCAACGGCGTGCTGATGCTGGACGACGCCGACCAGATCGAGTGGTGCAACGACGTGGCCGAGCAGCATTTCGGCCTGAACGCGCGGCGCGACGTGCGCCAGCGCATCACCCACCTGATCCGCCGCCCCGAGTTCGTCCACTACCTGACCCGGCAGCGCTTCGATGACCCACTGGTGATGCGCGACATGGGCGAGCACAAGCACAGCGTGATCGCGGTGCAGATCCTGCCCTATGGCGACAACCGCAAGCTGGTGATCACGCAGGACATCACCAAGCTCGAAAACACCGAGGCGATGCGGCGCGACTTCGTTGCCAACGTGTCGCACGAACTGAAGACGCCGCTGACGGTGCTGACCGGCTTCCTGGAAACCGTGCGCGACCTGCCGGTGTCGGAAGACGACCGGCGCCGCTACATCGACATGATGCTGGCGCAGTCGGTGCGCATGCAGAGCATCGTCGAAGACCTGCTGGCGCTGGCCAAGCTGGAAAGCGATGCGCAGCCGCCCGGCAATGACATCGTGCCGATCCGTGCCATGGTGGCGCACCTGACCCACGACGCCGAGGCGCTGTCGCAGGGACGGCACCAGGTCTCGGCCGAGATCGACCCGACCGTCGGCATGCGTGGCGCCGAGACCGAACTGCTGTCGGCGCTGGGCAACCTGGTGTCGAACGCCGTGCGCTACACGCCGGACGGGGGGCGCATCACCATCAGGCTGGCCTGGGAAGAGGGTCATGCCGTGTTCTCGGTGGCCGATACCGGCCTGGGCATCGCTCCCGAGCATATTCCCCGGCTGACCGAGCGCTTCTACCGCGTGGACCGCAGCCGCTCGCGCGACACCGGCGGCACCGGGCTGGGGCTGGCCATCGTCAAGCACGTGCTGTCACGCCACCATGCGGACCTGCGCGTGACCAGCGAAGAGGGCCGGGGCAGCGTGTTCCGCGTGATCTTCCCGCTTGAACGCAGCCTGCGTTCGGCCGGGGAGGGCGCGGACATGCCAGCGCCAGGCAGCGGCCCGACCGCGCCGCCGCAGTCGCCGGACACCTCGCGGCGCGCCGCCTGACCCGTAAAGGAAAACCCCGCCGCGGCGGGGTTTTGCATGTTATGCCTCAGGGAAGCCTCCTCGGCTCCTGGCGCAAGGTGGGCAACAGAAGCCCGCTCAGGGCATCCCCCCAAACATCACCAGCATATCGTTCTGACTCACATGTGGACGCTTCGAGCGCGTCTGCTTGCGTGCATAGTTGCCGTCCGGCTGCATGATCCACGCCGAGGCGTTGTCGCGCAGGTGCACCTGCAGGCTTTCCTTGATGACGCGTGCCTTCAGCGCCTTGTCCAGCACCGGGAAGGCAACTTCCACGCGGCGGAACAGGTTGCGGTCCATCCAGTCGGCGCTGGACAGGTACAGCACCTCTTCGCCGCCGGCGTAGAAGTAGTAGACCCGGTGGTGTTCCAGGAAGCGGCCGATGATCGAGCGCACCGAGATGTTCTCGGACATGCCCGGCACGCCCGGCATCAGCGCACACACGCCGCGCACGATCAGGTCGATCTTCACCCCCGCGCGCGAGGCCTTGTACAGCTCGTCGATGATCGATGGCTCCAGCAGCGCGTTCATCTTGGCGATGATGCGCGCGGGCTTGCCGGCGCGCGCGTTGCGGGCCTCGGCGCGGATATGGTCGACCAGGTTGCTCTGCATGGTGAAGGGCGACTGCCACAGGTGGTTCAGCCGGATGGTGCCGGCGGTGCCGGTCAGCAGCTGGAACACGTGATGCACGTCTTCGCAGATCTCCTCGTTGGCCGTCAGCAGGCCGAAGTCGGTGTAGAGGCGGGCGGTGCGCGGATGGTAGTTGCCGGTGCCGAGGTGGGCGTAGCGCCGCAGCTTGACCTGCTTGGCCTTGGGGCCGGTGGGCTCGCGCCGCACGATCAGCAGCATCTTGGCGTGGCACTTGTGGCCGACCACGCCGTAGATCACGTGTGCGCCCGCGGATTCCAGGCGCTCGGCCCAGTTGATGTTGGTTTCCTCGTCAAAGCGCGCCAGCAGCTCCACCACCACGGTCACTTCCTTGCCGTTGCGCGCGGCAGTCATCAGTGCTTCCATCACCAGCGACTCATTGCCGGTGCGATAGACGGTCTGCTTGATCGCGACCACGTTGGGGTCGGCCGCGGCCAGCTGCAGCAGGTCGAGCACGGAACTGAAGCTCTCGTACGGGTGGTGCAGCAACACGTCCTGCTGGCGCATCACGTCGAACATTGACGCGCCGGCGGAGAAGGCCTTGACCGGCGCGGGCACATATGGCGCAAACTTCAGCGCGGGCCGGTCCACCATGTCGGGGATCTGCATCAGCCGCACCAGGTTCACCGGGCCGGAAACACGATACAGGTCCTGCTCGGCGAGGCCCGATTCCAGCAGCAGCCGGCGTGCCAGCGGTGCCGGCGTGTCCGACGAGACTTCCAGGCGCACCGTGTCGCCGAAATGGCGCGTGGGCAGCTCGCCCTGCAGCGCCTCGCGCAGGTCGGTGATCTCGTCTTCCGAGACGAACAGGTCGGAGTTGCGCGTGACGCGGAACTGGTAGCAGCCGTGCACGGCAATCGCCGGGAACAGCTCATGCACGAAGCCCTGCATGAAGGACGACAGCATCACAAAGCCATACGGGTAGCCCGACAGCTTCTCCGGCATCTTTACCACGCGCGGCAGCGCGCGCGGCGCCTGCACGATGGCCAGGTCGGCCTCGCGGCCGAAGGCGTCCTTGCCGGACAATTCCACCACGAAGTTCAGGCTCTTGTTGAGCACGCGGGGAAAGGGGTGGGCGGGATCCAGTGCAATCGGGGTCAGCACCGGCCCCAGTTCGCGCTGGAAGAACTCGCGCGCCCATTCGCGCTGGGCGTCGGTCCAGGTGGTGGTCAGGTGGAAAAAGACCCCCTCTTTTTCAAGTAGTGGAAAAATGGTGTTCTGCAGCATGTCATACTGCGAAGCCACAAGCCGTTGCGTGCGCTCGGTGACGAGCTGGTAGGTCTGCTGGAATGACAGGCCGTCCGGCGTCAGCCCCGAAGCGTTGTCGCGCATCTGTTCCTTCAGGCCCGCCATGCGGATTTCAAAGAACTCGTCCAGGTTGCTGGACACGATGCAGATGAATTTCAGCCGCTCCAGCAGCGGGACCTTCGGGTCCGCCGCTTGCGCCAGCACGCGGGCATTGAATTCCAGGATGCCCAGTTCGCGGTTGAGCAGCGTACTGGACGGAGTCGTCGACATGAGCATGACCTTCTTTTGGTAATGTGGCGACTTTTTCATAAAAACGTGTCACTTTTATGACAGTTTGATTTTGTCATGATGCAGACATGATCAGGACATATTTTTCCCGGGCGCGAACGCCGGCAGGCCAAGGCACCAGAGCGCACCTGCCGCGCCACGCAACGCCAACGCGAACCAGCCCTCCTAGCACACGATGAATAACACCCCACGCCTGCTGGCTGCCGTCGATATGGGTTCGAACAGCTTCCGCCTGATGATCGGGCGGGTGGACGAGACCCCCACGGCCAATGGCCCGGCCAGCCAGATCTTCCAGGTTGACGCGCTGCGCGAGCCGGTCCGCCTGGCCGCCGGCCTGACGCCCGACAAATACCTGGACCAGCCCGCGCGGCGCCGCGGTATCGATGCGCTGCGGCGCTTCGGCGACCGGCTGCGCGAGTTCGCGCCCAACCAGGTGCGCGCCGTTGCCACCAACACATTGCGCGTGGCCAAGAACGCGTCCGAGTTCCTGATCGAGGCCGAAAGCGCGCTGGGCTTCCCGATCGAAGTGATCGCCGGGCGCGAGGAAGCGCGGCTGATCTACCTCGGGGCCTCGCACGACGCCCCGGCCTGCCAGGGCAACCGCCTGGTGGTCGATATCGGCGGCGGCTCGACCGAGTTCATCATCGGCAACGGCTACCAGTCCAAGCTGATGGAAAGCCTGTATATCGGCTGCGTGTCGCACAGCCGCCAGTTCTTCCCCAGCGGCAACGTCGATGAATACGCGATGAAGCAGGCCGAGCTGGCCGCGCGCCGCGAGATCCAGGTGCTGGTGCGCCAGTACCGGGCCACGGGCTGGGAGCAGGCGGTCGGCTCGTCGGGCACGGCACGCGCGCTGGCCGAGCTGATCGAACTCAATGGCATGAACGACAGCACCGCCGAGCACGGTATCACGCGCGAAGGGCTGGAGCGCCTCAAGCGCGCGCTGATCAAGGCCGAGAACACCAACCGCGTCAAGCTGACCGGCCTCAAGGCGGACCGCATCCCGGTGCTGCCGGGCGGCTTGTCGATCATGCTGGGCGTGTTTGCCGAACTCGATATCGAGCGCATGGATGTCACCGACGGCGCGCTGCGGCTAGGTGTGCTGTACGACCTGCTCGGACGCAGCCACCACGAGGACATGCGCACCGTCACGGTGGACCAGTTCATGCGCCGCTATGGCGTGGACCGGGCCCAGTCCGGCCGCGTGCGCCGTGCCGCGCAGACGCTGCTGTCACAGTTCCCGGAGCCGGCCAACGAACGGCGCGAGGACAACCTGGCGCTGCTGGGCTGGGCCGCCAGCCTGCATGAGACCGGCATGTCGATCTCGCACAGCGGCTACCACAAGCATTCGGCCTATATCGCCACCCACGCCGATATGCCGGGCTTTTCCAAGACCGACCAGGCGCGGCTGGCGACGCTGCTGCTGGGCCATGCGGGCAAGCTCGGCAAGCTGTCGGGCAGCGGCAGGTTCGTCGACTGGCGCATGCTGTTCAGCCTGCGCCTGGCCTTTGTGCTGTGCCGCCGCCGCTCGGACGTGGCCTTGCCCGATATCCGCGTGAGCCAGTTGGCCGAGGCGCTGGACGAAGGCTTCACCGTGCGCTTGCCGAAGGCGTGGATCGAGGCCAATCCGCTGATCGAATACAGCCTGGCGCAGGAGGC
Source organism: Cupriavidus necator (assembly GCF_016127575.1). Taxonomy (NCBI): domain Bacteria; kingdom Pseudomonadati; phylum Pseudomonadota; class Betaproteobacteria; order Burkholderiales; family Burkholderiaceae; genus Cupriavidus; species Cupriavidus necator. The sequence continues at coordinate 2,915,323 of NZ_CP066018.1, forward strand.
TGATGAATGGCAGCGGATCGGCAAGCGCTACAAGGTCATCTATGACTGAGCGCAGTGCGGAGGGCGGCCGCCGGGGCGGCGGCCGCTGACAGGCAGCTGGCGCCGCTCAGGCGGCGTTGTTCAGGCCGAGGAAGTGACGGGCGTAGCGCGGGTTCATGTCGTTCACGCGCAGCAGCGTCAGGAAGTCAGCCACGTTGAAGTCCGGATCCCAGGCCGGCTGGCCGCAGATCTTTGCGCCCAGGCGCAGGTAGCCCTTGATCAGCGCGGGCGGCTCGACGTCCAGCTGCTGGTTCAGGTCCTCGACCGGCAGCGGCACGCGCGGGAAGGCGTGGTATTCGATTGGCGCCAGCGAGCGCTCGCTGAACAGCCGGTGCAGGCTGGCCGCGTAGTGGCCGCCGTCGTTCATCGGCACGCTGGCGCAGCCGAGCATCGATTCGATGCCCCAACGCTGCAGGTACTCGCCCAGGCCGCCCCACAGCGCCATGATGACGCTGCCCGAACGGTAGTCGCGGTGCACACAGGAGCGGCCCAGTTCCAGCATCTTGGGGCGCAGGTGGCCCAGGCGTACCAGGTCGAATTCAGATTCCGCGTACAGGCAGCCCAGGCGCTTGGCCTGGTGCGGCGGCAGCACGCGGTAGGTGCCCACCACGCGCAGCGTGGCCATGTCGCGCACGATCAGGTGGTCGCAGTAGGCATCGAACATGTCGATGTCCAGCTCCGGCACCGAAGAGGTCAGGCGCGCGCCCATTTCCTCGGCAAAAACCTTGTAGCGCAGGCGCTGGGCTTCGACTACTTCGTCCTGGTGGCGCGCCCACGCCACGCTGAGAACAGGCGATTCATGTGCCGGTGTATCTGATTGGCGATGAAGACGGCTCCGCGCCGTCTGGCCACCAAGGCCATTGGGCAGAGAGTCGAAAAGCGGCTGGGTGGGCGTCGGCAGATCTCGCATCAGTATGTCCTTTTGGTGACGAAACTGTTGCGATGCAATGTAGTGAGAGTGGGTGACATTGCCGTGACCCGCGGATGACGGTTCCGTGACGTCACCTGCCAGGGCGGACGGTCGGGCGCTTTCGGGCGATGGGTCAGGGTGTGAGTCGCGATCCTCGACGTCAATATAACGATCGGCCGGGCCATTCATGGGGAATCTCCGTGACACCTGCTATCGGCACCGGAAGAGGCGCCAAGGCCACTCTACTTACGGGAGATTCCGCCCGCCATCAGCTATTTCTGATTTTGGCGGGACAAAATGGGCCAGGTGCCGTCAGGCGGCACCTGGCATGCGGGGTGGGGCGGGGCTCAGAGGAATTCGGGGTTGATGACGGCGCGCAGCACGGTCTGCGCCTCGCTTTCGCGGGTGCGGCCGGTCAACCACCAGATGCCGCTCTTGCGCACGCTCCAGTTCATTTCCGAGCCGGCCAGCAGCAGGCTGGCGACGCGGCCGATCCAGGGCTGGTGCCCGACTACCACCACGTGCTCGGGGCGTTCCGGCCACTCGACTGCTGCAAGCACTGCGCTGACGTCGGCGCCGGGCGCAAGGGCGTCACTGATCTCCGCCTCGGCAGACAGCGCGGCCGCCGTTTCGCGGGTGCGCAGCGCAGGGCTGCAAAGGACGCGGGTGTCGGCCGGCAGATGCGCGCGCAGCCATTTGGCGGATACCTCCGCCTGCTTGCGGCCGCGGCGTGTCAGTGGCCGCTGCAGGTCGGCATGGCGGCTCAGGCTGAGCGCGTCGGGGAGGTCTTCGGCTTCGGCGTGGCGCCACAGGATCAGGTTCATGTCGGACGGGGCAATGAGCGAGCTTCGAGTATGGTGAAGCGGCCCGACCGGTGCAAGCGCCAGCTGGCCCGCGCCGGTGCGCAGGCCAGGCTGCACGCGGCGCGTAAACGGAAGCAGGCTGCCTGTCGGGCAGCCCGCAAGTGTGTCCAGGCGCGGTGTCAGCGGCGTGACAGCGCGTCGGCGCACAACGGCCGCGGCGCGGGCGACAGCCGCGCATGCGGTATCGCCGGGGCCGTGCAGAAACTCAGGACTTGTGGCGGAAGTTGATGCGTCCCTTGGTCAGGTCATAGGGCGACATTTCCAGGGTGACACGGTCGCCGGCCAGGATGCGGATGCGGTGCTTCTGCATCTTGCCCGAAGCGTATGCCCAGATTTCGACGCCGTTTTCCAGCGTGACCCGATAGCGGTTGTCAGGCAGGGCTTCCGACACCACGCCGCCAAATTCAATGAGTTCTTCCTTAGCCAATCTGTCTTCCTTTTCGGCAGCCCGTGAAGGCTGCGTGGTTGCGATTTTAAAAATCCTGTTCGGTTCGCCCGGTACGGCGCGGAACCGCGGCATGTTTCGCCGATTGCGGCGAAGCGCGCCTTGGGTTGTTCGGGGCAAGCTCACGCGGACTGCGGCGCCTGATGCTCGGTCCTGTCAGCGGTATCGCCCAACGGGCGCGGATGGCTTGGGCGACGGCCTGGCCGCTGACGGCCGGGGAGGCCGTGTGCTTTGCGGAGCAGGCGGGCAGGTTGTACCCGGTGGTTCGCCAGTTTGGTGTCGTCGCGGAAGGCCCGCGCCGGCGGCTGCTGTTCGCTCGCGAAGAGCGCGCTGGTGAGAACGCCCGGTTACAGGGATGCACGGACACCCCGGGGGCTACTTTGACATTGTATCACGTACGCAGTTGCAGCATGGCCGGCACGTTGCGGCAGATGGCCGGCCGCGGCGGTTGCACCGTGCCGCCAAAGTCGGCAATTCATGTGCCTTGAAAGGCGCGTCTTGCGGTCTGGCCGGCTTGGTATTTGCCCCATATGAGCTAGAACTAACTCGTACGGCCTTGCCGGGCCGGATCTCGCAAGGAGACTGCCATGGAACTCCATCTGGAATCGCACCGCTACGTTCGCTGCCGGCCGGACTGGCGGGCCGCCGTGGTGGCGGGGCTGATTGCCGGCGCGGTCTACATGGTGCTGGAACTGCTGACGGCGCGCTTCCTGCTGTACCAGGGCGCCTGGGGCACCGTGAAGATGGTCGCGGCCATCATCCTCGGACGTGAAGCCCTGTCTGCTGATGCCTTCAACTGGACAGTCGTGCTTTCGGCGGGGACGGTGCACTTCGCGCTGTCGATCATCCTGGCGGCGGTGCTGGCGATGATTCTGTCGTCATTCCGCTTCGATTCCAGTCTGTGGCTGGCCTCGGTGGTCGGGATCGTGTTTGGCGTGGTGGTCTACCTGGTCAATTTCTATCTGCTGGGGACCTACTTCAACTGGTTCGACGAGGCCCGCGGCTGGGAAAGCCTGTTCGCCCACGCGCTCTTCGGGTTGGTGGCGGCCGACGTCTATTGCAATCTCGAGAGACGGCGTGGCGAAACGGGGCAGCAGCCTGCCTGAACCAGGAGATGGAGATGGGGGAGGGGGTAGCAGCCGGCATCCTCCCGGCTGGCGCTCTTTCAGCTAGCCCATCTGGTTGATATGACGTTTAACGCGCTCGCACTAACCTAGAGGCAAACGATCAGAGCGGCCGCCGCCAACCATGCCCGCGGGCGGCTACACCGGAGTACCGAGCCCATGCGGGTTGCAATCGTCAGTACCGAAACCACCGGGCTCACGCCAGCGGACGAGCCTGTCAGCATCGGCCTGTTGCTTGTCGAAGTGGCGCCGCGGGCTGGCACGCTATTGCGGGAGATCACTGACTATTACGGTTCGCAGGAGCCCACCGTGCCGATCGGTGAAGCTGCCACCGGCACGCACGGGTTGACCGCGGAGATGCTGCGCGGGCGGCGCTTTGACGTCGATGCCATCCGCGCCATCGTCGACGACGCGGATGTGCTGGTCGCCCACGGCGCCGAATTCCACGCGCGAATGCTGGGAAAAGTGCTTCCCGACATCCAGCACAAGCGCTGGCGCTGCTCGGTGCGCCAGGTCCGCTGGTCCCAGTACTTCCATGCCCCCAACCACAAGCTCGATACGCTGTGCGAGCACCTGCGCATCTTCCGGCCCCGGCCGCAGGTTGCGCTGGATGATTGCCTGGCGCTGTCCAGGTTGCTGTTCCAGCACATGGGTGCAGCCGACCAAGCCACGCCCATGGGCTTCCTGCTGGCCGAGTCCGACTTCGTGCCGCGTATTGCGATCAGCGTGCCTGTGCCATCGGCGCCGCCGCCGTTACCTGCGGTCCCGGCCGACGCCGGCCAGTCATGGATGCCAAAGGTTGAGACCAGCCATGCTGGCCCAAGCCGGGGGCTGGTCATCGTTGCGGTGATGCTGATGCTGTTCGCGGGGGCGCTGATCTGGCCGGACTTGCTGCAGTGGTGAGAACAGACCTGTACGGCGCTTGGAGGCCGCTTGGCTGAAAAGAAAAACGGCCTGGATCTTTCGATCCAGGCCGTTGTTTCCACTGGGTATTTCTGGTCGGAGCGATAGGATTCGAACCTACGACCCTCTGATCCCAAATCAGATGCGCTACCAGGCTGCGCTACGCTCCGAAGCCCGCCATTGTAGCCGGGCCCCGCGATCGCGGTCAATCTAATGTGATGATGCCCGCTCTGGCGCACTCAGCCTTGCCGGCCTGCTCCCCCTTCTGGCGGGGACGCTTTGGCTTGACTTGGGTTTGCGCGCTGGGATAATCCGCACACCGCACCAGTCCGACCGGCGTGCTTTTGGGAACGCCCGGTTTGCCTATTCCTTCCGGACTGACCTGATCACCACAACAATAACGGCGCTCCCGCCCGCGGCGGGCGCCTCGACGTGTTTGCGTCTGCCGGCCGGCGGCGCCAGGCGTTCTGAAACCGGGTATGCGGCTTTGATAACAACGGTCCGACACAGGACCGGTAAAGAGCAGGTAACAGCGGCGCCATGCGGCGCACCGCTTGTCACCTTGGACGGGAATGAAGATGTTTCAGTCGCACATAGTTGTGCTCATCGCGGGGTTGTTCGCCCTGCAGATGGCTGTGGTTTGCGTGGTGTTGCGCCGCTCGGCGGGCATGGATCGCAGCGGCCTGACGTCGTGGGCGCTGGGAAGCGTGCTGGCCGCAATGGCAGCGGCCCTGGCAGCGGTGCAGGAACTGCGCCCGCTGTGGCTGGTACTGGAATCGAGCGACCTGGCACTGCTGGCGGCGCTCTCGGTCATGGCAGTGGGCGCGCGGCATTTCGCGGGCCGGCCCGGCCGCGCCGCGCCGTTGCTGGCGCTGAACCTGGCAGCCGCGGCGGCGGTGGCCTGGCACGACCTGGCGCCTCAATATCTTGCCGTGCCGCCGCTGATGCCGGAGATGGCACCGCTGCTGACGATGTGCCACATCGCACTGCTGCTGGACCTGGCCCGCAGCGCGTGGCCGTCGGTGCCGGCCACGCGCGGCACCGGCCGGCTGGCAGCGTTGTCGCTGGTATTGATCGTCATCGCCGCGGCGGCCATCAACGCATGGACCGTGGCGCTGCCGCTGGCGGCAGTCATGCAGGGCGGCGCCTGGCCGCGGCCGATGCCGTGGGACGGCGAGCTCGCCATGCTCAATATCTTTGCACTGGTGGGCGTGTCGGTCAGCTTTGCGCTGATGGCACACGACCGGCTGCGGCGTATGCTGGAGCGGCGCGCGCGCCATGACGACCTGACCGATGTGCTGCTGCGCGGCGCGTTCTGGGAAGAGCTGGAGGCAGCCTGCCTGCGCGCCGAGCGGCAGCGCAAGCCCCTGACGGTGGCCTTTGTCGACCTCGATCACTTCAAGGCAATCAATGATGTCTACGGCCACCTGGCGGGCGACAGCGTGCTGCGGCATTTCGCCGGGCAGCTGCGCAAGAATTTTGGCCAGCTCGAGGTGGCGGGGCGCCTGGGCGGCGAGGAATTTGCCATCCTGATGCCGGATACGGCGCTGGAGCAGGGCCGGCTGGCCTGCCTGCGGCTGGCCACGGCGGTGCGCGCCACGCCATGCCCGTCCGAGCCCGATCCGATCGCCTATACCGTCAGCATCGGCCTGGCGGCGCGGCAGCCGGGCGAAGGCGCCGATGCGTTGATGCGCCGTGCCGACCGTGCGCTATACGACGCCAAGCTGAAAGGGCGCAACTGCGTGTCCCTGCATCCGGCAGGCAGCGAGGCGGGCACCGATGGCGGCGCGGCCGATGGCCACTACATCACGCGCGGACAGCCGCGCGCCGCATCCTGACCTGCGCCGCTTGTCACTGCGCAGCGGTGCTGCGGTAGAATGCCGCCTTCGCGTCCTTAGCTCAGTTGGATAGAGCACTCGCCTTCTAAGCGAGCGGTCAGAGGTTCGAATCCTCTAGGACGCGCCAGTGAAATCAAGGGTTTGCGGGGTGTCGCCCGCGCAGGCCGAAGCGCGCCCCACGTCAGTGGGCAATCTGCGGGCAATTCTGGCCTTCGATGCGAGTGCCATGGAGCTCAGAACGGTCAGTGGCCGACTTTATCGGCTGCGCGACGCCGCCAGCGTGGCGGACCTCTCTTCGCGTCGTGGACCACCATGAAGCCCCCTCCGCCGATATTGCCGGCATTGGGTAGGGCTACCGCGTGCGCGAAGCCCACCGCCACCGCCGCGTCCACCGCGTTGCCGCCAGCCTTCAGGATGTCCAGGCCGATCCGCGTGGCCGGTTCCTGCTCCGTCGCCACCATGCCGTTGCGCGCCACCACCGGGTGGAACACGTCCACGTCCATGTCGAATTCGTAGGCGGCGCTGGCGGCCTGTGCTGTCGCGGTGGTGGCCGGCGCCAAGACGGCCGGATCTGCAATGACGGGCGCATAGCGCGGGGCGGCGGTCTGTGCGATAGGGGCGGTGTTGCAGGGAAGCTCTCGCAAAAGGACCCATCCCGTTTGCGAAGGTTTTCGAGTGCCCCGACGTGACCCGCCCTTTGGCCGGTCGGCGACGCATGCCAAACATGCGGATTGGCAATCGGAGATTGGATGGAAACCGCCGGGGGTGCGTCGAAAGGCTTATGTGAGGCCGTCGTGACTGTTAGCCACGTCTCGCCCCGCCTTGCGCGCATTTCAGCCCATTAATGGCGGCAACTTCTCGCGCCGTCTACGTGGCAGCAATCCCTCCTGTTTTGATGCAAGGAATGCATCAATTCATCGAAACATTGCAATTCCCCTCTGCAAGTTGTCTCTGCAAACTGGCATCAATTCGCCTTTCCCGTTCGCGGGGCAGGGGGAGGTGACGACAATAAGCCGAAATGGGGAGATAGGATGGGCATCGAACAAGAACGGAAAAGTCGGTTAAACGGGAAGTTGGCGGCCGGGGCGGTCCTTGGAATTGCGATCACTACTACTGTTCAGGCACAGAGTTCGTCCGGAGTAAGCCTGTACGGCATCATCGATACCACCATTCGCTACTCAAACAATAACCAGGGCGACAATAAGTTGGCTGCGTTAACCGACGGCTATTTCAACGGCTCACGCTGGGGCATGCGGGGCAACGAGGCGCTCGGAGGCGGATTGTCCGCCATCTTCAATTTGGAGAGTGGCTTTGATCCCTCGACCGGCGTATCGCAGCAAGGCACCACAACGGCAAACTATGGACAGCAGAGTACCGGCGGTCAGGGGCGTTTGTTTGGAAGGCAGGCATGGGTCGGATTGAACCACGAGCGCTTCGGTAGGCTAACGTTCGGCCGGCAATTCACCACCGGCTACGATGCGACCGCCCGCTTTCAGCCTAACGGTCACCCCAATCTGGACGCAGTCACCATCTTTAACGGCTATACGGGACCGCGCCAAGACAACATGGCGAAATACGTCGGACAATGGGGAGCGCTATCTGCGGGAGCGTATTACACCTTTGGCGAAGTGTCGGGTCATATGAAGCCGAGCTCTAGTTACGGCGCAACTCTCGGCTATAAGCAGGGACCGGTGGACGTCGGTGGCTTCTGGCAGCAGGCCAACGCGCTAACCACGCCCGAGTCGAGAAAAGTCTGGGGCGTGGGTGGCAACTATCAATGGGGGATAGTCAAGCTAACCTTCGGCTATCTAAACAATCGATTCGATGTGAGCCCGACGCGAAACGATGTATTCAGTGGCGGCTTCGCTGTGGCGGCTACCTCTGCTCTCACGCTATCCGTTGCGTCGCACTACGACCGCCAGCGCAATGCCTCCGGCAGCCGCATTATGGTGACCGGCGTCGCGGACTACAACCTTTCAAAGCGCACTGACATTTACGCCGAAATTGATTTCAATCGCATCAACGGTGCCTATGCGCTGCCCACCTTCATGGGAGTGAAAGGCAGCAAAGTCGGCGGTGGCATCGGCTTGCGACATCGCTTCTAGAGCGGTCCATTGTTCTGCCAGGCGGCTAACTGGTGCGTCGGCGCTTCAATGTGCCCAACTATTCTTCGAATTGATCTAACTCCGCTGGTCCCGCGCGTGAACGGCATTCGGGCTAGCACAAATGCAAGGAGCCAGCAGTGGACGAACAGGCAGTTGACCCCAGGACGTGGATTGGACGCAGCGAGCAGTGGGAGGACACAGTCACTGCCGCGCCGATCGCAGCGCTGCGTGCGACGATGGATTACCCCGCAGCAGCGCAGACAGCAGGCACTCCATTGCCGCCACTGTGGCATTGGCTTTATTTCTTACCCATGCATCGTCAAAGCGAAATTGGGCACGATGGCCATGCCAAGCGCGGCGGCTTTCTACCCCCTGTGCCATTGCCCCGCCGCATGTGGGCAGGCGGCCAATTCGAGTTTCGCCATCCACTTCGGGTGGGCGACAAGATCCAGCGCACCTCCGTCATCGACGATGTTACAAGCAAGGAGGGGCGGACCGGAAAGTTAGTATTTGTAAGAGTGCGTCATGAGATCCGCGCCATCGGTACTGCGGAACCGGCGTTAGTGGAGTTTCACGACATCGTTTACCGAGAGGCACAGCAGTCGGGCGAGGCGCCTGTCATGCCCCAAGCGGCGCCCGCGGAAGCGGCTTGGCAGCGCCAAATTGTTCCGGACGACGTCTTGCTGTTCCGCTATTCGGCCCTGACTTTCAATGGGCATCGCATCCACTATGACCGTCGCTACGTGACAGAGGTCGAAGGCTACCCCGGCTTGATTGTCCACGGCCCGCTGATCGCTACGTTGCTACTGGATCTGCTGCGGCGTGAATTGCCCCAGGCAGAGGTCGCCAGCTTTCGATTCCGTGCGGTGCGCCCGACCTTCGACCTGCATCCCTTCCGGGTCAGCGGTCAACCGCAGTCTGACGGCAAAACAGTTCGCTTGTGGGCATCCGACCACGAGGGCTGGCTGACCATGGACGCCACGGCAGTCCTTCGCTGATTTCGCTTTACGGAAGATCCTGATGCAACCCCTCAAAGACATCACGGTTGTCACATTTGAACACGCGATTGCGGCGCCTTTTGCCACACGGCAGCTTGCCGATCTGGGTGCACGAGTTATTAAGATCGAGCGGCCTGGGGTCGGCGATTTCGCCCGTGGTTACGATGAGCGGGTCCGTGGCCTGGCCTCGCATTTCGTCTGGACAAACCGCTCGAAGGAAAGCCTGACGCTCGATGTCAAGCACCCGGCCGCGGCTGGCGTATTACAGCGTCTGATTGAGGAAAAGGCGGACGTGGTGGTTCAGAACCTCGCACCAGGCGCCGCAGCACGGCTTGGTCTGGGCTACGAAACGCTTTCCGCCGTAAAGCCCCAAATCATTGTGTGTGATATTTCGGGCTATGGCGACAACCCGAAGAATCCTGGACCATACCGCGACAAGAAGGCCTATGACCTTCTCGTTCAGAGCGAAGCCGGATTTCTGTCCGTGACGGGGACGCCTGACGTGCCTTGCAAGGCTGGGCCTTCCATTGCCGATATCGCCGCCGGCATGTATGCCTACACAAACATTCTGGCCGCTCTGTTACAACGCAATCAGACGGGCCGAGGGCAACGTATTGACATCTCCATGCTAGAGGCGCTGGCGGAATGGAATAGTTACCCTCTCTACTACGCTTTTGATGGGGCACAGCCGCCGCAGCGCACGGGCGCAAGCCACGCCACAATCTACCCCTATGGACCGTTTCCGGCTGGCGATGGGGCGACAGTAATGTTGGGGTTGCAGAACGAGCGGGAATGGGCAAACTTCTGCAACACAGTGCTCCAGCGGCCCGAACTGATCGAAGATCCCCGCTTTAGCTCAAACTCGAGACGCGTGGCCGAGCGCACTGCACTGAGGCAGATCATCGTAGATGCCTTTTTGCCTCTAACCGGTGCCCAAGTGGTGCAGCGATTGGAGTTGGCCCAGATCGCGAATGCCAGTGTCAATGACATGCAGGGGGTGTGGGAGCATGCTCAACTCAAGGCGCGCGGCCGCTGGACTGAAGTCGACTCGCCCAAGGGCATGCTGCCGGCTCTCTTGCCCCCAGGAACCTGGAACGAAGGGCCGCGTATGGATCCGATACCGGCACTTGGTCAGCACACCGACACAATTCTCGCGGAGCTTGGATACGCCTCCGACGAAATCGCCGTGATGCGCGCTGATAGCGTTGTGTAACGCCTGGCCTAGCGCACCATACATGTGACCTAACGGAGACATAACCTATGGCTTCCACCATCATTGATTCCCGCATTTTTGGCGACATGTTTAGCGACGCGCGCATGCGCGAAGTGTGGTCCGATGAAAACCGCACGGCTAAATACCTGGACATCGAGCGAGCATTGGCAAAAGTGCAAGGTGAGCTTGGCATCATCCCGCAGGAAGCGGCCGACGAGATCGTCAAGAATTGCGAACTTTCCCAAATTGACTGGGTTAGGCTCAAGGCAAAGACTGAACAGATCGGATATCCGATTATCGCGGTGGTCAACCAGATCAACGCGAACTGCCGGGATGGGCTTGGCGAATTCTGCCATTGGGGTGCCACCACCCAGGACATTACCGACACAGCGGCGGTGTTGCAGATGCGCGAGGGCCTGGCACTGATCGAGTCGGATCTCGACGACATCGCTGACGCGCTTGCGACGCTGGCGAAGCAGTACCGCGACACGCCGGTGATCGGTCGGTCCAACCTGCAGCAAGCCACCCCTATTACGTTCGGCTACAAGATGGCCAGCATCCTTGCTGGCATCGAGCGCCACCGCGAGCGGCTACAGCAGTTGAAGCCGCGAGTGCTAATGGGTGAGTTCGGCGGCGCATCCGGTACGCTTTCCTCGTTGCAGACGGGAGCCATGGAAACACAGGCTGCGTTGATGAAGGAACTTGGGCTGGCGCAGCCACTGATCTCCTGGCACACGGTGCGCGATACGATTGCCGAAGTGGGCGCGTTTCTCGGACTCGTCGGCGGCTCGCTCGGCAAGATCGCCATGGACGTGAAGCTCATGATGCAGACCGAAGTTGCCGAGGTGTTCGAACCCTTTGCGCCGGGGCGCGGCTCTTCATCGACCATGCCGCAGAAGCGCAACCCGATTTCGTGCCTGTACATCCACGCCAACATCTCGGTTGCACGGCAGCACGCGGCGGCCCTGATGGATGCGATGGTGGCTGATCACGAGCGTTCAACAGGCCCGTGGGAGATCGAATGGGTATCCCTACCGGAGATTTTTTGCCTGATTTCCGGTGCCCTGAAGCAGGCGAAGTTCGTGTTGCAGGGCTTGGAAGTGGACGCGGCTCGCATGCGCGCGAATATCGACATGACAAACGGGCTAGTTATGTCTGAGGCGGTGATGATGGGCCTGGGTCCATATATTGGGCGCGAGTATGCGCACGATCTGGTCTATGACCTTTGCCGCGAGGCCATTGCCAACAACCGACCCTTGATCGACATCCTCGCGGCACATCCGGAAGTAAGCAGCCACGTGTCACGCGCACAACTCGAGGCCATGTGCGATCCACGCAACAATCTTGGCCAAGCCGGCGTAATGGTCGACAGGGTACTGGCTAGCCGGCGCTAAGACGCACTGCCAAGAAGAGCATGCCGGCCTGCCGTCCGTGAGCCGTCGGCGCGCCAAGGTCGGTCCGCGGGGCGATTATTTGCCACGCCGTTTGCCGGCGGGCGCGCCACGTCTTGGTCGTGTTTCGCAAAGGAAGTCATAGAGCTGCTGCGCGGCAGGTGTTAAGGATCGGCTCTTGCGGCGTATTAACCCAATTTTGCGCGTCACGACCGGGTCGGTTAGTGGGACACTAACTAGAAGCGGATGATCTGGACCTGGCATGGCGATGGATGGCACCGCTGCGATGCCAAGCCCGGCTTCGACCAAGCCCAAGGTCGTGGTGACGTGCTGCGTCTCGTAGATACTCTGCGGCAATCGTGACACGTTCGAAAGCGCCTGATCGAGGAGCAGCCGGTTGCCGGAAGCTTTGCTGACCGAGATGTAGTCATATTCGGCGAGGTCTGCCCAGGTCACTTGCCGTCGCTCCGCGAGTGGATGATCGCGACGGCAGGCCGCAACGAACCGTTCCTCCAGCAAGGGCCTGAATTCAATGTCTGGCTCTTGGCCTCCCACGAAATCGATCCCGAAATCTGCTTCACTGCGCGACACCGCTGACAGTACCTCGTTTGCGCTGGCATCCAGAATCTTTACCCGAATCTTCGGATACTGCGCGTGGTAACGCGAGATGACTTGCGGCAAGAAGTAATAAACCGTCGACGGTACGCAAGCAATAGTCACTTCCCCCATCCGCGTCGTTGTCACTCCGCGTATGCCCAGCAGTGCCTGATCCAGTTCGTCAAGTATCTCCTTTACCTTTCGGTCGAAATCCCGGCCGACGGTCGTAAGGCTAACCCGGCGGGTGGTGCGGTCGAGTAAGCGCACTCCCAAGGCCTCTTCAAGCTTGTCTATGCGACGGCTAAAGGCCGGCTGTGAGACGTTCAGGGAGGTAGCCGCCTTGCGGAAGCTATTCAGTTCGGCAACGGCACGAAACGCCTGCAAATCATTGAGGTTGAAGTTGATGGTCATTGCACTTTCCCGAGCGTCATCACTGATGCGCATTGTGCATCAATTGATCCTAAAAATTCAATTCACTAAAAGAAGGGAAACCACGAACATGACCAGACGGCTCCAGTAGGCCGACCAAAAAACCACATCATACGGAGCAGACAGATGCAATCATCGAAGCGACTTTTACTTTGCAGCATTGCGATCGCGGTATCACTTGGCAGCGTCAGCGCCTTTGGTGCGTTCCCTGACAAGAGAATTTCGCTGGTAGTGCCCACCGCAGCGGGAGGCGCTAATGACGCCATGGCGCGGGTAGTTGGCCAGGCAATGTCGACCATTCTCAATCAGACAATCGTGGTCGACAACAAAGCGGGGGCGAACGGCGCGATTGCCAGTGAGTTTGTCATGCGTGCCCCACCGGACGGCTACACGTTGCTACTCGGCTACGTGGCGACACATGCCATGAACCCTGCGCTGCAGAAGCTTCGGTACGATCCCGTTAAGGATTTTGTGCCCGTTGGCATGGTGGGTTCTTCGGCAACCGTGATGGTCGTCAATCCAAACCTGAAGGCCAACGATGCCAAGGGAGTCGTGACGCTACTCAAAGCAACGCCAGGAAAGATCAGTTACGCGTCGGCGGGCAATGGAACCGCTCCGCATTTTGCCGCGGAGATGTTCAAACTCTCGACCGGCACCGAGATGCTTCATGTGCCGTATAAGGGGTCAGCTCCGGCGATTAACGACACAGTTGCCGGGCAGACACAAGTGATGTTTCCGAGTCTTTTCACCGCCATGCCCCAGTTGAAGAACGGCAAGCTGAAGGCGGTCGGGATTGCAGGCAGCAAGCGCTCTTCGCTGATGCCAGAGTTGCCCACGCTGAAGGAACAAGGGATCGACGACGTTGATGTTTCCCAGTGGTATGCCATCTTCGCCCCCGCGAACACACCAGCCCCCGTTGTAGAAGCATTGAACAAGGCATTAAACCAGGCGTTGAAGGATAAAGCCGTTGTCCAGCGTTTGGAGGGACAAGGCGCAGAGGTTACGACCATGTCCACGGCCCAGATGCGAACATTTATTCAGGAGGAACAGGTCAAGTGGAAGAAAGTAGTTCAGGCGGCAAAACTGAAGGCGGACTGAGATGAGCAAGACAATACCTTGCGTGCTGATGCGAGCCGGCACCTCGCGCGGGCCGTTCTTTCTGCGGGAGTGGCTGCCCGAAAGCGTAGAGGCTCGCGACCAGGCGTTGATCGGTGCCATCGGTGCCTCCGACCCGCTTCAACTGGACGGGGTGGGCGGCGGTAGCACGCTGAACAGCAAGGTGGCGATTGTTTCGCGATCCACGCAACCCGGCTGTGACCTTGACTACCTGTTCGTACAGGTAGGAGTGGGTAACTCCTCGGTGGACACCCGGCCCAACTGCGGCAATATGCTTTCCGGAGTCGCACCCTTTGCGATCGAGCAAGGCCTGGTTGCAGCCCAACTCGGCTCAACCCGCGTGCGCGTTCACAACGTCAATACAGGCTCGCGAATCGATGTGACGGTCCGCACGCCTAATGGGCGGGTCACCTATGACGGCGACACTCGAATCGATGGCGTTGCGGGCACTGGGTCACCAATCTTGCTCGATTTCGTCGATGCGTGGGGCGCAGTGACCGGAAAGGTCTTTCCGACGGGCAACCGCGTTGACCTGATTGACGGCATCGAAGTGACTTGTATCGATGCGGCGATGCCATTGATGCTCGTCCGGGCACGCGACCTCGGTGTCAGTGGACGCGAGGCGCCGGCCACGCTCGACAATGATCCGATACTGCTTGCGCGTCTGGAAGCGCTGCGCTTGCAGGCTGGGCAGTTGATGGGGCTGGGCGACGTCTCGGACAGCGTTATTCCAAAGCCAGTCCTGGTCAGCCCCGGCGATTCGCCGGAAAGCATTACGTCGCGCTACTTTACGCCCCGCAAATGTCATGCGTCGCATGCAGTCACCGGCGCCATCGGCGTTGCCAGCGCATTCGCCTTACCTGGGACGGTTGCTAGCCAATTGACCCGATTGCCCGGCCGCCACGCACTTGTCGTCTTGCACCCAGCGGGACGGATCGAAGTGGAGGTGGAATTGGAGGGGGAGGGCGATGCGGCTACTGTAACAAGAGCGGCTCTCGTTCGAACGGCACGCAAGATCATAGAAGGTCAGCTCCATCTGCCCGAATATGTCTTCTCGCGGCCGGAAGGCAGCCGAGTAAAGCAGGCCTCGGCTCGGCATTCATTGCGGATCATCGTACCAACCCGTGCCGGAGGCGGCAACGATCTTGTGGCACATCTTATTGGTCCCAGGCTTGGGCGACTGCTGGGGCATGACGTCATCATCGATAACCGTCCCGGTGCCAACGGCGGCATCGCCTGCGAGTACGTGGCGCGGGCAGTACCCGATGGTCAGACGCTCTTGCTCGGCTATATTGGAACTCATTCAATGAATCCGGCCCTGCAACCTGTTGGGTATGATCCGGTTTCGTCTTTTTCTCCGGTCGGGCTTATAGGATCGTCACCGATATTGTTGGTGGCGAATCCAATGCAGACGCCGCTTGACCTGGGTACGCTGGTCGCCCACATGAAGCGCGAGCCTGGAAGGTTTCGCTACGCGTCCGCAGGGGACGGTACACCGCCGCACTTTGCCGCAGAGCTTTTCCAACTGGCCACTGGCACTTCGATGCGCAGTACTACCTTCGAGGGCGCAGCGCCTGCCATCGCGTCGACCATTGATGGACGGACACAGGTTATGTTCGCGAGCCTGCTGACAGCGTATCGGCCGGTGGGTGCCGGTCAGTTGCGAGCACTGGCAGTCGCCGGACCCAAACGTCTGCCAGTGCTGCCAGAAGTACCGACGCTTGCGGAGTTGGGCGTGAGGGGCATGGAATTGACTCAGTGGTATGGTCTGTTTGCCCCGGCGGGAACTGCTGCCACGATGGTGGAGCAGCTCAATGGCGCCTTGGCTGCAGTCCTACGGGATCCAGAGGTCAAAGAGGGCTTCGAGAGCTACGGCGCAGCCCCCGAGCCGGGCGGTTCCGAACTTCTCGCAAGACGGGTGGAGACTGAACTAGAGCGCTGGCAGCGCATTGTTAGGGTGTCAGGTCTTGCGCCGTCGTCGATCGACGGTGACCCGGTGCAACAGTTTCTGGAGCCCTGCTAAATTACTTCGTAAGAGGTAGCGGTCGGTAACCGATGTGGTGCCTGCAACCGGCGCACGCTCGATTGTTGGGGTTCGCCTGCCTGCGAAAACGGAGATACTTTGGGACAACAGAACCGGTTATGGACGGCCGCCATGCTCGACCATCGCTGTGATGAGCCGGCCAAGGACTGCCTACAGTCTTGCAACTGCATATCAGCCGGGTTCCGTGTCGGCTCGAAGGAAGTCGGCAATGATTTCGGCAGACCTGCAAGAGTTGATGAAGGGATTTCCGGCCAGGCTCCCCGCATTACGTGGGGGGCCTTGCACTGACTCGATCGTCGCAATATGGGCAATGCCGCCGCGCGCGTACCGCCCCCTGAGAAGGCGAGGATGACCAGGTTTTCGTTGTCCGCCGAATACTGGGGGCGCGTGAAGAAGCGATAGCCGGCACCCTGGTCCGCGTGCGCGCTCGTCGGATTGACTGGCCGGGAGGCGCAGGCGGCAAGCAGAAGCAGCATCGAAATGACGGCCAAGGCTGAGGTCGGCGATCTGGCAATAGGTCCCCCGCGGCGACTGCAGGACGAACCGGACCGGGCGGGTCGGCGTGCTGCAACTCCCCCAATACTAGTCGGCCAATGTAGCGATTGGCATACGTTTTGAGGTTGTCCCGGCGCGGCCACTCGTCTAGACTGGATTTCACCTGCCCAAGAGACCGGTACTTAACCTGGCTTGGCGAATGCGCGGCGGTGAGGCCGCCGATCCGGTACCTTTGCGGTGATCTGCAGGGAGACAAGCGATGTTGCCCACGCCCACTTCAGAGAGAGCGCTGTCCCGCGGACTACTCGATGTGCTGATCCGTGCCGGGCTGATCGCGGTGCTGGCAATCTTCTGCTTCCGGATATTCCGCCCCTTCCTCGATCTCATTGTCTGGTCCGTGATCCTGGCGGTGACCATCTACCCGCTCCAGGTCAGGCTCAGGCGCAGGCTGGGCAACAAGGACGGCCGCGCCGCCACGCTGATCGTGCTGGCCGCCATCGCCATCATTGCGCTGCCAGCCTACCTGCTGGGCGCCGCCATGATCGACTCGATGGAGAATGCGATCGCCATCGTCAAGAGCGAAGGCATTCATATTCCGCCACCGCATGAGTCGGTCGCCAGCTGGCCGCTGGTTGGCCAGCGCCTGTATGACCTCTGGCTGCAAGCCGCCTCGGACCTGGCCAGCGTGGTGCAGACGCTGGCGCCTCAGATCAAGGAAATCAGCCTGGCCGTGCTGGCCGCAGCCGCCGGCATCGGCAAGGGGCTGCTGATCTTCGTCTTCGCGCTGATTATCGGGGGCATCTTCATGGCCTACGGCGAGGCCGGCAACCGCAGCACCGTGCAGATTGCCTCGCGCATTTTCGGCCTGGAGCGGGGCCAGCGCATCGCCACGCTATGCACCGCGACCATCCGTGCTGTGGCGCAGGGCGTGGTCGGCATCGCCTTCATCCAGATGCTGCTGATCGGCATAGGTTTTGTGATCAAGGGGGTTCCTGCCGCGGGCGTGCTGGCCATGGCCGTGCTGCTGCTGGGCATCGCGCAGTTGCCGGCAACGCTGATCACGGTGCCGGTGATCATCTATGTCTTTGCCACGGAAGGTGCCAGCGTTGCCACTATCGTCTTCGCCATCTATGTCTTCGTGGCGGGACTGGCCGACAACGTGCTCAAGCCACTGCTGCTCGGGCGCGGCGTCGATGTGCCGATGCCGGTGGTATTGATCGGTGCCCTGGGCGGCATGGTGACAGGCGGCGTGATCGGCCTGTTTATCGGTCCGGTGGTGCTTGCGGTCGGGTATCAGCTGTTCTGGCAATGGGTGGAAGACCCGCCGCCGCAAGCGGATCCCGGCAACCAGCAACAGACCTGAAGTGGTCCGGGGTCACGCATGTCGCGCTGGAATCATCCGCTGCGCGCATTGCTGGCCTGCGCCTGTTGCCTTGGCGGCTGCGCGCGCCTGGGGCCGGATTTCCAGCCGCAGCATGCGCCCTGGACGCAGCAGTGGCACAGCCCGGCGCTTGAGCAGGCGACCGAGCAGCGGGCCCAGCCCGACATCCGCGAGTGGTGGCAGGTCTTTGCCGACCCGACGCTCGAACGCCTGGTCGCCGAAGCCGACGCGCACAATGCCAGCCTGCGGATTGCCGGCCTGCGCGTGATGGAAGCGCGCGCCCAACTGGGCATTGCCCAGAGCGGGCGCTTCCCGCAACTGCAGCAGGCCAGTGCCGATGCCCTGTACACGGACCGCCGGCAGGCCGGCGGCCTGAACCCGCAGAACAGCCGCTTCTGGCAATACAGCGCGGGCTTCGACATCGGCTGGGAACTCGATTTCTGGGGCCGCTTCAGCCGCGCCATCGAATCTGCCGATGCTGTCTATTTTGCCGCCCGAGCCAACCGCGACGATGTGCTGGTGCTGCTGCGCGCCCAGGTGGCTGAGACCTACTTTGCGCTGCGCACGGCCGAGGCACGGCTGCGCATCGCCCGCGACAACGCAGCGCTGCAAAAGCGCAGCCTTGAGATCACCGAGCGGCTGTTCAAGAGTGGCGAGACCGACGAGCTCGACCTGCAGCAAGCGAAGACGCAGTACCTGGGCACCCTGAGCAGCATTCCTGAATTTGAAAGCCAGATCATGCGCACCCGCAATGCCCTGGCGGTGCTGATGGGCCGCCCGCCAGGCCCGTTGCCGGAGCTGCCGGAACTGGTGGGCAAGGAAGGGGTGATTCCACTGATCGATCGCGCGGTACTGCAGGATGTGCCTGCCAGCCTGTTGTTGCGCCGTCCGGATATTCGCGCCGCCGAGCTGCAGATTGCCGCGCAATCGGCGCTGATCGGCGTGGCCGAAGCCGATCTCTATCCGTCGCTGACGTTGCTGGGCAGCATTGTCTGGTCCGCCAGCACGCTGGCCGGCACGCCCAACAGCCTGGCCCTGATCGGTGGCCCCAGCCTGCGCTGGAGCGTGTTCGACTACGGCCGCATCAAGAACACCGTGCGCGTGCAGGACGCCCGCCTGCAGCAGCTGATCGTCGCCTACCAGGATGCCGTGCGGCAGGCGGCGCGCGAGGCCGACGATGCCGCCAGTGCCCTGATCAAGGCGCTGGATCGCGAGCAGATCCTGCGCGACAGCGCGCTGGCCGCCAGGCGTTCGCTGACGCTGGCCAACGCGCTCTACCGCGAAGGCTACTCGGACTTCCAGCGCGTGCTGGATGCTCAGCGTGCGCTGGCCACCCAGCAGGACGCCTACCTGGTCAACCGCAGCAATGCCGTCAGCAACCTGATCGCCTTGTACAAGGCCCTCGGCGGCAGCTGGCACAGCGAGCAGCCACTGGTGGACCCGGCCACCCGTCAGCAGATGCAGCAACGCACCGACTGGGGGAACCTGCTGGATGAACCGGGCCCGCCGTCCGCCGGTGCCAGCCTCCCAGTGAAGCAGAGGTAGATCTCCCTGAGCGAGTGCCGATGAGCGATGCCCCGCAACCCACCGCAGCCCCAGCGCCCAGCGCACCGCCGCCCGCCGCCGACCCGGCAAGGAAGGGCGTGCGCTGGGTGCTCTTGCTGATCGTCATCAGCCTGACCTGGTACCTGTTTGCCGACCGGTTGACCCCGTACACGCAGCAGGCGCGGGTACAGGCTTTCGTGGTGCCGGTTGCGGCGGAAGTGTCCGGGCGTGTGACCAAGGTGCATGTGCGCAACAACCAGGACGTCGCGGCAGGCACTGTCCTGTTCGAGGTGGATCCCCAGCACTACAAGATTGCCGTGGACCGCGCCCGCGCCGATCTGGAGTCGACACGCCGGCAGATCGGCGCCAGCACCGCGGGCATCGAATCGGCGCAGGCATCGCTGCGCGCAGCACGCGCCAACGAGCTCAAGGCGCGCCAGGACAGGGACCGCCTGGAGCGCCTGTACAGCGATGATCCCGGCACCATTTCCCTGCGCCGTCTGGAGGTGGCGCGCGCCAGCCTCGAGCAGGCTGTCAGCCAGGTCGCCGCCGCCAAGGCCGAGGTCCAGCGTGCGCGCGAACAGCAGGGGGGCAGCGAGGAAGAGAACGCCAAGCTGCGCAGCGCCGCCACTGCCCTGGAAAAGGCCGAACTGGATCTCGCCAATACGCAGGTGCGGGCGCGCGCCGCCGGGCTGGTCACCGACCTGCGCACCGATGCCGGCCAGTTTGCCGCGGCCGGCAATCCGGTCATGACGCTGATCGCGATCCACGATCTGTGGATCAGCGCGGAGATGACCGAGAACAACCTGGGCCGTGTCGAGCCCGGCACGCCGGTTGCCATCGTGCTGGATGCGCTGCCGGGCAGGATCTTTGAGGGCCGGGTGCGCAGTGTCGGCTATGGCGTCAACGTCGGCCCGAGCACGCCGCCGGGCAGCTTGCCGACGGTGCAGAACAGCCGAGACTGGCTGCGTCCGGCGCAACGCTTCCCGGTGGTGGTCGAGATTGCCCAGGGCGAACTCGCCTCGATGCGCGGCATTCGCGTGGGCGGGCAGGCCGAGGTCATGGCGTTTCCCACCCAGGGCAACCCGCTCAATCCGCTCGGCCGTGTATTCCTGTACCTGATGAGCTGGCTTTCCTATGTCTACTGACAGCCCGGTGCTGCCGATGCCCGCGCGCGATCCACGCGCCCAGCGTTCGCTGCGCGTGGCGAGCGGCACCGCGCTGTGCCTGGCGGCCAGCTTCGGCCTGGGCCTGCCGATCCCCATGCTCGCGCCGGTGCTCGGCGTGTTCCTGCTGGCCAGCGTCAACCAGCCGGTGTCGCCCAAGGCCGGGCTGGGCCTGGTGCTGGTCGTGATGCTGACCACCGGCACTGGCCTGCTGCTGATCCCCATGCTGCGCTACTACCCCGTCAGCGGCGTGCTGATGATCGGCCTGTGCCTGTTCCTGGCCTTTAGCTACGGACTGCGCGGCGGCAACAACCTGGTCTCCACCTTCCTGGTGATCGGCCTGACCATGATCTCGGCGGCGGGCACCTTCGATTTCGGGCTGGCGGTCATGGTCATCGGTGCCCTGGTCAAGGGGCTGCTCGTCGCGGTCGTGGTGCTGGCACTTTGCCACTGGCTCTTTCCCGAACCGGCCGGCGCGCAGGCGCGGCCTGCGGCCAAGGCCTTGCCGGATGACCAGGCCGCCTGGATTGCGCTGCGTGCGGCGCTGGTGGTGATGCCGGCCTTCCTGCTGGCGCTGAACGACCCGGCCGCGTACATCCCGATCATCATGAAAGCGGTCAGCCTCGGCCGGCAAAGCTGCACCACCACGGCACGCGGCGCCGGGCGCGAACTGCTTGGCTCGACCTTGTTCGGTGGCGTGCTGGCCATCCTGTTCTGGTGCGCACTCAGCCTGTTCGTGCATTTGTGGATGTACTTCCTGTGGATGCTGCTGTTTGGCCTGCTGGCGGCGCGCAAGCTGTATGGCCTCAGCCCGTCGCGGTACCCGCCAGGCTTCTGGGTGAACACTCTGGTGACGCTGATCATCCTGCTGGGCCAGTCCGTGCAGGACAGCGCGGCCGGGAAGGATGTCTATACCGCCTTCGCCGTGCGCATGGGCCTGTTTGTCGGCGTCACGCTGTATGCCTGGCTGATGATCGAGCTGCTCGACCAGCCGCGCGGCGCACGACGGCATGCCCGCTGAAGAGGCCGGTCATGCTGAGCAACCTGCTGATCGGCCTTCCCGTAATGCTGCTCTGCCTGCTGCTGCAGGCGGTCTTCGTGGCTATCTGCCTGCGCTACTACGTGCGCTTCAAGCATGTCCGGCAAGGCCGCGAATCGCTCGGGCAGGACATCCTGCTGTTGTCGGTCGTGATGGTGCTGATGTTGCTCGGCAACTTCGTGCAGATGGCGATCTGGGCCGTCTTGTTCATGCTGTTGGGCGAGTTCGGCGATTTCGCCACCGCGCTCTATCACTCGGGCGTGAACTTCGCCACGCTGGGCTACGGCGATATCGTCATGTCCGAAGCCCGGCGCTTGCTGGGGCCGCTCGAGGCGGCCAACGGCATCCTGATGTTCGGCGTCTCCACCGCAGTGATGACCGCGGCGGTGCTGGACGTGATCAAGCGCAACCCGGCCAAGCTGCGGCAGGACGAGGGGCCATAGGGATGGGGGCGTCGGGCGCAGCCCGGGCCGGGACTGGGACGGTTCTAATATCGGATGCCGAATCGCGGGCGGGGTCGGGCAATCGATGCATCCCGATCTCTGCGAAAGCTGGCCCGCCGCGGGCGACTCTTCGGCCGGCTGCACTCGCCATTCAACGATCCAGGGAAACTCTGATGATTGCACGGCGAGCAAGCATAGCGGGCGCCACAAAGCAGCGCGGCGGTGGGGCCAGGCACAGGCCTGGCCCCACCGCCGCGCTGCGTTTTCCCGGTCAGGAAATCGTGTAGGTGGTACGTTCCCCGGGGTTGTAGAGGTCCCTGGCCAGTTGCAGGATCTGGTCCCGATGATGGTCGAAGGTGGCGAGAAGGGCGGATTCTTCCGCGGCACCCTGGTGGCTCAGGCGCAGAAGGATTTCGTCAGTGACCTGAAAGGCCACTTCGCGCGCGTTGTCGTAGCCCCAGAAGCAAACGCAGTGCCGCGCCGCATCGTAGCTGCGGCTGGGATTGGGAAAATTCAGTGCCATTGCAGACTCCTGTCCGGTCACGGTACGCCGTGCGTGTTGGGCTTGCTGGCGCCAGCCGGTGCTGCCGCCCCCAGTATGCGCCTGTTTCCCGCAAGCTGGGCATGTGTCCCTGCGGCCTGCTGGAGCGCATGGCGCGTTCTTCGCGAAAGATATTTCCTTCGCCGGCGATTTAGCGCGTATGCTGGGATTGCCATTATCTCCAGGCAAGCCATTCAGGAGCCCATCATGGCCAAGAGTCAACTACGCAGCAGCCGCGAAGCCAAGAAACCCAAGCAACCGAAAAAGCCATCCGTGCCGGCCTCACCCTTCAGCACGGTCCAGTTTCGCGGGCACGATGAGGTCGCCAAGAAGAAGAAATGACTGAGACCGACAGTGCAGGGGTCGTCTGGTCCCTTGTGTTCCTGGCCGCGTTGGTCGGGGTCTACGGCTACATCATCCGGGTGGGCATCCACCACAAGCCGGTGTTCGGCATAGCGAAGCACTCGCTTCGGTACTGGTGGCACCGGCTGGTCCACGTGACCAAGTAAGCAACGCCGGCCAGTCAGGCCGGCGCGGGCAAGATTTGCGGTTTTGCCGCACAATACAGCCTGCGCGCCGCACAGGAGCACGCTGGATCGATCAGAGGCGAGGGCACTGACCTCGCCCGTCAGCGGGCGGCATTTTGTTGAACATCCTGCAATCCTGTACATGGCCGCCCCACATGCACATTCCGCCGCGGATCCCGTCCGCGGCGCAGACACTTCCGTTTCTTTCCGCGATAGCAATCCATCCGGCCGCCTGCCGCTGCTGGCGCTCGGGGTCGGCAGCTTCGGCATCGGCACCGGCGAATTCGTCATCATGGGCCTGCTGCCCGATGCCGCCAGCGACCTCGCCATCTCCATCCCGCAAGCCGGCCACCTGATCAGCGCCTATGCGCTGGGCGTGGTCATCGGCGCGCCGCTGCTGGCGGTGCTGGGCGCGCGCTGGCCGCGGCGCAACCTGCTGATCGCGCTGATGGCGGTGTTTGCCGCCGGCAATATCGCCAGCGCGCTGGCGCCTTCCTATCTGTCGATGATGGTGGCGCGCCTGCTCACGGGTTTTCCGCATGGCACGTACTTTGGCGTGGCGGCGCTGGTGGCCGCCAGCCTGGTCCCGCGCGAACGGCGCGCGCAGGCGGTGGGGCTGGTGATGCTGGGCCTGACCACTGCCACGCTGGTGGGCGTGCCGATCGCCGCCACGGTCGGCACCTGGCTGGGCTGGCGCTCGGCCTTCGTGATTGTCGGTGCCCTCGGTGCACTGACGGCGCTGCTGGTGTGGCGGTGGGTCCCGTTCGTGCCGGCCGACCGGCGTGCCAGCCCGCTGCGCGAGCTGTCGGCGCTCAAGCGCAAGCAGGTCTGGCTGACGCTCGGTATCGGTGCGATCGGCTTCGGCGGCATGTTCTCGGTGTTCAGCTATATCAAGCCGACCATGCTCGAGCTGGCGCATATGCCGGCGGCGGGTATCCCGGTGGTGCTGGCCTTGTTCGGCATCGGCACGGTGGCGGGCAACCTTGCCGGCGCGAAGCTGGCCGACAAGGCATTGATGCCGACCATCGGCGGCGTGCTGGTGTGGGCGGCGCTGGTGCTGGGCGCCTTCGCCTTGACCGCGTCGCATCCCTGGCTGGCTGCCATCAATGTGCTGCTGGTGGGCACCACGGTGGCACTGGGCCCGGCCTTGCAGATCCGGCTGATGGATGTCTCCGGCGACGCGCAGACGCTGGCCGCGGCCCTCAACCACTCGGCCTTCAACATGGCCAACGCGCTCGGCGCGTGGCTGGGCGGGGTGACCATTGCCGCCGGCTACGGCTGGGAGTCCACCGGCTGGGTCGGCCTGCTGCTGGCGCTGGGCGGCCTGGTGGTCTATGCGTGGTCGATGCTGAGCATGGGCCGGCAGGGCGCGCCAGTCGCGGCGCAGGCGTGATGCAGGCGGACCTGGTGGGTGCGCGCGCAGGTCTGCAAGGAACAAAAAAGGGGTGCCTCATCGGGCACCCCTTTTTCATCCGCGGTCCGCTGGCGGGACGGGCTTACTCTGCGTCCGCGACGCTGGCGCCGACCACGTTGAAGCCGCCGTCGACATAGGTGATCTCACCGGTCACGCCGCTGGCCAGGTCGGACAGCAGGAAGGCGGCCACGTTGCCGACTTCTTCGATGGTGACGTTGCGGCGCAGCGGCGCGGCCTGCTCGAAGTGGCCGAGCAGCTTGCCGAAGCCCTTGATGCCCGAGGCGGCCAGGGTCTTGATCGGGCCGGCGGAGATGCCGTTGGCGCGGATGCCACGCGGACCGACCGACGAGGCCAGGTAGCGCACGCTGGCTTCCAGCGAGGCCTTGGCCAGGCCCATGGTGTTGTAGTTGGGAACCACGCGCTCTGCGCCCAGGTAGGTCAGCGTCAGCAGCGAGGCCTTGTCCGATAGCAGCGGCAGCGCGGCCTTGGCCAGCGCCGGGAAGCTGTAGGCGGAGATGTCATGGGCGATGCGGAAACCTTCGCGCGACAGGCCTTCCAGGAAGTCGCCGGCGATCGCCTCGCGCGGCGCGAAGCCGATCGAGTGCACCAGGCCGTCGAACTTATCCCAGCGCTGGCCCAGCGCGGCGAAGGTCGCGGCGATCTGCTCGTCGCTGCCGACGTCGCATTCGAACACCAGGTCGCTGCCGAATTCCTTGGCAAAGTCGCTGATCCGGTCCTTGAACCGTTCGCCGACATAGGTGAAGGCCAGTTCGGCGCCTTCGCGTTTGCACGCCGACGCGATGCCATAGGCGATCGACCGGTTAGAGAGCAAGCCGGTGATCAGGATCCGCTTACCTGCCAGAAATCCCATAAGTTCTCCAAGGTGGTGTATCAGGCACGCTTCGTGCGTCCGCCGTGCGGCCGTGCGCGTGCTTTGCTGTCTTGCGGCCGTTTTTATTGCGCCGCGCAGAGGGAATGTCCGGATGGCTGGCGCCACCCCCGACGCATGTAAAATTGTCTCATACTTGGCCCGGCCGCAGAATGCCGGGCCCCACAGGTCATAGTGGAGGAATCCAACGGGATGCCTATTCAAGCACGTTGGCCGCTTCAGGCGGCATGGCAGTGCTTCCGGCGGGATGCGGTACTGCGCGGTTGGGTCGCAAGCGGGCTGGCGATGGCGCTGGCGGCGGGGGTCTCTCTCTTTTCAAATCCGGCGCTGGCGGCGCATGGCTTCGCGCTGCACGGGGACCTGAAGTACCAGGCGGATTTCCGGCATTTCGACTATGCCAATCCCAATGCACCCGCCGGCGGCACGCTGACACTCGCCAATCCGGACCGGCGCACCAGTTTCGACAAGTTCAATCCGTTCACGCTGAAGGGCACGTCGGCGCCCGGCCTGAACGCGCTGATGTTCGAGTCGCTGCTGATCAGCAGCGCCGACGAGAGCGCGAGCGCCTATGGCTTGCTCGCCGAGGATGTCACGGTGGCGCCGGACGAGCTGTCGGTCACGTTCACCATCCGGCCCCAGGCGCGCTTCTCCAATGGCGACCCGGTGCTGGCGTCGGATGTCAAATATTCTTATGACATGCTGATGAGCAAGGCCTCGAGTCCGGGCTATCGCAGCATGTGTACCGATGTGAAGGCGGTGATCGTCGCCGGCGAGCGCACAGTGCGCTTCGAATTCAAGCAGCGCAACCGCGAGCTGCCGCTGATCGTAGGCTCGCTGCCGGTGTTCTCGAAGAAATGGACGGCCAAGGTTCCGTTCGAGAAGCTGACCTTCGAGCCGCCGGTCACCAGTGGCCCCTACCTGATCGAGCGCTATGACGCCGGCCGCGGCATCATCTTCCAGCGCGACCCGAAGTACTGGGGCAAGGATCTCGCGGTGCGCCGCGGCACCTTCAATTTCGCGCGCGTGGCCTACCGCCTGTACAAGGACGAGACCGCCAAGCTCGAGGCATTCAAGGCAGGGGAGTTCGACGCCATCGTCGAATACAAGGCCAAGAACTGGGCCAAGAGCTACCAGGGCACCCGCTTTCGCAACGGCGAGCTGCTGAAGACCGAGTTCCCGCACCGCAACGGTGCAGGCATGCAGGGCTTCGTGATGAATATGCGCAAGCCGGTGTTCCAGGACGTGCGCGTGCGCCAGGCCCTGATCCTTGCGCTGGACTTCGAATGGCTGAACCGGCAGTTGTTCTACGGCGCCTACAGGCGGCTGGACAGCTGGTTCTCCAACAGCGAGCTGGCCGCCAGCGCCACCTTCGATGGCCGACCCAGCCCGGGCGAGCTGGCGTTGCTTGAGCCGCTGCGTGCGGAATTGCCGCCGGAGGTGTTCGGCCCGGACGTGGTCCAGCCCAGCACTGCGGCGCCGCGTTCGCTGCGCGACAACCTGCGCCAGGCACGGCGCCTGCTGGCCCAGGCCGGCTGGACCTATACGGATGGCGCGCTGCGCAACGCCAAGGGCGAGACGCTGGTGTTCGAGTTCCTCGACGACGGCGGCGCCATGAGCCGCGTCATCACCACCTATGTGCGCAACCTGGAGAAGCTTGGTATCCAGGTGAACCAGCGCACCACGGACTTTGCGCTGTACCAGAAGCGGCTGGAGGATTTCGACTTCGACATGGTGTCGATCCGCTTTCCCGACTCGCAAAGCCCCGGCAACGAGCTGCGCGACCGCTTTTCCAGCGAGGCGGCCGGCACGCCGGGCTCGGACAACCTGTTCGGGCTGAAGTCGCCCGTGGTCGACAAGCTGGTGGATAACGTCTTGCACGCCCATACCCGGCAGGAACTGGTCACCGCCGGGCGGGCGCTGGACCGGGTGCTGATGCATGGCTACTACATCGTGCCGAACTGGTACAGCGCATCGCACCGCGTGTCCTACCGCAAGACGCTGGCCTACCCGGAGCGCCTTCCCTATTACTACACGGCCGAAGGCTGGATCCTGAGCCAATGGTGGCGCACGGACCTGCAGCCGCAGGCACGCTGACGCGCCCGCCGCGAACAAGACAAGGAAGAGGACCGGCCGATGCTTGCCTACCTGCTCAAGCGCATTCTGCTGATGATCCCGACGTTGATCGGGGTCATCACGCTGACCTTCGTGGTGATCCAGTTCGTGCCGGGTGGCCCGGTCGAGCAGATGATGATGGAACTGAAAGGGCGGGGCGGTGCCGGCGAAGCCAGCGGCGGTGGCGCCGAATACCGCGGGCGGCGCGGCGTCGACCCCGAGAAGATCAAGGAGATCCAGGCCCTGTATGGCTTTGACAAACCGCCGCTGGAGCGCTACTTCCTGATGCTCAAGCGCTTTGCCCAGTTCGACCTGGGCCAGAGCTATTTCCAGCACCGCAGCGTGTGGGAGCTGGTCAAGTCCAAGCTGCCGGTGTCGGTCAGCCTGGGTTTGTGGACCTTCTTCCTGACCTACCTGATATCGGTGCCGCTGGGCATTTCCAAGGCCATCCGCGCGGGCAGCCGCTTTGACGTGGTGACCAGCATCATCGTGCTGGTGGGCTATGCCATCCCCGGCTTCGTGCTGGGCGTGCTGCTGCTGGTGCTGTTCGGCGGCGGCACCTTCGTGCAGTGGTTCCCGCTGCGCGGGCTGACCTCCGACAACTGGGAGCAGCTCTCGCTGATGGGCAAGGTGATGGACTACCTGTGGCACCTGGTGCTGCCGATCACGGCATCGGTGGTGGGCAGCTTCGCGGTGGTCACCATGCTGACCAAGAATGCCTTCCTTGAGGAAATCCGCAAGCAATACGTGCTGACCGCGCGCGCCAAGGGCCTGGGCGAGCGCCGCGTGCTGTGGAAGCACGTGTTCCGCAACGCGCTGATCCCGCTGGTGACGGGATTCCCGGCCGCGTTCATCGGCGCCTTCTTCACCGGCTCGCTGCTGATCGAGACGCTGTTCTCGCTCGACGGGCTGGGCCTGCTGTCTTATGAGGCGGTGCTGCGGCGCGACTATCCGGTGGTGCTGGGCACGCTCTACCTGTTCACGCTGATCGGGCTGGTCACGCGCCTGATCTCCGATGTCTGCTACGTGCTGGTGGACCCGCGCATCCATTTCGAGGGCTTGCACCGATGAAACTGTTCACGCACGCGGCCCCCAACGGGCTGCCGCATTCGCCTTCGCCGCGCCAGCGCGCCTGGCAGCGCTTTCGCCGCAACCGGCGCGGCTACTGGAGCCTGGTGATCTTCGTGGTCATCTTCGTGCTGAGCCTGGGCGCCGAGCTGCTGTCCAGCAACCGGCCGCTGGTGGTGCACTACAAGGGCGAATGGTATTTCCCCATCGTCAAGGTCTACCCGGAAACCACCTTCGACGGCGATTTCGCCACGCCCGCGGACTACCTCGATCCGTATATCCGCGACCGCATCACCACCAACGGCAACTTCGCGGTGTTCCCGCTGAACCATTATTCGTACGACTCGCTCAACTACTTTGCCAAGGAGCCCAACCCGGCGCCGCCGTCGGCAGAGAACTGGCTGGGCACCGACGACCGCGGCCGCGACATCCTGGCCCGGCTGCTGTATGGCTTCCGCGTGTCGGTGCTGTTCAGCCTGGCGCTGACCGTGATCGGGGTGCTGGTGGGCACGCTGACCGGGGCGCTGATGGGCTTCTTCGGCGGGCGCTTCGACCTGTTCTCGCAGCGTGCCATCGAGATCTGGAGCTCGATGCCGGAGCTGTACCTGCTGATCATCTTTGCCTCGATCTTCGAGCCCAGCCTGGCGCTGCTGATCATCCTGCTGTCGCTGTTCGGCTGGATGGGCCTGTCCGACTACGTGCGCGCCGAGTTCTACCGCAACCGCTCGCTCGACTACGTCAAGGCCGCGCGCGCGCTGGGCCTGTCCAACGTGCAGATCATGTGGCGCCATATCCTGCCCAACAGCCTGACCCCGGTGATCACCTTCCTGCCGTTCCGCATGAGCGCCGCGATCCTGGCGCTGACCAGCCTGGACTTCCTCGGCATGGGCGTGCCGCCGACCACGCCCAGCCTGGGCGAGCTGCTGGCGCAGGGCAAGGCCAACCTGGATGCGTGGTGGATTTCGCTGTCGACCTTCGCGGTGCTGGTGGTCACGCTGCTGCTGCTGACCTTCATGGGCGACGCGCTGCGCGATGCCTTCGATACCCGCCTGGGCCTGGCGGCGCTGCGCGGCCGGGTCGAACCCAAGATCCCGGCCGGCGCGCCGACCGGGGCGGCACCGGAGGCCACGCCATGACCGCGGTGTCTCCCGTGATCCAGCCGGCCGTGGCGCCGGCCGCGACGCCGGCGCCCGGTTCCACGCTGATGTGCGTCGACAAACTTTCCGTCACCTTCGGCCACGGCGAGCATGCCACCCGTGCCGTGCGTGAAGTCAGCTTCGACCTGCGCGCGGGCGAGCGCTACGCGCTGGTGGGCGAGTCGGGCTCGGGCAAGACCGTGACCGCGCTGGCGATGCTGCGGCTGGTGGAAGACGCCTACTACGACGGCGCGATCCGCTTCGAGGGCAAGAACCTGCTGGAGGTGTCGGACCGCGAGATGCGCGGCATCCGCGGCGCCGAGATCGCGATGATTTTCCAGGAGCCGATGACGGCGCTCAACCCGCTGTACACCATCGGCAACCAGATCGTCGAGACGCTGGCGCTGCACGAGGGCCTGGACCGCCGCGCCGCGCGCGAGCGCGCCATCGCGCTGCTGGAGCGCACCGGCATTAGCGACGCCGCGCACCGCTTCGACAGCTTCCCGCACCAGCTCTCGGGCGGCCAGCGCCAGCGCGCCATGATCGCCATGGCGCTGGCCTGCCGCCCCAAGCTGCTGCTCGCCGACGAGCCGACCACGGCGCTGGACGTGACCATCCGCGCCCAGATCATGGACCTGCTGCGTGACCTGCAGGCCGAGTTCGGCATGGCGGTGATGCTGATCACCCATGACCTCAACCTGGTGCGTTCCTTTGCCCAGCGCGTGGGCGTGATGGAGAAGGGCGTGCTGGTCGAGACCGGCGAGACCGCGCAGGTGTTTGCCGCCCCCCAGCACCCCTACACCCGCAAGCTGATCGACAGCCGCCCCAGGCGCGAGGTGCTGCCGCTGGTGCCGCTGGCGCCGGTGCTGCTGGAAGCGCGCAAGCTGAGCGTCAACTACGCGCGCAAGCGCCGCGGGCTGGCCGGCTGGTTCGGCAAGGACCAGTTTGCGGCGGTCAAGGACGTGGACTTCCAGCTGCGCGAGGGCGAGACCGTCGGCATCGTCGGCGAGTCCGGTTCGGGCAAGACCACGCTGGCGCATACCGTGCTGGCGCTGCAGCGCAAGAGCGGCGGCACCATCCATTTCCTCGGCCGCAGCTTCGACACCGCCACGCGCGACGATCGCCGCCAGTTGCGCGCGCGCATGCAGGTGGTGTTCCAGGACCCGTTCGGCTCGCTGGCGCCGCGCATGACCATCGAGCAGATCGTCGGCGAAGGCCTGGCGCTGCACCAGCCCGGGCTGTCGCACGAGGGCACGCGCCAGCGCGTGATCGAAGCCCTGCGCGAGGTCGGCCTGGACCGCACCGCGCTGGGCCGCTATCCGCATGAATTCTCGGGCGGGCAGCGGCAGCGCATCGCCATTGCCCGGGTGCTGATCCTCAAGCCGCAGATCCTGGTGCTGGACGAGCCCACCTCGGCGCTGGACGTGTCGATCCAGCAGCAGGTGCTGGCGCTGCTGTCCCAGCTGCAGCACAAGTACAACCTCACCTACCTGTTCATCAGCCATGACCTGGCGGTGATCCGGGCCATGGCGCATCGGGTTTTCGTGATGAAGGCAGGGGAGGTGGTCGAGGCCGGCGACACCGAAGCGGTGCTGGGCGCACCCCAGCACCCCTATACGCGCAAGCTGATGGCGGCGGCGCAGGTCGGCGCTGGCTGACCCGGAGGTGTGCGGCGCAGCAACGCCGCGGCCCCGCCTGGCTAGCATCCGGTTGTTCGGATCAATCCGATAAACAAGGTGCGAATTCCCGCCTATATCCTTGATTCGCCAGTCAAATCCGGCGAATTTGTAACGAACTTTGACATGTGAATGACAACCCTTTACCATCCCGCGAGAACTAGTTTTGGGGGTGGTCCGTCCGACGCATTGGATCGTGCATAGCACGTTTGCGGTGCAAGACAGGCCCGGAAAGCCTGGTGCGGATGTTGCATAGGGTTCACCCCGCAGGTTCACATGAATTTCTCGCGAAGTTCACGCGAATTTCACATATAACCAGCTGCCCCGGACTTGTGCCGGGGCTTGCTTTGGAACGATCAACGGGAGAACCAATGCAGCGATCGGTACTTCATTCCCTGGCGCGTGCCGCCGTCGGAATTGCCATTGTCTGCGGTGCGACTGTGTCGAATGGAGTGCTGGCGGATACGGTATTCAAGGATGCCGACGCCCGTATCGATGCCACGGCCCACGCCGCGGATTCGCATGCGGAAGGCAAGCGCGGCTTGCTGTCGTCGGTGGTGAATTCCACCAGCAACGTTGCCAGCAAGGCTGGCGACCTGGTCATGAATGCGCTGGGCCTGATTGGCGTGCGTTACCGCTTCGGCGGCAACAGCCCCGAATCCGGCCTGGACTGCAGCGGCTTCGTCCGCTACGTGTTCCAGGACACCTTCGGCTTCATGCTGCCGCGCCGCTCTGTCGAAATCAGCCGTGTCGGCACCACCGTGGCGGCCACCGACCTGCGTCCGGGCGACCTGGTGTTCTTCAACACCATGCGCCAGACCTTCTCGCACGTCGGCATCTATATCGGCGACAACAAGTTCGTGCATGCCCCGTCCACGGGCAGCAAGATCCGAGTCGACGACATGCGTGCGTCTTACTGGGTGACCCGCTACAACGGCGCCCGCCGCATCGAGGATGGCAAGGAGGGCGGCGCCGATGGCCTCGGCGACATGGTCGAGACGCTCAAGCGCTATGACCCCAAGGTTGTCCGCGCATCGATGTACGGCGGCTGAGTTTCCGGCGCGCTACAAGCAAAAAGGACTGCTGCGACAGTCCTTTTTTCTTTGGCGGGGCGTGCTCCCCGGGCTATTGCACTGCGACCGTTCCGGCCGGTGCCAGGCGGGCCTGTTCCAGCCGCTGCCGCAGCGTTGCCATCACCGCCGTGGTGGCCTGTTCGCCGGCCAGTATGGCTCGGTTGCGGGCGTTGAAGTCGCTGCCGCCCATATCGGGCAGCTCGGGGCGGATCACCACGTCGGCGCGCGCCAGTGCCATCTTGTTGATCGACTGGCCCATGATCGCGGTGGTCTGCAGCAGCACGCCGCTCTGGCCCGCGTTCTTCTGCGCCGACGGGTCGGCCGAGATGTTGACCGCGATGACAAAGTCCGCGCCCATGCCGCGCGCGGAATCCACCGGCACCGGCTCGACCAGGCCGCCGTCGACATAGTCGTGACCCTGGATCGACACCGGCTGGAACACCCCGGGCACGCTGCTCGACGCGCGCACGGCCTGGCCTGTGTTGCCGCGGCGGAACAGGATTTTCTCGCCGCTCTTGAGATCGGTGGCGACAATGCCCAGCGGCAGCTTCATGGCCTCGATGGTCCGGTTCTGCACCAGCCGGTTGATGTAGTTCTGCAGCGCCTCGCCCTTGAGCCAGCCGCCGAAGCGGGTGCCGAAGGGCAGGGCCCAGTCGGCGATGGCAGCCTCGTCCATGGTCAGCGCCAGCTTGTTCAGCTGGAAGCCATTCAGTCCGCTGGCGTAAAGCGCCGCCACGACCGCGCCGGCGCTGGTGCCGGTGACCAGGTCGGCATGGATGCCTTGCGCTTCGAGCGCCTTGATCACGCCGATATGGGCAAAGCCGCGCGCCGCGCCGCCGCCCAGCGCCAGGCCGATCTTGACGGGCCGCGGCGCGGGCGGGGTGGTGGCGAGCGGCGGCGCGGGACGCGGGCCGAACGAGCAGCCCGCCAGCAGGGCGGCCGCGGAGATACCGAGGAAATGACGTCGTTGCATGAAGCGAGATCAGTAGCCAGGTGGGACCGGCGGATACAGGGATGTGATGCGGGCGCTCCTCAATGGGGCTGGCATCGAATTGCCTGGATCAGCGGCATCACCTCAGACCGGCGCAAGCATAAATGATTCCGCACGGCGCTGGCACGCCGGGCGGGGCGAGGGATGCGCGTTGGTATAATGTAAGACCTGCACATACACCAGCCTGCGCGCCGCTGCGCGCGGGCTTTCTTGTTTCTGCCCCTGACCATGACCCAACGCGTCCGCACCCGCTTTGCGCCGAGCCCGACCGGTTTTATCCACCTCGGCAATATCCGCTCCGCGCTCTATCCCTGGGCCTTCGCCCGCCGCATGAAGGGCGACTTTATCCTGCGCATCGAAGACACCGACGTCGAGCGTTCGTCGCAGGAAGCGGTCGACGTGATTCTCGAGAGCATGGCCTGGCTGGAGATGGATATCGACGAAGGTCCGTTCTACCAGATGCAGCGCATGGACCGCTATCGTGAAGTGGTCGCGCAGATGGTTGAGTCCGGCCTGGCCTACCGCTGCTACATGAGCACCGAAGAGCTGGATGCCCTGCGCGAAGCCCAGCGCGAGCGCGGCGAGAAGCCGCGCTACAACGGCTTCTGGCGTCCCGAGCCGGGCAAGGTCCTGCCCGAGCCGCCGGCAGGGGTCGATCCGGTGATCCGCTTCAAGAATCCGATCGGCGGCAGCGTGGTGTGGGATGACGCGGTCAAGGGCCGCATCGAGATCTCCAACGACGAACTCGACGACCTGGTGATCGCGCGCCCGGACGGCACCCCCACGTACAACTTCTGCGTGGTGGTGGACGACCTCGATATGAAGATCACCCACGTGATTCGCGGCGACGACCACGTCAACAACACCCCGCGTCAGATCAACATCATCCGCGCGCTGGGCGGCACGCCGCCGGTCTACGCCCACCTGCCGACCGTGCTCAACGAGCAGGGCGAGAAGATGAGCAAGCGCCATGGCGCCATGGCCGTGACCGGCTACCGCGACGAGGGCTATCTGCCCGAAGCCGTGCTGAACTACCTGGCGCGCCTGGGCTGGGCCCACGGCGACGCCGAGATCTTCTCGCGCGAGCAGTTCGTTGAATGGTTCGACCTGGAGCACCTGGGCAAGTCGCCCGCCCAGTACAACCCCGAGAAGCTGGCCTGGCTGAACAACCACTACATCAAGGTCGGCGACAACCAGCGCCTGGCCACGCTGACGCAGCCGTTTATCGAGGCGCTCGGCGGCAAGGTGGAAGGGGCGGACCTGGCCGGCGTGGTGGCGCTGGTGAAGGACCGCGCCAATACGCTGAAGGAGGTCGCGCAGGCGGCGCTGCTGTTCTATCGCGGCGAGCCGCAGGCGGATGCCGCGCTCAAGGCCGAGCACCTGACCCCGGAAATCCAGCCCGCGCTGGCGGCGCTGGCCAACCAGCTGGCCGCGCTGCCGGAATGGAAGCGCGAAGCCATCAGCGCCACCTTCAAGGCCGTGCTGGCCGAGTTCGGCCTGAAGATGCCCAAGCTGGCCATGCCGGTGCGCCTGCTGGTGGCCGGCCAGCTGCAGACGCCAGGCATCGATGCGGTGCTGGAACTGTTCGGCCGCGACACGGTGCTGCGCCGCCTGGCGGCAGCTGCATAAAAAGTCGCAAAAAGTCCGCGCCGGGGGCTTGCGCTCCGGGCCGGACTTGCGCATAATCTCTTTCTCCCTGCGGCGCGGTCCCTGACCAAGCGGGCTGGCGGATCCGCAAGGATCTTCGCAATCTCCGAACTGATTTTTGAAGTGACGGGAAAGCGAAAAAAGCTGAAACGGGAGCTTGCAAAGATTAATAGTTGATATATAATCTTGGCTTCGCTTGAAACGGTAGTTAATTCAGGCGAAAACGCAGCAAGTTGCAGTAAAGAGCAGTACCATGGGGCTATAGCTCAGCTGGGAGAGCGCTTGCATGGCATGCAAGAGGTCAGCGGTTCGATCCCGCTTAGCTCCACCAAGATTTAGGTGTCATCCAGGTTGTTTAGGGTGGCGCCAGACGGAACGTGTTGAAAGACAAGTTTCTGTCCCCTTCGTCTAGAGGCCTAGGACATCACCCTTTCACGGTGAGTACAGGGGTTCGAATCCCCTAGGGGACGCCATAACAACAGGGCGTAATCAGACGCCCAGTCGACTGAAGCGAAGCTTCGGAAGACGCCGACTAAGGAGTGGTAGTTCAGTCGGTTAGAATACCGGCCTGTCACGCCGGGGGTCGCGGGTTCGAGTCCCGTCCACTCCGCCAAAACTGAACCCGCATGGTTTGCGCCATGCGGGTTTTTCTTTGGGTGAGGCATTATGTCGTTAATCGCCGCAAACGCAATAAAAAATGTTGCATTCGTTGCGAAATTCGCTATATAATCCTGTCTTCGCTGCAAATGCTGCGGTAAGCGGCAGACAGCGAAGGTGGTTCCAGCAGTAACCGTCCAGCAGTATCGGATACGGGGCTATAGCTCAGCTGGGAGAGCG
Source organism: Cupriavidus necator (assembly GCF_016127575.1). Lineage (NCBI taxonomy): Bacteria > Pseudomonadati > Pseudomonadota > Betaproteobacteria > Burkholderiales > Burkholderiaceae > Cupriavidus > Cupriavidus necator. The sequence goes on from NZ_CP066018.1 coordinate 2,951,318, forward strand.
CTTGCATGGCATGCAAGAGGTCAGCGGTTCGATCCCGCTTAGCTCCACCAGAATTTGGGATGCGTCTGAAAAGAAGCTTCCCAGGCGCGAAAAAGCCTGCTATGATGGCGGACTTTCCAGCGCAAGACAGAAAGCGCGTTGTAAAACAAGTTTCTGTCCCCTTCGTCTAGAGGCCTAGGACATCACCCTTTCACGGTGAGTACAGGGGTTCGAATCCCCTAGGGGACGCCATAACAACAGGGCGTAATCAGACGCCCAGTCGACTGAAGCGAAGCTTCGGAAGACGCCGACTAAGGAGTGGTAGTTCAGTCGGTTAGAATACCGGCCTGTCACGCCGGGGGTCGCGGGTTCGAGTCCCGTCCACTCCGCCAAATTAGAACGCCCGCGTAAGCGGGCGTTTTTCTTTTCCGGAGTGGAGGAAGCCGCCTGCGCGGCTTCCGGCGGGGCTCGAAGGGCTGCGCTTGCAAGCGCAGCCGCGGCCCGCGGCATGTGGGCGAGTCCCGTCCACTCCGCCAAATTAGAACGCCCGCGCAAGCGGGCGTTTTTCTTTTCCGGTTACTGAAAATGCGGCCGCCGCCCTTGCGAGCGGCCAGTGCCAGAGTCAGTTTTCCGGATCCTTGCTGACCCGGCTGAAATACCGCACCAGCAGCACGCCTGCAATCGCCAGGCTGATGCTGTTGGCCAGCCAGAAGCCGCTGGCGCCGCGTGTGAAGTCGGGCATGCCCTCGATCAGCCCGAAGCCCAGCACATAACCCCCGCCCAGTCCGATGCCCCACAGCGAGCCGGCATAGATCAGCGTCGGAATCAGCGCGATCTTGTACGCGCGCAGGATAAACGCCGTCATCACCTGCACCGCGTCGAAGGCCTGGTAGAACGCCACGAACAGCACCAGCGGCAGCGCTGCCGCGACCACCGCGGGATCGCTCGCGTAGGCATGCAGCACCGGCTTGCGCAGCAGCCACAGCAGGGCACCGGTCAGCACCGCCAGCGTCACCGCCATGCGGATACCTCGCCAGGCAAGGCGGCTGGCGCCGGCCAGGTCGCGCGCGCCGAGATGCTGTGCCACCAGCGTCGAGGTGGCAATCCCCAGCGACAGCGGCAGCATGTAGGCCACCGCGCCCAGGTTGGCGATGATCTGGTGCCCGGCCAGCGTGACCGTGCCCAGGCGCGTGATGAAGATCGACATCAGCGTGAACGAGGTGATCTCGATCAGGTAGGTCAGGCCCATCGGCACGCCCAGCCGCAGCAGCGCGCGCAGCGGGGCGGCAGCCGGCCAGCTCCACATACTGAAGATCCGCAGCGGGTGATAGGCGCTGCCGTAGCGCAGGATCAGCAGCCCGGCGATGCACCAGGCCCAGCTGATCAGCGTCGAGGCCAGGCCGCAGCCGGGGCCGCCCATCGCCGGCACGCCCAGGCCGCCGTGGATGAACCAGGCATTGAGCGGCACCTTCAGCGCCAGCCCGCCGATCTGCAGCACCGTCACCATGACCGGGCGCGACAGCGCATTGTTCAGCGCCGAGTAGATGCGGAATGCCAGCGCCGCCGGCAGCCCGAAGGCACCGAAATGCAGGTAGGCGGTGGCTTTCTCGACCAGTTCGGGCGGCGCCTTGGCGAAAGCGAGCAGCGGGGCCGGGAAGGCCAGCAGCAGCACGCCCGGAATCGCCAGTGCGGCGCCCAGCCATGCGGCCTGCCGGACCTCGGCGCCGATCGCCTCGATGCGGCCGGCGCCATAGAGCTGCCCGGCGATGGGCGACAGCGCCTGCAATACGCCCATCAGGCTGATATAGATGGTGACGTAGATCGAGCCGCCCAGGCCCACGGCGGCCAGGTCGGTCGCCGAGGCGCGCCCGGCCATCACGGTATCGATGACGCCAAAGGCGATAACGGCAAGCTGGCCGGCCAGCACCGGGCCGGCCAGGCTGGCGATACGGCGAAGGTCTTGGAGCAGGGTCATTCAGGGCTCGGCAGGCTTGGTCAGGGCTGGATGGTCAGCCCCGCAGCCGCCTGCGGCCGGAATGGTTCGATGGCGCGACAGGCGCTGCGGTGGTGGTGACGCCGGAAAGGGCTCAGGGCTGGCGCGGCAGGCGGCGCCGCGGCAGGTCGGGGCGCGGATGGACGGCGCGCGCGGTATCGACCAGCCGGTACATGCGGAAGCGCTCGTCGCGGTCCGCGGGGCGGCGGCCTTCCCAGATCAGCCGCCACTCGAAATGCGAGATATTGCCCGGCTCGCCATAGTCGACCGCGTCATGGCGCAGCAGCACGTCGCAGCCGTCGTTGGGGCCGCCAAAGCGGATATGGCCGAAATAGGCGAACGACGCCAGCTGCGCATCGCCCATGCGGATCGGCTGGACGCACTGGTAGGCAGGCGGCAGCGCCATCGCCGCGGCCTGGGCCACGTCGCGGTAGGTCTTGCCGTAGTTGATCGAGGGCAGCCACAGCGTCATTGCCATGACCCACATCAGGGTGGTGCCGGCGGCGGAAATCACCACCGGGCGCCAGATCTGCTTGGGCGCGCGCGACAGCCGCCAGCGCACGATCAGCACCCACGCGACCGTGGCCGCCAGCGCGAACACCACCGCGGCAATGGTGAACTCATGCTGGTAGCCGGGCAGCTGGCGGAAGACGTTGCGTGCGATGCGCGGCGGCCAGCCGGTGGTCTTGGCGATCCACATGAACCAGACCGTGCCACCGAAGATGGTGAAGAACAGCAGCGCGAACCAGTCGATCGCGTTGATCACGCCGCGCGCCAGCGTGGGCAGCGCGAATGCGGCCAGCACGGCCATCGGCGGCAGCAGCAGGATGAACTGCACGTCGCCGGCACTGCGCTGCAGGAACAGCAGCACCAGCACCGGCAGCAGCAGCGCCAGCGGCGCCGCCACATGGGGGGCGCGGCGCATGCCGGTCCACGCGATCCAGGCCCAGCCCGCGATCGGCCAGACCGGCCACGTGTACAGGAACAGGTTGCGCACGTTGAAGCCGAAGGTCGCCACATTGGGCGAGCCGTAGCTGCGGCGGTCATAGCGCGACCATTCGCGGATGAAGGTCACCGCCTCGTCGCGGTCGGCCGCGCCGAAGTAGGCGGCCGCCAGCCACGCCGACACCATCAGCAGCGCCAGCGGAATGCCGATGGCGGCCAGGCGCCGCCACGGCAGCGGCTTGCACACCAGTGCGCAGACCGCGCTGCCACCCAGCAGCGCCAGCGGCAGCAGGGGCCCGCTGGCCAGCGCCAGTCCGCCCAGCGCGGCACCATAGACCAGGCTGCCCTGGATGGGCTTGTCGAGGCTGCGCACCATGCCGTACAGGGCCAGTGCGATAAAGGCGACCTGGCCGACCTGCGGCGTGGTCTCGTGCCCGCGCATGGCCAGGCCCACGCAGGCCAGGAAGATCAGCAGCGCGCCGTCGGCCAGCGTGCGGCCGTAATCGCGCGCGTTGGGCTGGCCGCCGAAGGCATAGGCAAATGGCTGGACCTCGTCGCGCCGGCCCAGCAGGTAGGTGGTGTACCAGATGCAGGCGCAGGTCGCGAAGAAGAACAGCGCCGTGGCCAGCCGCGCGGCGTCGGCCGCGCCCAGCCAGCTGCCGAAGCCGCGGATCATCAGCGCGCCGATCCAGAACACCAGCGGGCCGTCCTCGCTGTACGGGCGGCCGACGATATTCGGCATCAGCCAGTCGTGCAGGTTGCCGGTGGCCAGCTGCCACATCACGCCAAAGCCGGCGGCGTCCTCGTTCTTCCACGGGTCGCGGCCGAACAGGCCGACCAGGCCATAGATGATGCAGATCGCCAGCAGCAGCGCGCGCGGCAGGGCGCCGGTCGCGGCAGCGGTCAACTGGACGGGGGAGGTATTGGCTTGACGCATCGATGCTCAGGTCGGGCCGTGGCGCAATGGCGCGAAGGCCACAGTATCGCGCATGCGGCGGCCGCGCGGGCCGTGGCATGGCGTGGAAGCCTCACGGGGTGTGGGGTAAATCCAATGAATGCGGCGGTACCGGTCGTGGTCCGGCACAAAAGCAAAGAGGCAGCCGATGCTGCCTCTTTGCTGTTTCGCACAGGCCCCGGAGCATCTGTCCGCGGGCCTTGCGAAGCGGGGTTCGCTGAAAGCGATTTACTTCGCAGCCTTGCCCAGCTTGTTGCCGAACTTCTGGCGGAACTTTTCCACGCGGCCGGCCGTGTCCATGATCTTCTGGGTGCCGGTGTAGAACGGGTGCGATTCCGACGAGACTTCGATCTTGGCCAGCGGGTATTCCTTGCCGTCCTTCACGATCTTGTCCTTGGTCTGGATGGTCGAGCGGGTGATGAAGCTGAAGTCGCTGGACATGTCCTGGAACACGACTTCGCGGTAATTCGGGTGAATGCCTTCTTTCATGATGAGTCCTTTCTGGTTGGGTAGCCAGTCCGTTGCAATCCGCTGTTCTCCGCCGAGGGCGAGAGCGTGCATGGCGCGGCGACGAACGAACCACTTGCCGGTAACGGGCAAACCGGGATTATGGCAGAAAAACAAATACTTGGGGAAGAGGCTGCGCCACGAGCGGCACAGAAAGTGTTGTGCATGAATATGGCAAAAGCATCACATGGAGGCCGGGTCCTGGCGATAGAAGGCGGCCAGCGACTGGTATACAACCGGCCAGTGCCGCGCCAGCCCGGTCGGCTCGACAAAAAATGCCTCTGACGTCACGGCAAAGAACTCGCTCGGCGCCTCGGTCCCATATGGGTCGATGATGCGCAGCGCCGGCGGCAGCCGCTCCGGGTGCTCCCAGTCGGCCTCGTCGCGTGCCTCCCAGGACTCGGCAAAGCGGTCGTACTCGGTCAGGAAGGTCTCGGCCCAGGCTTCCGCGTCTATGTCCGGGTGCAGCACGCGCGAGAAGGGCGGCACGCCGTCGGGCTCGCCGTCGAGCATGTCCAGCTTGTGGGCGAACTCGTGGATGACCACGTTGTAGGTATCGGCCGGCAGTTCGTGGTCGCTGTCGATGCCGGCCCCGGGGGTGTGCACGTCGGGCCAGGACAGGATCACCGGCCCGTGCTCCCAGGCCTCGCCGCTGGCTTCCTCGACCACGCCGTGCACTAGGCCGATCTCGTCCTGCACGGTCCGGCGGATGATGAACTCGCCCGGGTAGAGCACGATGCCGTGCCAGCCCCGGTACCAAGGCAGCCCCAGCTTCAGGATCGGCACGCAGGCCTGCACGGCAACGCTGGCCACCATGTCGTCGGCCAGCGGCAGGTCGTGCGCGGTGGAGTATTCCTTGTCGGCGATGAACAGCGTGGCCAGTTCGCGCAGCGCCGCCAGGTCTTCGCTGCCGTAGCGCTGCACGAACGGCAGCGTGGCGACCGTGCGCGCCCACAGCGCATCGGGGATGGCGTAGTGCTCCAGCTTGCGGGCCCGCGAGCGGGTGCGCAGGAATGAGGTCAGTTTGCCGAGCATGGGCGTAGCGCGGTGCGCTGTGAAATGGTCCGGCAACAAAAAAGGTCGGGCAACAAAAAAGGCGTGCCGTGGCACGCCTTCCTGTCCGCCTTGCGGCGATGCTGCGTTGACGCTGCAGCAAGGGCTCAGCCGCCTCTGCGCATCATATCGAAAAACTCGGCGTTGTTCTTCGTGGCCTTCATCTTGTCCATGATGAATTCCATCGCCTGCACTTCATCCATGTCGGAGATGAACTTGCGCAGGATCCAGATCTTCTGCAGGATTTCCGGCTTGATCAGCAACTCTTCGCGGCGCGTGCCCGACTTGTTCAGGTTGATCGACGGGTAGACGCGCTTCTCGGCCAGGCGGCGTTCCAGGTGCACTTCCATATTGCCGGTGCCCTTGAACTCTTCATAGATCACGTCGTCCATGCGGCTGCCGGTTTCGATCAGCGCGGTGGCGATGATGGTCAGCGAACCGCCTTCTTCCAGGTTGCGCGCGGCACCGAAGAAGCGCTTCGGGCGCTGCAGCGCGTTGGCGTCCACACCACCGGTCAGCACTTTGCCCGAGGCCGGCACCACGGTGTTGTAGGCACGCGCCAGACGGGTGATCGAGTCCAGCAGGATCACGACGTCGCGCTTCAGTTCGACCAGGCGCTTGGCCTTCTCGATCACCATTTCGGCAACCTGAACGTGGCGGATGGCCGGTTCGTCGAAGGTCGACGCAACCACTTCGCCGCGCACCGAACGCATCATCTCGGTCACTTCTTCCGGGCGCTCGTCGATCAGCAGCACGAACAGGTCCGCTTCCGGATGGTTGTTGGCAATCGCGTGGGCGATGTGCTGCAGCATCACGGTCTTGCCGGACTTGGGCGACGCCACCAGCAGCGCACGCTGGCCGCGGCCGATCGGCGCGATCATGTCGATGATGCGGCCGGTGATGTTCTCTTCAGCCTTGATATCGCGTTCGAGCGTGAGCGGCCGGTTCGGGTGCAGCGGCGTCAGGTTCTCGAACATGATGCGGTTCTTGACCGCTTCGGGCGGCTGCCCGTTGACCTTGTCCACCTTGACCAGTGCAAAGTAGCGTTCGCCGTCCTTGGGCGTACGCACTTCACCCTCGATCGAATCGCCGGTGTGCAGGTTGAAGCGGCGGATCTGGGACGGACTGATGTAGATGTCATCCGTGCTGGCCAGATACGAGGTTTCGGGCGAGCGCAGGAAGCCGAAGCCGTCGGGCAGCACCTCCAGCGTGCCGTCTCCAAAGATGGTTTCGCCCATCTTGGCGCGCTTCTTCAGGATCGCAAACATCAGTTCCTGTTTGCGCATCCGTTGTGCGTTGTCGATCTCGAGCGTAGCCGCCATTTCGAGAAGCGCAGACACGTGAAGCGATTTGAGTTCTGTCAGGTGCATAGACGAGGGGTACAGATGGGCCCGGACGGGCGAGACCTAAAGGGAAGGGGGGAAATGAGCGAACGCTCGGGGAGTTGTTGGTGGCATCTTAGCACAATCCGACCGGGCCGCCAGGATGTGGCGCACGCACGTCGGATCGTGACAAAACCGGGACCGTGGGTCAGGTCCCGGCGCGCAGCTTACAGGTTGCCGTCGAGGAAGGCGGTCAGTTGCGACTTGGACAGCGCGCCGACCTTCTGGGCCGCGACCGCGCCGTTCTTGAACAGGATCAGCGTCGGGATGCCGCGGATGCCGAACTTGGCCGGCACCTGCTGGTTTTCATCGACATTGATCTTGGCGATCTGCAGCTTGTCGCCATAGTCCTTGGCGACTTCGTCCAGGATCGGCGCGATCATCTTGCAGGGGCCGCACCATTCCGCCCAGAAGTCGAGCAGGACGGGTTTGTCGGACTGGAGGACGTCAGCATCGAAGGAGGCGTCGCTCACATACTTGATTTGTTCGCTCATGGCGGAAAACCTCTGGTTTCGCTCTGTTTATGTTGAAGGCTGGAGACTTCGGAGGGCCGAACCGTTACCTTACACGAGATTGCGCGGACCCGTCGGGCTGCCTCCGCAGCCCGCAAACAGGCTGTGGGGGCCGCTGCCGCGCCCGGTGCTGCCGATATGTTACCAGTTTGCCGATTTTCAAGACCGGCCTGGCAAACACTCGAAAGCGCGCCGGCACGGAAATGATTCTGCTGCAATCGGAGGATTCATTGAAATGCTTATTTTCTATGGCGCCGAGAGATTCGGGTAATCGCTTGCGGCGTGCGGGAGGGTGTGTCATAGAATGCACTTGTGCGCGCCGCGCGGTGCCGATTGAGTGTGGCGTGCGCGTAGAATAGAAAGCGGTCCGCAGGCGGCGCCAGCGGACCAATCTTGCATCCTGCGCCACTGACTAGGTCATCGACATGAACACCGATCCCCGCAAGCCTTCGCAGCCCGAGCCCGGCCAGGCGCCGGACGTGGACCACCTGAGCGATGCGCTGGACCATATCAGCAGCGCCGTGGAGACCAACAGCATCGCCAGCGGTGCCGCACGCGGCCTGGTCTACAGCATCATCGAGACCCTCGGTACCCTGGTGGGCGACCCGGACCTGCCCGAGCATGCGCGCTCCGGCTATGAGGGCCTGCTCGAGACCGCGCGCGAAATCCGCGCCCGGCTGGAAGGCGGTTCGGACTGAGCCGGTTCCGCCTGCCCTGCATCACACTTGCCGCCAGCCGCCCAGGCCGGCGGCGCCCGTATTGTTTCCGTTGCATCCTGACGCTTTCGCCGACCGACGCAGTTCGCGCAGCCATTCCGGGCTGCGCCCCACGCGCCCATGACGTCGCTACGTTTCCGCCCTGGCCCTGATTTCCTCGACCAGGCGGCCACCGCTGCCTGGTATTTCCTCGACCGCTGCGGCGCGCCGGAGGCGGGCGCGCACGTGGTCGTGCCCACCGCGGCGCAGATCCCGGGCGTGCGCCAGGCACTGGACGCCGCCGCGCGCGCGTCGGGCAGCCCGCGGCTGCTGCCGCGCGTGCTGACGCTGGGCCACTGGCTGCTCGACCTGCCGCCCGAGGGCGCCCCGGTGCGCAGCCCGGCCGCACGCCTGCTGGCCGTGCAGCAGGCGGTGCGCGGGCAGGATTGGCTGCGCCGCGCCTTCGGCGCCCAGAACGAGACCGCCGCATGGGGCCTGTCGCAGACGCTGCTGTCGATCTGCGACGAGCTTAACGCGCGCTGGCTCGAAGACGCCGCCATCCGCGACGATGACGAGATCGACGGCGACGATCGCGCCGGCCTGCTGCAGGGCGCGCTGGAACGGACCTATTCGCATCTGTCCGAGCGCTTCCTCGGCGAAGAGGCGCGCATCGTGCTGGCATTCTGGCAGGCGCTGTCCGGCCCGGACGATCCGCTGCCGGCGCGGCGCCGCGCCTTGCGCGAGCTGTCGCAGCAGCTGCGCGGCCCGGTGATCTGGATTGCCCCGACCCCGCCCACGCCGCTTGAAGCCGCGTTCCTGCGCGATGCCGCCGAGCTGGTGCCGGTGCTGCAGGTCGGCTATGACTGGACCGGGCAGGGCGGGAGCGATGCCGACTGGTACCAGACCCTGCTGGCGCTATGGCCGGAAGCAAGGATCGTCGATGATGCCGAAGCCGTCGCCCCCGCGCCGGCCATGCCTGCGCTGCCGCCGCAGCGTCCGTCGATCCGCGTGGTCGGCAGCGCGCGCTTCGAGGATGAAGCCGCCGCGGCAGCCGCGCAGCTGGTGCAGTGGCTCAATGAAGGCCGCCGCCAGGTGGCGCTGGTCGCGCACGACCGCGTGGTGGCGCGGCGCGCCCGTGCCCTGCTGGCGCGCGCCGGCGCACCGGTGCGCGACGAGACCGGCTGGAAGCTTTCCACCACGCGCGCGGCCGCCGCGCTGATGCGCTGGTTCGACCTGTTGGTGCGCGACGGCGACACCGCCGCGCTGCTGGACCTGCTCAAGAGCCCGTTCTGCCTGCCGGAGGTTGCCGGGCGCGGCGCGGCCATCGCGCTGCTGGAGCGCCAGGTGCGGCGCGAGGGCATCACCGGCGGCTGGGCGCGCCTGCGCCAGCTGTTCGGCCACGCACCGACCGCGGCGCAGCAAGCTGCCACGGAAGACGAGGGTGCCGCCGAAGCGCCGCGCCACGCCGCGCACGCGCTCATCGCCGTGCTCGCCGACGAGGCGGCGCGCTGGCCGCGCGGCCTCGCGCAGCATCCGCTGGCAACCTGGCTGGAACGGCTCGACGGCATGCTCGACGGCCTCGGCATGCGCGCAGCGCTGGCCGCGGACGATGCCGGCAGCCAGCTGCTCGATGCGCTGGCGCGGCTGCAGGAGTTGCCGCTGGACGAGACCGGCGGCCATGCCACGCTGTCGCAGGGCGAGTTCCGCGCGATGCTGTCGGCGCTGCTGGAATCGGTCGCCTACAAGGAGCCCTCGGCCAGCGGCCCGGCGCGCATCACCATCCTGCCGCTGAACGGCGCGCGCATGCGCCGCTTCGAGGGCGTGGTGATCGTTGGCTGCGATGACGCGCAACTGCCGTCCAGCGCCGCCGAGCTGATGTTCTTCTCCAACCAGATGCGGCGCGAGCTGGACCTGGAAGACCGCGAGGCCCGCTTTGCGCAACAGGCGCGCGACCTGGCCGAGGTGCTGCTGAACAACGACGACGTGGTGCTGACCTGGCAACGCTACGGCAGCCGCGGCGAGCCGCATCATGTGTCGGGCTGGATCGAGCGCCTGGCGGCGTGCTGCGCGCGCGCGGGCGTCAGCATCGAAGCCTCCGCCGCAGCACAGGCGCACGAGACCTTTGCCGATCCGCAGGGCATGCCGGCGCCGGCGGCGGAGCCCGCGCTGGTGCCGGTGCGCTGGAGCGCGCAGGCCTACAACATGCTGCGCCGCTGCCCCTACCAGTTCTTCGCCGGCCGCATGCTGGGCCTGGCCGGGTTGGAGACAGTCAGCGACGAGCTGGAGAAACGCGAGATCGGCGAACACCTGCACCACGTGCTGCTGCGCTACCACAAGGACCTGCAGGCGCGCCGCGAGCGTGGCGAGACGCTGGCGGAAGACCGGCGCCTGGCCCGCCTGGCCGAGATTTCCGAAGCCGTGTTCGGCGCGCTGATGGCCGAGGACGGCAATGCCATTGCCTACTACCGGCGCTGGCGCGAGGTGATGCCGTCGTATGTCGCCTGGCAATCCGCGCGCGAGGCCGAGGGCTGGTTCTGGCGCGGCGGCGAGCTCGACGCCGGCATCGACCTGCCGATGCCCGACGGCCAGCCGCTGCGCCTGACCGGGCGCATCGACCGGCTTGACCAGGGCCCGGGCGGGGCGCATGCCGTGCTCGACTACAAGACGCAGAGCGCCACCCGCCTCAAGCGCAAGCTGGCCGAGGTCGGGGAAGACTGCCAGCTGCCGTTCTACGGCCTGCTGCGCGCCGATGCGGCAGCGGGCAGCTGGGTATCGCTCGAAGGCGCGCGCGAGGGCGCAGCGGCGGCGCAGCGCGAAGTCGGCCTGCCCGATTTTGAAGCCGCCGTCATCTGGCTGGAACGGCAGATGCGCGACGACGTCATGCGCCTGCGCCAGGGTGCCAGGCTGCCGGCCTTCGGCGATGCCTCCGCCTGCCTGTATTGCACCGCCCGCGGCCTGTGCCGCAAGGGCTTCTGGGAATCCACCGCCGTGCCGGCGCTGACATCATGACGCCCCACGATCCGCACCACGTCCAGCCTTACCAGCGCGACGGCGAGCCCGTTTCCGAGGCCGAGTTCACGCGCGCCGCCTGCGATCCCGCGCGCTCGGTGGTGGTAGAGGCCTGTGCCGGCAGCGGCAAGACCTGGCTGCTGGTGGCGCGGCTGGTGCGCCTGCTGCTGGCCGGCGCCGCGCCGCACGAGATCCTGGCCATCACCTTCACGCGCAAGGCCGCCGAAGAAATGCGCGACCGCCTGCTGGAGGTGCTGGCACAGATGTCGCGCGACAGCGATGAAGACGTGGTCGCAGCGCTGGTGCAGCGCGGCCTGACGCATGACGCCGCGCGCGAGGCGCTGCCGCGTGCGCGGCGCCTGCATGCGCAGGTGCTGGCCGCGCCCGGGCGCATGGCCATCGATACCTTCCACGGCTGGTTCGGCACGCTGCTGCGTGGCGCGCCGCTGGCCTCGGGCATCGTGCCGGGCGCGGCGCTGCGCGAAGATGCGCTGCGCATGAAACGCGAAGCTTGGGCCCCGGTCTGGCGCGCGCTGGCCACGGAGCAATACACCGACTTGCGCGCCGCGTGGGAAACGCTGGTCGATACCGTGGGCGACTTCCAGGCACGCGCGCTGCTGGACGCGATGTTCCATGCCCGCAGCGAATGGTGGGCGATGCAGGAGGGCGGCGACCCGCTGCAGGCGCTGTCCGACTGCCTGGGCGAAGACGCCCGGGGCGACGTGCTGCTGCAGGCGCTGTCCGACGAAGGCTGGCGCGATGCCTGCGAGTCGCTGGCGCTGCGCCTGGGCGCGGCCGGCAAGACTGAGCAGACCCACGCCGCCCGCATCACCGATGCGCTGATGGCGATCACCGCGTGGCGCGAAGCGGGCGCGGCGCCCGGCAAGCCCGCCGAACGGGCGTTCGCGCAGTTGCGCGCCGCGTTCTTCACCACCACCGGCGGCCCGCGTTCGCTGCGGCGCACCGCGGCGCTGGTCAAGGCCGCCGGCGGCGAAGGCATGGTCGATGCGTTGCTGGACGAGCATGCCTCGATCTGCGCCATGCTTGACGACATCAGCGCGCGTTGTTGCGAAGCCGCGGTGCTGGCGATCAACCGCGCGCTGTTCTGCATCGGCGATGCCTTGCTGACGCGCTACCAGCGGCACAAGGACGAGCAGCGCGCGATGGACTTCGCCGACCTGGAATGGCAGGCCGCGCGCCTGATGTCGGACGAAGAGACCGCCACGTACCTGCAGGTGCGGCTGGACGCGCGTTACCGCCATCTGCTGCTCGACGAGTTCCAGGACACCAACCCGCTGCAGTGGCGCATCCTGCAGGGCTGGCTGGCCGGCTATGCGGGCCTGGGCGAGCGCCCGACGGTGTTCCTGGTGGGCGATCCCAAGCAGTCGATCTACCGCTTCCGGCGCGCCGATGCACGGCTGTTCGGCGCGGCCGGCGAGATGCTGCGCGATACGTTCGGCGCCACCGTGCTGCGCACCAACCGCACCCGGCGCAACCGTGCCGAAGTGCTGGACTGGGTCAACGCCGTGTTCGACACCGCACGCGCCGAGGGCCGCTATCCGCTGTACGCGACCCAGACCACGGCACTGGCCGGAGGCAACGGGCCGGTCTGGCTGCTGCCGCTGGTGGAGCCCGAGGACAAGGCCGAAGACGCCGTTGACGATGGTGCAGAGGACAAGTCCGCCGAAGCCGCCTCCGCCCATCGCGACACGCTGCTGCAGCCACGCCGGCAGGCCGGCGATTCGCTGCGGCTGGAAGAGGGCCGGCGCGTGGCCGCGTGGCTGCGCCTGGTGCGCGACACCGTGCCGGTCCATGAGGGCGGCGAACAGCGCCCCGCGCGCTGGAGCGACATGCATCTGCTGGTGCGCCGCAAGACCCATCTGGCTGACTATGAGCGCGCGCTGCGCGAGGCCGGCATCCCGTGCCTGAGCCCGCGCCGCGGCGGCCTGCTGGCCACGCTCGAGGCGCTGGACCTGTCGGCGTTGCTGGCGTTCCTGATGACGCCGGAATCGGACCTGGATCTCGCGCACGTGCTGAAGAGCCCGCTGGTGGGAGCGTCAGACGACGACCTGCTGGCGCTGGCCCGGATCGAAGGCGAGGGCGGCTGGTGGGCACGCATCGAGTCAGGCGGCCTGCCCGAACACGTATCCGATGCGCTGCGCGAAGGCGTGCAGCGCTTGCGCCAGTGGTTGCGCGTCGCGCCGCACCGGCCGGTGCATGACCTGATTGACCAGATCTTCCACGGCGGCGAAGTGCGGCGCCGTTATGCCGAGGCCGCGCCGCCGGATATCCGCGAACAGGTGCTGGCCAACCTCGACGCCTTCCTGAAGCTGTCGCTTGACCTCGACGGCGGGCGCTATCCGAGCCTGCCGAAATTTATCGACGAGCTGCAGGAAATCCGCCGCGGCGACGAGGGCGAAAGCCCCGATGAAGGCGGCATGGGCGAGAGCGCCGAAGACGTGGAGCCGGCCGAGGACGATTCGGCGTTTGCCGGCCTCGACGCGGTCCATATCCTGACCGTGCATGCGGCCAAGGGCCTGGAGGCGCCGTTCGTGGTGCTGCTCGATGCCAACCACAGTGAGCCGGCCGCGGACCGGGGCGGCATCCTGGTCGACTGGCCGCCGTCGTCGCCGGTGCCTCGGCATTTCTCGGCCTACGGCAAGCGCAGCGAGCGCGGGCTGGCGCGGGCGCCGTTGTTCGAGGCGGAGGCGGCGCTGGGCGAGCGCGAGAACTGGAACCTGCTGTACGTGGCCATGACGCGCGCGCAGCAGGGCCTGCTGGTCAGCGGGGTCAAGGGCCGTGCCAGCCGCAGCGGTTCGGGCGAGGGCAATGCCGAGATCGCCGGCAGTTGGTATGTGCGGCTGCAGGCCGCAGGCGTCGGCGAGATGGTGCCGGCCTATCCGGGCGAGCTGGCCGATGCGCAGGACCAGGCTCCGATGCCCGCGCGCCTGAGCGAGCCGGTGCGCTTTACCGACTTCCGGCTGCGCTATCGCGATGCGGTGGATGCGCGGCAGGGGATCGGGTTTGAAGAAGAGGGCGAGGCCGAAGACGAGCCCGACGGCATCGTCTTCAACGCTGCGGCCGCCCGCCACGGCGAGCTGGTGCATGCCTTGCTGGAACGCCTGACGCGCTATCCCGAAGCCTTTGCCGGCGTGCCGGGGATCGACACCGTATTGCGCTGGTTCCCGCTGACGGGCGCGCACACCGGGGCGGCACGGCAGGCGTGGCGGCAACAGGTGGCGCAAGCGCTGGAGGCGGTGGCTGCGATGCTGCGCGCGCCGGCACTGGCGCCGTTGCTGGGGGCGGGGGACGCCCGCAGCGCGCGCAATGAAGTCGAACTCTATGACGCGCGCGGCAGGCTGCTGCGTATCGACCGGCTGGTGGAGTTCGACGACCGCGTGGTGATCGTCGACTACAAGCTGCGGCTCCTGCCGCAGGAGCATGAAGCCTACCGCGCGCAGCTGGGCCGCTATGCGGCCGCGCTTGCGCCGATGTTCCCGGGCAAGCGTATCGAGGCCGGCGTGGCCACCGCGGACGGCGAATGGATTCCCGCCGAGCGTCTGGCGCCGCCGATGCCGCAGCAGGGCTCGCTGTTCTGACGGCTGGCGTGGCACCCGGACAGGGTGCCAGAATCGGCGCAAAATGGGATGTGCGGCGCGCGCGCTCGTGGCCCGGCTGTACTAAAGTGACAGGGACTGCGCTGCGAACGACTCGTGCGTGCGGAGATAGCGGGAGGGGTACGGCAGGAGGGGTGTGAGGTGGACGAGCCTGACCCTCGGCACTGGCGGAAAACGGCTGTGGCTGCTTCGTTCCCGACCTGACCAGGTTGACCGCGCCACCATGCGAGGAGGCCCGTCCGAGCGGCATTGTACCCCAGACCGCGATACCGCGGAGAAATTGCGTTGAATGCCCTTTGCAGTGGTGGGTCATTGCCCGCGGCAAATGCGTCGGCTTGATCTGGCGCAGGTAACGCGGGCCGCGGCGGCCCGACCATTCACCGACCCAGACCGTGGTGAGCCAATACATGAACGCAAACGACCAGATCATTCGCGGCGCCCTGGCGCCGCAGGAAATCTCCACCGAAGTCCTGATCGAGAAATACGCCAAGGGCGAAGAGCGCAGCATTGCCGATGTCAGGCAACGCGTGGCGCGCGCGCTGGCCCAGGCCGAACCCGAGGACCAGCGCGAGGCCTGGAGCGCGCGCTTCCTGTGGGCGCAGGAAAACGGCTTCGTGCCGGCCGGACGCATCAACTCGGCGGCGGGCACCGGCATCCAGGCCACGCTGATCAACTGTTTCGTGCAGCCGGTGGGCGATTCGGTGTCGGAGCCGCGCGAAGGCCGCCCCAGCATCTACACGGCGGTGGCGCAGGCCGCCGAAACCATGCGCCGCGGCGGCGGCGTGGGCTATGACTTCTCGGCGATCCGACCGGCCGGCGCGCTGGTGCGGGCCACGCATTCGCGCGCCTCGGGGCCGGTGTCGTTCATGAAGGTGTTCGATGCATCGTGCGCCACCGTGGAATCCGCCGGCGCGCGCCGCGGCGCGCAGATGGGCGTGCTGCGCTGCGACCATCCGGATATCGAGAGCTTTATCCACGCCAAGGACAAGGGCGACCTCAGCAACTTCAATATCTCCATCGGCGTCACTGATGCCTTCATGCAGGCCGTGCAGGCCGACGGCGAGGTCGAACTGGTGCATGAGGCCGAGCCGGGTGCCGACATGATCGCCGCGGGCGCCTATCGCCGCGACGACGGCCAGTGGGTGTACCGGCGCGTGCCAGCGCGCAACCTGTGGGACCAGGTCATGCAGGCCACCTACGACCATGCCGAGCCGGGCATCCTGTTCCTGTCGCAGATCAACGCCGACAACAACCTTTATTACTGCGAGCGCATCGAGGCCACCAACCCGTGCGCCGAGCAGCCGCTGCCGTCCTATGGCTGCTGCTGCCTGGGCTCGATCAACCTGACGCGCTTCGTGCGCCAGCCGTTCTCGCCGCAGGCCGAATTCGATTTCGATGCCTTTGCCGAAGTGGTGCGCGTGGCCACGCGCATGCTCGACAACGTGCTCGACGTGACCTTCTGGCCGTTGCCCGAACAACAGGCCGAGGCCCACGCCAAGCGCCGCGTCGGGCTGGGCTTCCTGGGGCTGGGCAGCGCGCTGGTGATGCTGGGCCTGCGCTATGACACCGAGCCGGCGCGGCAGCTGGCGGCGCGGATCTCGGAACGCATGCGCGACGATGCCTACCTGGCGTCGACCGAACTGGCGGTGGAGAAGGGCGCCTTCCCCCTGTTCGATGCCAACGCCTACCTGCAGAGCGGGTTTGCCGGCCGGCTGCCGGAACGCTTGCGCGATGCCATTGCGCGCAACGGGCTGCGCAATTCGCACCTGCTGTCGATCGCACCCACCGGCACCATCACGCTGGCCTTTGCCGACAATGCGTCCAATGGCATCGAGCCCGCCTTCTCGTGGACCTATAACCGCAAGAAGCGGATGCCGGACAACAGCTACCGCAGCTTCGAGGTGGCGGATCATGCCTGGCGGCTTTACCGTCACATGGGGGCCGACATGGCCCAGTTGCCGGATGCCTTCGTCACCGCGCTGCAGATGTCGGCGCTGGACCATATGCGGATGCTGGAAGCGGTGCAGCCGTATATCGACACCAGCATCAGCAAGACCGTCAACGTGCCGGAGGATTATCCGTACGAAGCCTTCCGCAACCTGTACCTGGAGGCGTGGAAGGCCGGCCTGAAGGGGCTGGCGACCTATCGCCCCAATTCGGTACTGGGGGCCGTGCTGTCAGTAGAGGCGCCGGCGGTGGCTCCCGCTGCCGTGGCCGACGATAATCCGTTGGTTCGCCCCTTCGGCAGCCGGCCGGTGGGCGACCTGGAGGGGGTGACGTCCAAGGTCGAATACCTGACCTACGAGGGCCACAAGACCGTCTACCTGACCGTCAACTTCATGCGCGTCGCCGGCGTTGCCGACGGCAAGCCGGTGGAGATCGAGCGCCCGGTGGAGTTCTTCATGCCGGCGGGGCAGCGCAGCGAGGGCCAGCAGTGGATCACCTCGACCATGCGGCTGTTGTCGATGGTGGCGCGCTCTGGCGGCTCGGTGGCCAAGGCATTGGCGGATATGCGCAACGTGGTGTGGGACAAGGGCACGGTGCGCTACGGTACGCTGCTGCGCCAGGACGGTACCGAGGTGCCGCGCTTCCATGATTCCGAAGTGGCCGCGCTCAGCTACGCGCTGCAGCGCATCCTGATCAAGCGCGGCTTCCTGGATGCCGAGGGCGGCCAGGTGCCGGTAGCCGCGCTGGCGGCCAGGCTGGCCCAGCGCGAAGGCGGGGGGCAGGCGCCGGATGCCGGGGCGGATCTCGCCAGCCCGGTCCGAGCCCCCGGCACCCCCGGTGTCGGCACCGGCAAGCCGTGTCCGGAGTGTGGCGCGCACGCCCTGCACAAGGTCGACGGATGCGCCAAATGCGCTAATTGCGGCTACGTGGGCGAGTGCGGCTGAGCCACGCCGCGGGCTGGTTGCGGCCACCGGAGCCAGCCCGCGCGGCGCGTGGCGAATAAAGACCGCGAGGTCGGGGCGGCGGCGGCCGGAGGGGGGCTGCATTTTGCTACAATCGCCGCCATGAGTTATCAAGTTCTAGCGCGCAAATGGCGCCCCAGGGATTTCACCACGCTGGTCGGCCAGGAGCACGTGGTCCGCGCGCTCACGCACGCGCTGGAACAGCAGCGGCTGCACCATGCCTACCTGTTCACCGGCACGCGCGGGGTCGGCAAGACCACGCTGTCGCGGATCCTGGCCAAGGCCCTGAACTGCACCGGCCCTGACGGCAACGGCGGCATCACCGCCCAGCCGTGCGGGCAGTGCAAGGCCTGCCAGGAGATCGACAGCGGCCGCTTCGTCGACTACATCGAGATGGACGCCGCCTCCAACCGCGGCGTCGACGAGATGGCGCAGCTGCTGGACAAGGCGGTCTACGCCCCGACCTCCGGGCGCTTCAAGGTCTACATGATCGACGAAGTGCATATGCTCACCAACCACGCCTTCAACGCCATGCTGAAGACGCTGGAAGAGCCGCCCGGGCACGTCAAGTTCATTCTCGCCACCACCGATCCGCAGAAGATTCCGGTCACGGTGCTGTCGCGCTGCCTGCAGTTCAACCTCAAGCAGATGCCGCCGGGGCATATCGTCTCGCACCTGGACCATATTCTGGCGCAGGAAGGCATCGGCCACGACGGCAATGCGCTGCGCCTGCTGGCCCAGGCCGCGCACGGCTCGATGCGCGATGCGCTGTCGCTGACCGACCAGGCCATCGCCT
Source organism: Cupriavidus necator (assembly GCF_016127575.1). Classification (NCBI taxonomy): domain Bacteria; kingdom Pseudomonadati; phylum Pseudomonadota; class Betaproteobacteria; order Burkholderiales; family Burkholderiaceae; genus Cupriavidus; species Cupriavidus necator. The sequence continues at coordinate 2,969,670 of NZ_CP066018.1, forward strand.
ACAGCGCGGGCCAGGTCTCGGAAGACGCGGTGCGCGGCATGCTGGGCGCGATCGACCAGGGCTACCTGGTGCAGTTGCTCGATGCGCTGGCCGCCGAGGACGGCGCCGCCATGCTGGCGATTGCCGATGCCATGGCCGACCGCAGCCTGTCGTTTGCCGGCGCGCTGCAGGACCTGGGCTCGCTGCTGCACAAGGTGGCGCTGGCGCAGGCCGTGCCGGCCTCGGTGCAGGACGAATGGCCCGAAGCCGATGAGGTGCGGCGCCTGGCCGGGGTGTTCGACGCGCAGGAAGTGCAGCTGTTCTACCAGATCGCCAACCTCGGCCGCAGCGAGCTGGCGCTCGCGCCGGACGAGTACGCCGGCTTCACCATGACGCTGCTGCGCATGCTGGCGTTCCGGCCGTCGTCTGAACCCACTACGGCGCAAGGGCAGGGCGGTGGTGCCGCGCCTGCGCGCCAGCGTGGTGCCGAAGCCGCGCAAACCGTTGATACCCGCCATGCGACGGCTGTGGCCAATGCCGCCGAACAGGCCAAGGCCGGTGCTGCGGCGGCCCCGGTCCCTGCCCCTATGCCCGCACGGGCGGTCCAGCCCGTGGCAGTGGCTGAACCCGCTGCCGCACCTGCCGCTGTCCCTGCATCCCCTGAAGCTGCGCCGGCACGGCCGGCCGCTGGCGCCGGCAACGGGGCCATGTCGCCCGCCGCCGCCGCGCTGGCGGCCGCCCGCCAGGCTTCCGCTGCCCGTGGGGGCGGCCGCAAGGCGCCGCCGCCGGCCATGGCGCCAGCGCCGGCTGCCGCGCAGCGCCCGCCGGCCCAACCCTTGCGCGCGCCCGGCGCGGCAGCCGTGAGTCGGCCGCCGGCACCGGTTGCGAAGGCGCCCATGCAGTCGCCGGCAGCGCCGGCACGGCCCGCCGCGCGCCAGGCGGAGCCGGAATCCGTGCCGCCCTGGGAGCTGGCGGGTGGCAGCGATGTGCCGCCGTGGGAAGAGCTGCCGCCTGACCTGCCGGTCATCGGCCCCTATGACAGCGATCCTGGCTACCGCGACAACGGTTTCAACGAACCGGCAGCGCGTGCCGCCGGGCCGCGCCGGGCGCCCGCGCGCGAGGCCGAGCCGGCGCGCGAGACCGCTCCGGTGCAGCCAGCCGCGGCGCCGGCAGAGTCCGCCAAGTTCGTCGCCCCGCGCCCGCCAGCAGCGGGCGAGGATGGCACCCCGCCGGCCTTCACCGGCGAATGGCCGGTGCTGGCCGCCGGCCTGCCCTTGAAGGGCCTGGCGCAGCAGCTGGCCTACCAGAGCGAACTGACCCAGGTGGTCGGACGTACCTTCCACCTGCGCATCCCGGTCGCGGCCCTGGGCGAGAACGGCGTGTCCGAGCGGCTGCAGCAGGCGCTGTGCGACCACTTCGGCGAGCCGGTGCGCGTGGTCTGCGAAGTCGGCGGGGTTTCCATCACGGCCGCGGCCGCCGATGCCGAGGCGCGCGCCGAGCGCCAGCGCCAAGCCGAGGCCGTGATCGAGGCCGATCCCTTTGTCCAGGGCCTGCTGCGCGATTTTGGCGGCCAGATCGTGCCGGGCTCGATCCAGCCGCGCGCCGCCTGATCCGCGGCCTGCGTTTGCTTTACCGAACTTACTTCACCGAATTTCTTACCGAATCCAGGAGCATTCCATCATGATGAAAGGTCAACTCGCCGGGCTGATGAAGCAAGCCCAGCAGATGCAGGAAAACATGAAGAAGATGCAGGAGCAGCTGGCCCAGATCGAGGTCGAGGGCCAGTCCGGCGCCGGTCTCGTCAAGGTGGTCATGACCTGCAAGAACGACGTCAAGCGCGTCACCATCGACCCCAGCCTGCTGGCCGAGGGCGAAGACAAGGACCTGCTGGAAGACCTGGTCGCCGCCGCCTTCAATGACGCCGTGCGCAAGGCCGAAGCCACCTCGCAGGAAAAGATGGGCTCGATGACCTCGGGCCTGCCGCTGCCCCCGGGCTTCAAGCTGCCGTTCTGAACGCCACTGTGAAGGCATCGTCCCCGACCTCGCTGCAGGCACTGGTCGAAGCGCTGCGGGTGCTGCCCGGCGTCGGGCCCAAGTCCGCCCAGCGCATGGCCTACCACCTGCTGCAGCACGACCGCGAGGGCGCGCGCAAGCTGGGCGATGCGCTGCGCGGCGCGGCGGACCATATCCGCCATTGCCAGCGCTGCAATACCTTCACCGAGCAGGAGATCTGCGAGACCTGCCTGGACGACCGCCGCGACGCCTCGGTGCTGTGCGTGGTGGAAACCCCGGCCGACCAGGTCATGATCGAGCAGACCCTGACCTACCGCGGCAAGTACTTCGTGCTGATGGGCCGGCTCTCGCCGCTGGACGGCATCGGCCCGCGCGAGATCCATCTTGACCGGCTGCTCGCGCGCGCCACCGAGCCCGAGCTGGGCGGCCCGGTCGGCGAAGTCATCGTCGCCACCAACTTCACCAGCGAAGGCGAGGCCACCGCGCACTACATCGGCGAAATGCTCAAGGCGCGCGGCCTCAAGGTGTCGCGCCTGGCGCGCGGCGTGCCGGTGGGCGGCGAGCTGGAGTACGTCGATGCCGGCACCATCGCGCGTGCGGTGATGGACCGCCGCAACCTCTGAGCACGATCGCGCGGGGCCGATTGCCCGCGCGCCGGTCACCGCGTTCTTCCGCCTTCTTCAGTCGCCTGCCTCTCCCATGAACCTGGCCCGCTTCGATCTCGTCACGCTTGGCTTGTTCGTCGCCGTGGCCCGGCAGGGCAGCATCTCGGCCGGCGCGCGCCAGTCGCACCTGGCCGTGGCCGCCGCCAGCAAGCGCATCTCCGACCTGGAAACCGCGGTCGGCGCGCCGCTGTTCTTCCGCCATGCCGCCGGCGTGCAGCTGACCGAGGCCGGCCAGGCCTGCTTCCACCATGCGCTGACCATCCTGCAGGACGTCGAACGCATGGCCGGCGTGATGTCGGACTACGCCTCGGGCGTGCGCGGGCAGGTGCGGGTGTGCGCCAACACCTCGGCGATCACGCAGTTCCTGCCCGACGACCTGGCGTCGTTCATGCAGCGTCATCCCACCATCCGCATCGAGCTGGAAGAGCAGAACAGCCGCGATATCGTCGCCGCGCTGGTCGAGAACCGCGCCGACGTGGGCATCTTTGCCGACCGCACCCCCGCGGCCGGGCTGATGACGATCGAGTACCGGCAGGACGAGCTGGTCATCATCACGCCGCCCAACCATCCGCTGGCCGCGCGCGGCCCGGTGCACTATGCCGATACGCTGGAATTCGACTTCGTCAGCCTGCCGCAGGAAACCTCGCTGGCCGCGCGCCTGCTCGAGGAGAGCAGCCGGCTCGACCGGCCGTTCCGGCTGCGCATCCAGGTGCGCAGCTTCGATGCCATGTGCCGCATGGTGATGGCCGGTCTGGGCGTGGGCGTGCTGCCGCGCATCGCTGCCGAGCCGCACGTCAAGTCGATGGGGCTGTCGCTGGTGTCGCTGCAAGACGCCTGGGCGCGCCGCTCGCTGCTGATCGGGCTGCGCGACCCGGCCGGGCTGACAGTCTCGGCCCGTCTGCTGATCACCCACCTGTGCGGGGACCGGGCGCCGTTCTGACGCGCCCGCGCTGAGCGGCTCCGCAGCCTTTCGCGTTCCGAGAAAGCCCGCTTCTCCGATTGCCGATTCCTGGCAGGCCCCCTGCTGGGGCACACTCCGTTCGAACGCAATGTATGACAAGCCAGTCATTGGGCTTGCCGCACTGCAACAAGACACCGCATCGCACGGAGACACCCCATGGCGCAACAGATCCTCGAGGGCATTCGCGTCCTCGAACTCGGACAACTCATCGCCGGCCCCTTTGCCGCCAAGACCCTGGCCGACTTTGGCGCCCACATCATCAAGGTGGAGCCGCCGGGGCAGGGCGACCCGCTGCGCAAATGGCGCATGCTGCATGAAGGCACCTCGGTCTGGTGGGAGGCGCAGTCGCGCAACAAGGAGTCGATCTGCATCGACCTGCGCCAGCCGGAAGGCCAGGCACTGGTGCGCAAGCTGGCCGCCGAGGCCGACGTGCTGATCGAGAACTTCCGCCCCGGCACCATGGAGAAGTGGGGCCTGGGCTGGGACGTGCTGCATGCCGACAACCCGCGCCTGATCATGCTGCGCGTGTCGGGCTATGGCCAGACCGGGCCGAAGAAGGATGAGCCCGGCTTTGCCGCGGTGGCCGAAGCCATGGCCGGCCTGCGCCACCTGACCGGCGAGCCCGGCCGCGCGCCGGTGCGCGCCGGCCTGTCGCTGGGCGACACCATCGCCGGCCTGCACGGCGCCATGGGCGTGCTGCTGGCGCTGTACCAGCGCGACGCGCGCGGCGGCGAAGGCCAGGTCATCGACGTGGCGCTGTACGAGTCGCTGTTCAACCTGAGCGAAAGTCTGCTGCCGGAATACTCGGCTTTTGGCGCGGTGCGGCAGCCCGCCGGCGGCGCGCTGCCGGGGATCGCGCCGTCCAACGCGTACCCCTGTGCCAGCGGCGAATACGTGCTGGTGGCGGCCAATGGCGACGCCATCTTCAAGCGCATGATGCTGGCCATCGGCCGGCCCGACCTGGCCGACGATCCGTCGCTGGCGCAGAACGATGGCCGCGTGAAGCGCGTCGACGAGATCGATGCCGCCATCGCCGACTGGACCCGCACGCAGACGGTGGACTCGGCGCTGGCCCTGCTGCGCGACGCGCAGGTGCCGTCGGGCCGCATCTATACCGTCAAGGACATTGCCGAAGACCCGCACTACCGCGCCCGCGGCGTGATCGAGTCGGTGACCTCGGCCGGCGGACTCACGGTGGAAGTGCCGGGCGTGGTGCCCAAGCTGTCGGCCAGCCCCGGCGAGATCCATGACCGCGCGCCGACGCTCGGCGAGCATACCGATACGGTGCTGAAGCAGGCAGGCTTCGACGACGCCGCCATCGCCGACCTGCGTGCGCGCAAGGTGATCGCATGAGCGCCGCCACCAAACTGAGCGGTCCCGCCCGCGTCGAGATCAACGAAGTCGCGCCGCGCGACGGCCTGCAGATCGAGCCGGTGGTGGTGCCGACCGATGCCAAGGTCGCCTTTCTCGACGCGCTGTCGGCCTGCGGCTTTGCCCGCATCGAAGCCACCTCGTTCACCTCGGCCCGCGCCATCCCGGCGCTGGCCGACGCCGAGGCACTGATGCACCGCATGCGGCGCCACCCGGGCGTTCGCTACACCGCGCTGGTGCCCAATCTGCGCGGGCTGGAGCGTGCGCTGTCGTGCCGGCCGGACGAGGTCAACCTGGTGATGTCGGCCAGCGAGACCCACAACCGCGCCAACCTGCGCATGACGCGCGAGCAGTCGCAAGCGCAATTGCTGGCGATGATCGAGGCGGCGCGCGGCGCCGGAGTGCCGGTCAATATTTCGCTGTCGACCGTGTTCGGCTGTCCCTTCGAGGGCGAGGTCGACAGCGCCGCGGTGATGGCACTGGCCACCCGCTTCGCCGAGGCCGGCGCGGACGGCATCACGCTGTGCGACACCACCGGCATGGCCTACCCGGACCAGGTCGCGGCGCTGTGCGAGGCCTTCCAGGCCGCGCTGCCCGATACCGGCCTGACCATCCACCTGCACAACACCCGCGGCATGGGCCTGGCCAATGCCCTGGCTGCCTGGCAGACCGGCGTGACGCGCTTCGACGCGGCCGCCGGCGGCCTGGGTGGCTGCCCTTACGCCCCCGGTGCCAGTGGCAACGTCAGCACCGAAGACCTGGTCCACATGTTCGACTGCATGGGCGTCAAGACCGGCGTCGACCTGGGCGCGCTGCTCGAGGTGGTGGCCGGCATGCCGGCGCTGGTCGGGCGCGACCTCCACAGCCAGCTGCTGAGCGCCGGCCCGCGCCTGCGCACGCACCAGCCGCCGGCCTGGATGGCGGAGCATTTCGCCGGGCAGGCATAGCCGGCACCCAGACAAGAACAACACATCCAACAGATAACGGAGACCCTCATGAAGCAAGCCCTTCAACGCAAGTCCGCCATGCCCGCACGGCGCAAGGCCGTAGCCGCCACGCTGGCGGCACTCGGTGCGGCATGGTTCGCGCCCGTCGCCCTGGCGCAGGACGGTACCTATCCCGCCCGTCCGGTGACGCTGGTGGTATCGGCCGCGGCCGGTGGCACCACCGACATCGCGGCGCGCATGATTGCGGAACCGCTGTCCAAGGCGCTCGGCCAGCCGGTGGTGGTGGACAACCGTCCCGGCGGCAACGGCAGCATCGCCGCGCAACTGGTGGCGCGGGCCAAGCCGGACGGCTACACGCTGATGCTGCAGTACTCGGGCTTCCACGTGATCACGCCGCTGCTGGTCAAGAACCTGTCGTGGGACCCGGTCAAGGACTTTGCGCCGGTGGCCAACATCCTGTCGGCGCCGCAGGTGCTGGTGGTGCGCCCGAGCCTGCCGGTCAAGTCGCTGAAGGAACTGGTGGCCTACGCCAAGGCCAATCCGGACAAGCTCAACTACGCCTCGTCGGGCAACGGCTCGCTGCAGCACGTCTCGACCGAGCTGCTGAACCAGATGGCCGGCACGAAAATCACGCACGTGCCCTACAAGGGTACCGGTCCGGCCATGACCGACCTGCTGGGCGGCTCGGTGGACCTGACCATCACCACGCCGCCGCCGCTGATGGCCCATATCGCCGCCGGCAAGCTGCGTCCGCTGGTGGTGACCAGCAAGACCCGCCTGCCCAGCCTGAAGGACGTGCCGTCGGCGCCCGAGGCCGGCTACCCCGACCTGGACGTGTCGTCGTGGTTCGCGATGTACGCACCGGCAGGCACGCCCAAGCCGGTGATCGACAAGCTGACTGGCGAAATCGACAAGATCATGCGCACCGAAGCCTTCCGCAAGAAGGCCGAGGACCTGGGCGCCGAGGCCAAGTACATGAACCCGCAGCAGCTGGGTCAGTACCAGAAGGCGGAACTCGCGCGCTGGGGCAAGGTGATCAAGTCCGCCGACATCCACGCGGAATGATGGCGCGGGCTGCGGCAAGGTGATCGAAAGGTAAGGGCGTTATGCTGGCGGGTTTGCTAGGTGTTGATACCGATGCGGTGCATCGCACCGTCCGGTAGCATCGCAATTTGCCGCACCGCGGCGCGCCCCCTTCGAGCGCATGTCGCCGCAGCGCCAGTCCACACGGGTAGGAGATCTCGCATGTATAACAAGAAATTCTGGAAGCAATTCCTGATCGCGCTGGCGCTGTTCCTGGCCGGCTGGTTCACCTTCGGCCAGGCGCAGGCACAGGGCAAGCCCGAGAAGACCAAGGTCACCATCGCGGTGGGCGGCAAGAACCTGTTCTATTACCTGCCGCTGACCATTGCCGAGCGCCTCGGCTACTTCAAGGAAGAAGGGCTGGACGTCGAGATCGTCGACTTCGCCGGCGGTGCCAAGGCGCTGCAGGCCGTGGTGGGCGGCAGCGCCGACGTGGTCTCGGGCGCCTACGAGCACACCATCAACCTGCAGGCCAAGGGCCAGCGCTACCAGGAATTCGTGCTGCAGGGCCGCGCCCCGCAGATCGTGCTGGTGGTGTCGAACAAGACCATGCCCAACTTCAAGTCGATCGCCGACCTGAAGGGCAAGAAGATCGGCGTGACCGCGCCGGGTTCGTCGACCAACATGATGGCCAACTTCGTGCTGGCCAAGTCCGGGCTGAAGCCTTCGGACGTGTCGTTCATCGGCGTGGGCGCCAGCGCCGGTGCGGTGGCAGCGATGCGCTCGGGCCAGATCGATGCGATGGCCAACCTGGACCCGGTGATCTCGATGCTGACGCAGAAGAACGAAGTGCGCATCGCCTCGGACACCCGCACGCTCAAGGACACCCAGGCCGTGTTCGGCGGCAACATGCCGTCGGGCTGCCTGTATGCGTCGCAGGCGTTTATCCAGCAGAACCCCAACACCACGCAGGCGCTGACCAATGCCATGGTGCGCGCGCTCAAGTGGCTGCAGAAGGCGGGCCCGTCGGACATCGTCAAGACTGTGCCGGAAAGCTACCTGCTGGGTGACCGCGCGCTGTACCTGGCCGCGTGGGAAAAGGTCAAGGAAGCGATCTCGCCGGACGGCACCATGCCGGCCGACGGCCCGCGCACCGCGTTCAACGCGCTGAGCCAGTTCGACGCCGAGCTCAAGGGCAAGCCGGTCAAGCTGGAAGAGACCTACACCAACGCCTTCGTGCAGAAGGCCAACGCCAAGTACAAGTAAGACCCTCGCCGTCGATGCCATCGGCCCGCTGTCCGCAGCGGGCCTTTGCTTTGAATCCTTGACGGCCAATCCATCATCACCCGCCCGCGCCGCGCCCCCCGGCGCCGCCACGGCGGGACCGAGACGGTTCACCATGAGCACTCCCGCACTTTCCCTCGACAAGGTCACCTGCACTTTTGTCTCGCGCGATGACCGCAGCCAGCGCTATACCGCGGTCCAGGACGTCACGCTGTCGATCCAGCCCGGCGAATTCGTCTCCGTGGTCGGCCCCACCGGCTGCGGCAAATCCACGCTGCTCAACGTCGGCGCCGGCCTGCTGGAACCCTCCAGCGGCGAGATTCGCGTGTTCGGCGAGCCCCTGCGCGGCATCAACCGCCGCGCCGGCTATATGTTCCAGACCGAGGCGCTGATGCCCTGGCGCAGCGCGCTGGACAACGTCGTCGCCGGCCTGGAGTTCCGCGGCGTGGCGCGCGCCGAGGCCGTGCAGCAGGGCGAGGAATGGCTGCGCCGCGTGGGCCTGGGCGGCTTTGGCGACCGCTATCCGCACCAGCTCTCGGGCGGCATGCGCAAGCGTGTTGCGCTGGCGCAGACGCTGGTGCTGGACCCGGACATCATCCTGATGGACGAACCGTTCTCGGCGCTGGATATCCAGACCCGCCAGCTGATGGAGAACGAGGTGCTGGAGCTGTGGGCCGCCAAGCGCAAGGCCGTGCTCTTCATCACCCACGACCTGGACGAGGCCATTGCCATGAGCGACCGTGTGGTGGTGCTGTCGGCCGGCCCCGGCACACACCCGATCGGCGAGTTCGAGATCGACCTGCCGCGCCCGCGCGACGTGGCCGAGATCCGCAACCATCCGCGTTTTGTCGAGCTGCACGCCGCGATCTGGGACGTGCTGCGCGAGGAAGTGCTCAAGGGCTACGCCCAGCAGCGCAAGGTGGCGTGAGCCCTCCAACCTAACAAGACCTGAATCCCGATGGCATTCCGTACTGATTCCAAGGGCATGTTGCGCGTCTGGCAGCTGCTCGTCCTGGTGGTGATCCTCGGCGTGTGGCATATGGCCACGCGCTCGCAGCAGGTTGCCTTTTTCTTCGGCGAACCGCTGATGGTGGCGCAGCGCATCTGGAGCTGGTTTATCGTCGAGCGCGATATCTACCTGCACCTGGGCGTGACGCTGATCGAAACCGTGCTGGCCTTCGGCATCGGCACGGTGGCGGGGCTGGGCGTGGGCCTGTGGCTGGCGCTGAGCCCGATGACCTCGGCCATCCTCGACCCCTACGTCAAGGCCATGAACTCGATGCCGCGCGTGATCCTGGCACCGATCTTCGCGGTCTGGTTCGGCCTGGGCATCTGGTCGAAGGTGGCGCTGGCGGTGACGCTGGTGTTCTTCATCGTCTTCTTCAACGTCTACCAGGGCGTCAAGGAAGTGAGCCCGGTGGTGCTGGCCAACGCGCGCATGCTGGGCGCCAACCAGAAGCAGCTGCTGCGCCATGTCTACCTGCCCAGCGCCACCAGCTGGGTGTTCTCGTCGCTGCATACCTCGGTGGGCCTGGCCTTCGTGGGCGCGGTGGTGGGCGAATACCTGGGCTCGGCGCGCGGCGTGGGCTACCTGATCCTGCAGGCCGAAGGCACCTTCGACATCAATACCGTGTTTGCCGGCATCGTGGTGCTGACGGCGTTTGCGCTGGTGCTGGACTGGATGGTCGGCATGGGTGAGAAGCGGCTGATGAAGTGGCAGCCGAAGAGCGGGGAGACGGAGAAGCTTTGATGCAGGACTTGCCGGTAAGCGTTGCTGGCCGGCGGTTTGCCCCCTCTCCCGCTTGCGGGAGAGGGGGCGCCCAAGCGGTCAAGAGCAAGTCTCGGGTTTGTGGCCGGCAGCGCTGAAGTTTACAGACACCGTTAGCCCGCCTCCGGGCGTATCCGCAAGCTCCACCGCTGCACCATGCAGCCGCGCGATCTCGCGCACGATCGACAGCCCCAGCCCGGTCCCTTCCACGGACTGTCCGCTCTCGCCGCGATAGAAGCGCCGGAACACCGCATCGCGCTCTGCCGGAGCAATGCCGGGGCCGTTGTCGATCACCTGCAGCCGCGGCACGCCGCCGTGCAGCGCCACGCGCACCGTGACCACCGCACCGCGCCCCGCATAGCGGATCGCGTTGTCGATCAGATTGCCCGTCAGCTCCTGCAGCAGCTCCGCCTGCCCGGCGACCTCCACCGACCCTTCCTGCTCGAAGCCCAGGTCGACCTCGCTGCCACGCGCCACCGGCGCCCAGTCCAGTGCCACGCCTTGCGCCAGCGCATCGAGCCGCAGCGGCCCGAGCGTGGGCATATAGCCCGCATCAGGCTCCAGCCGCGACAGCGACAGCAGCTGCTGTACCCCCTTGGAGGCATGGCGCACGGTGCCGTGCAGCAGCCGCATATGCTCGCGCACGCGTTCAGCGTCGCGCTCGCGCAGCGCCAGCTCGGACTGCGCCTGGATGATCGCCAGCGGCGTCTTGAGCTGGTGCGCAGCATCGGCAAAGAAGCGCTTGCGCGCCTGCACCATGCCGTGGAGCCGGTCCATGTACTGGTTCAGCGCCTGCACCAGCGGCTTCATCTCGGCGGGCAGGTCCTTCTGCTCGATCGGGTCGAGCTGCGTGCCGCGTCGCGCCACCGTGTCGGAGAGCCGGTTCAGCGGCCGCAGCCCGCGCCGCACGCCGAGCCAGACGATGCCCAGCGCCAGCGTCACCAGCATCAGCTCCTGCAGCAGCGAGCCGATCAGGATGTCGCGCGCCAGCAGCTGGCGCGGCTCGATGGTTTCGCCCACCAGCACCCACACCAGGCGCGTGCGTGCCGAGCCCACGTCGTGCACCGGCAGCGCCTGGGCCGCCATGCGCAGCGGGTGCTCGCGGAAGACAGTGTCGTAGAACTCGGTGCGGTACAGCCGCAGCGGCGCCTCGGCCGGCATCGGCAGGTCGTCGTAGCCGGTCACGGTTGCGCCGTCCTCGTCGCGGATGCGGTAGAAGATGCGCGGGCCGGCTTGGTCGTCGAAGAGTTCCAGCGCGAGGTTTGGCACGTCGACCTGGAGCCGCCCCTCGCGCAGGCGGATGCCTTCGCGCATTGCGCGCAGCGACGCCTCCAGCGTGCGGTCGAAGGCGATATGCGCGGCAGACATGGCGCGCTCATAGGTCAGCCACGCATCGAAGGCGAGCAGGGCCATCAGCGGCAGCAGCAGCCATAGCGACAGCTGCAGGCGCAGGCTGGGCGCCTGTCGTGGAAGCCTCATGCCGCCGGCCGCGCTTCGAGCAGATAGCCCAGCCCGCGCAGCGTGACGATGGCCACGCCGCTGCCGTCGAGCTTCTTGCGCAGCCGGTGCACGTAGATCTCGATTGCATCCGGGTTGACCGATTCGTCGATGCCGAAGATCTTCTCCGACAGCGCCGCCTTGTTCACCGCGCGCCCATCGCGCAGCAGCAGCACCTCGAGCACGGCGCGTTCGCGCCCGGTCAGCGGCAGCAGCTCGCCGTGCAGCAGGACGGCACGGCTGACGCTGTCGTAGTGCAGCGGGCCGCAGGCGATCTGCGTGCTCTCATGCCCGTGGGCACGGCGGATCAGCGCGCGGGCGCGCGCTTCCAGTTCGGACAGGTCGAAGGGCTTGGCCAGGTAGTCGTCGGCGCCCAGGTCCAGGCCGCGCACGCGGTCTTCGACCGAGCCGTGCGCGGTCAGGATCAGCACCGGCAGCGGGTTGCGGCGCTGGCGCAGGCGGCGCAGCACTTCCAGGCCGTCCAGTCCGGGCAGGCCCAGGTCCAGGATCAGCAGCGCGTAGTCCTGCGTGCTGAGCAGGTTGTCGGCGCTGCGGCCGTCGTGCATGCAGTCGACCGTGAAGCCGGCCTGGCCCAGGGCCTGGCTCAGGGAATTGGCCAGCATCACGTTGTCTTCGGCAAGCAGGATACGCATGGGGCAGGGCAGTCAGGCGGCAATACGGAAATCCGGCCGGAACGGCCGAGGCCAGACAGATACAGGGAAGTGCGCCGGCTTAGAAGCTAGGGAAACCCCCAATCCCGCAGCGGCGCCGTGCCCGCGAAAAGCCTGCATTCCGAAAGCGAACTGAAAGTGCGCGTCCCCTACCATCCGGCCGGCTAATGATTCACACAACAAGCACAAGCAAGGAGATAGCATGAAGCGTAGGGCAATGGCATTCGCAGCGATGGGTCTGGCTGCGGCCGGATCGGCATCCGCCCAATCGAGCGTGACCATGTATGGCCTGGTGGACGCCGGCATCGAATATGTCAGCCACGCGGGTCCGGACGGCTCGGCGGTCAAGCTGACCTCGGGCGGCAAGAACACCTCGCGCTGGGGCATCCGCGGCAGCGAAGACCTGGGCGGCGGCCTGAAGGCGATCTTCGCCCTGGAAAGCGGCATCGCCATCGACACCGGCAGGCTGGACACCGACAACACGCTGTTCGATCGCCGTGCCACGGTGGGCCTGGCAAGCCGCTACGGCCAGGTGGTGCTGGGCCGCACCTTTACCACGACCTACGACTTCATGCTGCCGTTCGACCCGATGGGCTACGCGCCGGCCTATTCGTGGGCTACTTCGTCGACCGCCACCGGCGGCCGCAAGGACGGCCTGTTCTCGCGCGCCTCGAACGCGGTCCGCTATGACGGCAGCTTCGGCGGCCTGAAGCTGGGCGCCACCGTGGCCATGGGCGAGGTGGCGGGGGACTTCAAGAGCTCGTCCAAGTACGCGCTGGGGGTGGGCTACAGCGCCGGCAAGTTTGCCGCGGCCGCCACCTGGGACCGCCAGAACGGCGCCGGCAGCAGCACCACGCCGGCCGACAGCACCGACTACATCCAGGGCATCCATGCCGGCGCCAGCTATGACTTCGGCGACCTGAAGCTGTTTGCCGGCTACCGCAACTACAAGCGCACCTTCACCACCGGCGCGGCGACGGACCGCAGCGACATGTACTGGGGCGGCGCCAGCTATGACTTCACGCCGGCCTTCACGCTGTACGGCGCGGTCTACAAGCAGAACATCAAGGGCGGCAACAACGCCGACCCGATCCTGTTCTCGCTGCGCGGCCAGTACGCGCTGTCCAAGCGCACGCTGGCCTACCTGTCGGTGGGCTATGCCGATGCGCGCAACGGGCAGAACGTCAGCGTCTCGCGCGACCTGGTCGGCTTCGCCAACAACCAGACCGGCGTCATGGCCGGCCTGCAGCACCGCTTCTGAGGAAGGGGCGGCCTGAATGGCCTGAATGGCCGGAATGGCCTCATCGGCCTGTTGGGAACTGCCGGCCGCCTGGCGCATGGGTGTGCGCCATCGAGGGCGGCTGGCAGCTTGAGGCGCGTTGCCTCAGCCGGGCGCAGGGCGTAGCCGCACGCCTTGCGCCCTTCTTTTACCGGCGGGCAGGGCGCGCCGCCGGCGTGCGTGCCGCTCAGGGCACGATCACGATCTTGCCGGTGACCTTGCGCGCTTCCATGTCCTTGAGCGCCTGCGGAGCCTGCTCCAGCGGATAGCGCGCCGAGATATGCGGGCGGATCTTGCCTTCCTTCATCCAGCCCAGCATCTGCGCCATATTGGCCTGGTTGGCCTTGGGCTCGCGCCGCACGAAGTCGCCCCAGAACACGCCCACCAGCGAGGCGCCCTTGAGCAGCGCCAGGTTCAGCGGCAGCTTGGGGATCTCGCCGTTGGCAAAACCCACTACCAGGTAGCGGCCGCGCCAGCCGATCGAACGGAAGGCCGGTTCGGCATAGATGCCGCCCACCGGGTCATAGATCACGTCCGGACCCTTGCCGTCGGTCAGCGCCTTGATGCGTTCGCGCAGGTCCTCGGTGCTGTAGTTGATCAGCGCGTCGGCGCCGTGCTCCTTGCACACCGCCAGCTTCTCGTCGGTCGAGGCGGCGGCGATCACGCGCGCGCCGATGGCCTTGCCGATCTCGATCGCCGCCAGGCCCACGCCGCCGGCCGCGCCCAGCACCAGCATGGTCTGGCCGGCCTTCAGCTCGCCCCGGTCGATGACCGCGTGGTGTGAGGTGCCGTAGGTCAGCGTGAACGCCGCCGCGGTCTCGAAGTCGATGCCGGGCGGCATCGGCACCACTGACGCCGCAGGCGCCTTGGCCTGGCTGGCGAACGCGCCGTTGCCCAGGTAGGCGATCACCTTGTCGCCGGGCTTGACGTGGGTGACGCCTTCGCCGACCGCATTGACCACGCCGGCCAGCTCCGAGCCCGGGCTGAACGGCAGGGCAGGCTTGGCCTGGTATTTGTTCTGGATGATGAGCACATCCGGGAAGTTGACGGCGGCCGCCTTGACGTCGATGACCACTTCGCCCTTGGCCGGCACCAGGTCAGGCAGGGTTTCGATGGTCAGCGAATCGGGCGGGCCCCAGGCTTTGCACAGTACGGCTTTCATCTTGTCTCCGGTGATGTTGGTGGCATTTCACGCCAGTCAAGCTTATGCGGGCGGGCAGGGCAAGTGTAGCGTAGAAATAGCACGGTCGTTCTGTTCCATGTCCAAGCTATGGAGGTGGTTATTTGCGGCCTGCATACAGCGCCAGAAACGTGCTTTCAGGGCGGCGCAGGGGCCGCTTGCGCGCGCGCGCTCAGGTACAATCGCGCCATGCATATCCTTCTCGCCAACGACGACGGTTATCTCGCGCCGGGACTGGCCGTTTTGCATGCCGCGCTCGCGCCGCTGGGCCGGATCACGGTCATCGCGCCGGAGCAGAACCATAGCGGTGCCTCCAACTCCCTGACCCTGCAGCGGCCGCTGTCGATCTACGAAGCGCGCGAAGGCGTGCAAAAAGGTTTTCGCTTCGTCAACGGAACACCGACCGACTGCGTGCATATCGCGCTGACGGGCCTGCTGGAAGAGAAACCCGACCTGGTGGTGTCCGGCATCAACCAGGGACAGAACATGGGCGAAGACGTGCTGTACTCCGGCACCGTCGCCGCCGCCATCGAGGGCTACCTGCTGGGCATTCCGTCGGTCGCCTTCTCGCAGGTGGACAAGGGCTGGGAGCACCTGGACGCCGCGGCACGCGTGGCGCGCACCGTGGTGGAGCGCATCATCGGCACGCCGCCGGCCGAGCCGTTCCTGCTCAACGTCAATATCCCGAACCTGCCGTTCGAACATATCAAGGGCTACCGTGCCACGCGCCTGGGCAAGCGCCATCCGTCGCAGCCGGTGATCACGCAGGTCAATCCGCGCGGCGACACCAACTACTGGATCGGCCCGGCGGGCGATGCGCGCGATGCCAGCGAGGGTACCGATTTCCATGCAGCTGCGGCGGGCTATGTCTCGCTCACGCCGTTGCAGCTCGACCTGACGCACCGCGGGCAGCTCGACGCGCTCGACCAGTGGTTGAAGTAGGCCACCGATCCGCAGTGTCGCGCCCCCGATGAGCACCACGCCCCCTCGCAACAAGTTTCCGCTGCCGCTCGATGCGGTAGTCGAGCGCAAGCCCGCACCGGCCCGCACCGCCGGCTTGCCTGCCGTGGGCACGCCGCGGCCGGCCGCGCCCACACCGGCGCCAGCCAAGCCGGCCAAGCCGCGCCTGCCGCGCACCGCCGCACCGGCGCCCGCGCCGGTGCCTGCAAGCGCGGTCGAGCAACGCGCCTCGGCGGCCACCGCGGGCGGCGGCGGCATGGCCTCGGCACGCGCGCGCGCGGCGCTGGCGGCGCGGCTGCGTGCCGCGGGCATCCGCGACGAGCGCGTGCTGTCGGCCATTGCCACCGTGCCGCGCCACCTGTTCGTCGAGCCGGGACTGGCATCGCAGGCGTATGAGGACGCCGCGCTGCCGATCGGCCACCAGCAGACCATTTCCAAGCCGTCGGTGGTGGCGCGCATGATCGAGCTGCTGCGCGAGGGCCTGGCCGCCGACGCGCCGCTGGAGCGCGTGCTCGAGATCGGCACCGGCTGCGGCTACCAGGCCGCGGTGCTGAGCCAGGTCGCGCGCGAGGTCTTCTCGATCGAGCGCATCCGCCCGCTGCACGAGCAGGCCAAGGCCAACCTGCGGCCGCTGCGCGTGCCCAACCTGCGCCTGCACTACGGCGACGGCATGCTGGGGCTGCCCCAGGCGGCGCCGTTTTCGGCCATCATCCTGGCCGCGGCCGGCATGGAGGTGCCCGAGGCGCTGCTGGAGCAGCTGGCCATCGGTGGGCGCCTGATCGCCCCGGTGGCGGTGATGCCGCCGGCGGGCGTGCCAGGCCAGACCGTCACGCAGCAGCTGTTGCTGATCGAGCGGCGCAACCGCCATCGATTTCACAGAACCGCGCTTGAAGCCGTTTTCTTTGTGCCCTTAAAATCGGGCACCATCTGAGTCGAACTATGCACAACATCGTGAAATCGCAATATTTCGCACGCGCCGGACAACTTTTTGCGGCCTCGGCGCTGACGGCCCTGCTGGCCGCCTGCGCCAATTCGCCGATGCCGGCACCTGTGGTTGACCGTACCTCCACTTCCGGTACCACGGCCGCGACGCTGGAACCGGCACCCCCCGGATACTATCGGGTCAAGCGAGGCGATACCCTTTACCGAATCGCGCTGGAGAACGGCCAGTCGTATCGCGATGTGGCAACGTGGAACAACCTGACCAATGTGAACCAGATCGAGGTCGGCCAGCTGCTGCGCATCGTGCCGCCGGGTGCCGACGTCAACACTGCGCCCGGCGTGGCCACCATGCCGGTGGCGCCGGGCACGGTGCAGGCGCAGCCGATCGACCAGGCCCGCCCGGCCGCCACGCCGGTGCCTCCGGCCGCGGCCGCTTCGGCGCCTGCGGCAACGCCCGCCGCGCCCGCCGCGGCCGCCGCGCCGGTCACCGATGGCTCGATGAAGCTGGCCTGGCCGGCAACCGGCCAGACGGTCGGGAAATTCGACGACAAGGGTAATAAAGGCATCGATATTGCGGGCAAGAAGGGCGATGCGGTGCTGGCCGCGGACGATGGTCGGGTGATTCACGTTGGCCCCTTGCGCGGCTACGGGAATCTTGTCATCATCAAACACAATGAGACATTTCTTACTGCTTACGGGCACAACGACAAGGTGCTCGTGGCTGAGCAATCCGCGGTCCGAAAAGGCCAGAAGATTGCGGAGATGGGCAACAGCGATACCGACCGGGTAAAGCTTCACTTCGAAGTCCGCAAGAACGGAAAACCGGTTGATCCGATGCGGTACCTGCCGCCACAGTGAGGGTTCATGCCACGCCAGAAAACTGTCTCCTCCGGAACCGTAAGCAGGGCTCGCCGTCCCAAGCAGCCGGAAGTGAAGGCTGGTGTGGCACATCCCGACGCGCGCGCCGATGCTGAAGGCTTCGAGCCTGATCTCGCCGCCGAACTGATTCCCGTGACCGACGAGCCCATCGCCACGTCCACTTCGGTGGGCCTGCGCGAGGCCGACCTGCTTGCCGACGACAGTGAGCGCATCGTGCGCGACGACGACGAGGACGAGTCGGAAGACGAGGAAGAAGAGAGCGCGGAAAATGGCACCGACAGTGCCGCCCCCGAGCATGATGATTTCCGCACCGTGCTGCATACCGAGCTGGCTGCGGACACCGTCCAGCACTACCTGAACCGCATCAGCATCAAGCCGCTGCTGTCGGCCCCGGAAGAGCTGCATTTCTCCACGCTGGCCAAGGACGGCGACTTTGCCGCGCGCCAGGTCATGATCGAGCGCAACCTGCGGCTGGTGGTCAGTATCGCCAAGGGCTACCTCAATCGCGGCGTGCCGCTGCTCGATCTGATCGAGGAAGGCAACCTGGGCCTGATGCACGCGATTGAAAAATTCGATCCGTCGCGCGGTTTCCGCTTCTCGACGTACGCGACCTGGTGGATCCGCCAGAGCATCGAGCGCGCCATCATGAACCAGGCGCGCACGGTCCGCCTGCCGGTCCACGTGATCCGCGAACTCAACCAGGTGCTGCGCGCCAAGCGCCATCTGGAGAAGGGCGGCACCGACGGGCGCGACGCCAGCCTTGAAGACATCGCCCACCTGCTGGGCAAGACGCCGGACGAAGTGCAGGACGTCCTGGCACTCAACGAACATACCACCTCGCTCGATACGCCGTTCGATCTCGATCCCGGCTCGAGCCTCCTGGATTTCCTCTCCGACGAGCACAACGCCGCCCCCGACCAGGAGGTGGCGCACCGCGAGCTGGAAGGGCTGATGAAGCTCTGGCTGGCGCGCCTGTCGGAAAAGCATCGCTATGTGGTGGAGCGCCGCTTCGGCCTCAACCATATCGAGCCCGCCACGCTGGAAGAGCTGGCCGAGGAAATGGGCCTCACGCGCGAGCGCGTGCGCCAGATCCAGCAGGAGGCGCTGGTCAAGCTCAAGCGGCATTTCGCTTCGCAAGGTGTCAGGAAGGACGCTGTTCTATGACCCCTGTGCTGGTATTCGACATCGAGACCATTCCCGATGTTGCCGGCCTGCGCCGTTTGCATGACCATCCCGATGCGATGAGCGACGCCGAAGTCGCCGAGCATGCGTTTGCCGCCCGCCGCGAAAAGACCGGCAGCGATTTTCTCCCGCACTACCTGCAGCGCATCGCCGCGATTTCCTGCGTGCTGCGCCGCACGCACCGCGACGGCTCGGCGGTGTTCCACGTCGGCTCGCTCGGCACGCCGGAAGACGGCGAGGCCACGCTGATCCAGAAGTTCTATGAACTGATCGCGCGCTACAGCCCGCAACTGGTTTCATGGAACGGCGGCGGCTTTGACCTGCCGGTGCTGCATTATCGCGGCCTGGTCAACGGCGTCACCGCGCCGCGCTACTGGGAGATGGGCGAGGGCCGCGACGACGACAGCCGCGACTTCAAGTGGAACAACTACATCAGCCGCTACCACATGCGGCACCTGGACCTGATGGACCTGCTGGCGATGTACCAGCCCCGCGCCAGCGCGCCGCTGGATGACCTGGCCAAGCTGTGCGGCTTCCCGGGCAAGCTGGGGATGGACGGCAGCAAGGTCTGGCAGGCGTTCCAGGCCGGCCAGCTCGACGAGATCCGCGCCTATTGCGAGACCGACGTCGTCAACACCTACCTGATGTACTGCCGCTTCCAGCTGATGCGCGGCGGCATGTCGCCGCGCGAGTTCGACATCGAGATGGAGTTCGTCCAGGAGTCATTGGCCGAACTGCCCGGCGAGCAGTGGATGGAATACCTGCAGGCATTCCGGCTGCAGCGTCTCACGCCCGAAGCCGAAGACCTCGACTGAGCACGGCGGCGACGCGCCGCCGACACGAATTCACAAATCCAGCGACAGCAGGATCGGCTGGTGGTCCGAGCTGGCCGTATCGGCATCGACCTCGCAGCGCCGGATCCGCCCGGCGAGATTCTCGGTCACGAACATGAAATCGCAGGCGAACGGCGGCTCCGGCCATTGCTCCTTGTCGTACAGGGCGCAGGTCGGCGCATGCGGCTGGCCTGGGTGTGTGTGCAGCCAGGCATCGCGCCAGGGCGGCGTGGCATCGTCAAAGGGCTCGAGCACACGGCGGTAGGCGATATCGTCAGGCTTGCTATTGAAGTCGCCGCACAGGACGGCCTCGGCCGGGCGCGGCTCCGGCGTGAACGGGCCCGGCCATTTCTCGCTGCGGCCGGGGCGGCGCGCATGGTCGCAGGCTTCGGCGTGCCAGGTGCGCAAGGCTTCGGCCTGGGCGGCGCGCTGGTGTGATGAGTAATACTCCAGGTGCGTGCAGATCACGCGCAGCCGCCGGGTGCTGACTTCGACCGAGGCTTCCAGCGCCACGCGCGGCATCGAGGCCACTTGCGGGTCCGCCGGCCAGGGCAGGGCGTGGCGGAAGACTTCGCGCACCGGCAGGCGCGTGGCGATGAGGTTGCCGAACTGCTTGCGTCCTCCGGTGGCGGTGCGCCGGTCGACACCAGGCGCGTAGAGCAGGTGGTAGCCGGGCAGCAGGGCAGTCAACTCCGTCACCTGGTCTTCCCCCGGGCTGCCGCGCAGTTCACCGAAGCCGCGCGTGACCTCCTGCAGGCAGATGACGTCGGCATCGGCAATGCCGCGCAAGGTGTCGACCTGCCGGCCCAGGTCGACATGCCCGTCGGCGCCGCGACCCCATTGGATATTCCAGGAAATCAGTTCCATTTGCCGTCTCCGTCACGTCGCCGGGAAGCAGCCGCCGATGCCGGCCCGGTCTGGCATACAATCCCGCTTTCACAAAACAATATGTCAGGTTTCGTCTGATGTCCCAAGCCGTGTCCTCCCCACAAGAAACGCCGGCAGCCGCGGCCGCTGTTGCCGATCAAGGTGCTGCTCCCGTCGCAAAAGAGTCCCGTGTCCGCGCCGACGCTGGCGCCCCCGCGGCCGATCCCGTGGTGTCGATCGACAGCCTCGACATGGAGGCCCGCGGCGTTGGCCGCCTGCTGAATGAGGACGGCACGCCCGGCAAGGTGATCTTCGTCGAAGGCGCGCTGCCCGGCGAGACCGTCAGCTACCGCAGCTTTCGCCGCAAGCCCAGCTACGAGCAGGCCCACCTGGTCGAGGTCCGGCAGGAATCGGTGATGCGCGTGAAGCCCGGCTGCCAGCATTTCGGGGTCTGCGGCGGGTGCTCGATGCAGCATCTCGATTCGCGTGCCCAGCTGGCGATCAAGCAGCGCGTGCTGGAAGACAACCTGTGGCACCTGTCCAAGGTGAAGCCCGACGTGGTGTTCCGTCCCATCGCCGGGCCGGACTGGGGCTATCGCTACCGCGCGCGGCTGACTGTGCGCCATGTGGCCAAGAAGGGTGGGGTGCTGGTCGGCTTCCATGAGCGCAAGAGCAGCTATGTGGCCGACATGACCCGTTGCGAGATCCTGCCGCCGCACGTGTCGGCCATGCTGGTGCCGCTGCGCGAGCTGGTCGGCGGCCTGTCGATCCGCGACCGCATGCCGCAGATCGAGCTGGCCGTGGGGCAGGAAGTCACCGCGCTGGTGCTGCGCATCCTGGAGCCGCTGACCGATGCCGACAAGGACCTGCTGCGCGCCTTCGCCGACCAGCACAAGGTGCAGTTCTGGCTGCAGCCCAAGGGCCCGGATACGGTCTACCCGTTCTACCCGGCCGATGCCGAGCTGGCCTATACGCTGCCGGAATTCGGCATCCGCATGCCGTTCAAGCCGACCGATTTCACCCAGGTGAATCACCAGATCAACCGCGTGCTGATCGGCCGCGCGCTGCGCTTGCTGGACGCGCAGCCGCAGGACCGCCTGCTCGACCTGTTCTGCGGCATCGGCAACTTCACGCTGCCGCTGGCCACGCAGGGCAAGTCGGTGATGGGCATCGAAGGCAGCGAGGCGCTGACCACGCGTGCGCTGGCCAACGCCGAATACAACGGGCTGGCGGCCAGGACCGAGTTTGCATGCCGCAACCTGTTCGAGGTCACGGCCGAGGACATTGCCGCGCTGGGCCGCTTTGACCGCTGGCTGGTCGATCCGCCGCGCGAAGGTGCGCTGGCCGTGTGCAAGGCGCTGGGCGAACTGGCGCAGCAGGGCAGCAACGTGCTGCCGCAGCGCATCGTCTACGTCTCGTGCAGCCCAGCCACGCTGGCGCGCGACGCCGGCCTGCTGGTGCACGGGGCGGGCTACCGGCTCGCCGGCGCGGGCGTGGTCAACATGTTCCCGCACACCTCGCACGTGGAGTCGATCGCGGTGTTCGAGCGCGGCTGATCGCGCAAGTCGCACCAAAGAAAAACCGGCCATCAGGCCGGTTTTTTCATGCTGCAGGGGAGGTTGCCGTCACTCGCGGCTGCCGCCGAAGATGCCCAGCAGCGCCAGCAGGTTGACGAAGACATTGTACACGTCCAGGTAGATTGCCAGCGTGGCGGTGATGTAGTTGGTCTCGCCGCCGTTTACCACGCGCTGCACATCGAACAGGATGTACGCCGAGAAGATACCGATGGCGATCACCGACACCGTGATCATCAGCGAGGGCAGCTGCAGCCAGATATTGGCGACGCTGGCCAGGATCAGCAGGATCACGCCGACGAACAGGAACTTGCCCAGGCCGGAGAAATCACGCTTGCTGACCGTGGCGATGGTCGCCATTGCGCCGAATACCGCCGCCGTGCCGCCAAAGGCATACATGATCAGCGCCGGCCCGTTGGAGAACTGCAGCGTCACGCCGATCAGCCGCGACAGCATTAGCCCCATGAAGAACGTGAAGGCCAGCAGCAGGACCACGCCCATGCTGCTGTTCTTGGTCTTCTCGATACCGTAGAAGAACCCGAACGCAATGCCCAGGAACAGGATCAGCGACAGGAACGGGTTGCCCGCCATGAAGCTGAAGCCGGTGGCCACGCCGATCCACGCGCCGAGCACGGTGGGGATCATCGAGAGGGCCAGCAGCCAGTAAGTGTTGCGCAAGACCCGGTTGCGAACGACGACGTCAGTGACGGTCGACGCACTGTTGCCGAAACCGTAGGTGTTCAGCTTGTTATCCATGGTGACTCCTGTCTCAAAACGGTGAGGCGCCGGGCTGCGAGGCTTCGGATGCGAAGATTCGTATGGAACCCGGACGGAACCATCGTCAATGTGGCACCTGGGAGGCTAAATTGCAAGGGCGAGGTAACTCATGAGTCACCTATTGCATGCTTTGCGCCGTTCGGTGCCGCTCACATTGGATGTTAGCCGGGGCGGCGTGTTCCTGGCATGACAAGGTTGTAATGTGCTCATTGGCGCACTTTGCGACCGGTTGTGCGGCAAGGGCGGCCCGACACACGCCAGAGCAGGGAAGACCCTCGAAAGGGTCATAGTCTTCGTGCTAGAATCGCACGTTTAATCCATTTGTAACCCCTTCATTTTTCGGAGTTTTTCATGGCGATCGAACGCACCCTGTCGATTATCAAGCCGGATGCCGTGGCCAAGAATGTCATTGGCCAGATCTACGCCCGTTTCGAGGCCGCCGGCCTGAAGATCGTTGCTGCCAAGATGGTGCACCTGTCGCGCGGCGAAGCCGAGCAGTTCTACGCTGTCCACAAGGAGCGTCCGTTCTTCAAGGACCTGGTGGATTTCATGGTTTCCGGCCCGGTCATGATCCAGGCCCTGGAAGGCGAGAACGCCATCGCCAAGAACCGTGACCTGATGGGCGCCACCGACCCTAAGAAGGCCGAGAAGGGCACCATCCGCGCCGATTTTGCCGACAGCATCGACGCCAACGCCGTGCACGGCTCGGACGCCGCTGAAACGGCTGCCGTGGAAGTGTCGTTCTTCTTCCCGGGCATGAACGTCTACAGCCGCTGATTGTCCGGCGCTGCTGCCAGGACTAGACTGACACCGAAGCTGAGTTTGCCGCCATGAACGCTCTCGTCAACCTGCTCGACCTCGACGCGGACGCGCTCACCGCTTATTGCGGCGAGCTCGGCGAGAAGCCGTTCCGTGCGCGGCAACTGCAACGCTGGATCCACCACTACGGTGCCAGCCGCTTCGACGCCATGTCGGATCTCGCCAAGTCGCTGCGCGAAAAGCTCGCGACGCGGGCCGAGATCCGCGCGCCTGCCGCCATTACCGACCACCTGTCGGCCGACGGCACGCGCAAGTGGCTGCTCGACGTGGGCCAGGGCAACGCGGTGGAAACGGTCTACATCCCCGAGGAAACGCGCGGCACGCTGTGCGTTTCCTCGCAGGCAGGGTGCGCCGTCAACTGCCGCTTCTGTTCCACCGGCAAGCAAGGCTTCTCGCGCAACCTCAGCACCGGTGAAATCATCGGCCAGCTGTGGATGGCGGAGTTCGCCATGCGCGAACAACTGGGCCGCGGCCCCAAGGACGACCGCGTTATCTCCAACGTGGTGATGATGGGCATGGGCGAGCCGCTGCTGAACTACGATGCTGTCGTGCCGGCCATGCGCCTGATGCTCGACGACAACGCCTACGGCCTGTCGCGCCGCCGCGTGACGCTGTCCACCTCCGGCGTGGTGCCGATGATGGACCGGCTGTCCAAGGATCTCCCGGTGGCTCTCGCCGTGTCGCTGCACGCGTCCAATGACGCCTTGCGCGACGTGCTGGTGCCGCTGAACAAGAAGTACCCGCTGGCCGAACTGATGGCGGCATGCCGCCGCTACCTGGAATTCGCGCCGCGCGATTTCATTACTTTCGAATACTGCATGCTGGACGGCGTCAACGACGGCGTCGAGCATGCGCGGGAACTGCTGAAGCTTGTGGCCGACGTGCCGTGCAAGTTCAACCTGATCCCGTTCAATCCCTTCCCCGAATCGGGCCTGAAGCGCTCCAACAACGATCAGATCCGGCGCTTTGCGCAGGTGCTGATGGACGCAGGGATCGTGACCACCATCCGCAAGACCCGCGGCGACGATATCGACGCCGCCTGCGGCCAGCTTGCCGGTGAGGTGAAGGACCGCACGCGCCTGGTCGAGCGCGGCAAGTTCGGCAAGATCACGCCACTGGTGCCGGTCGCTGCTTCCGGCCAGCCTCGGGAGGTTCGCCCTGCATGATCCGTCTGATCGCTGCGGCCCTGCTGGGGCTGCTGATGTTGTCCGGCTGCCAGCTGCCGCATGCGCCGGCGCAGGATCCCCAGACCGCTTCCGACCAGACCGATGCAAGGCGCCGTGCCGGCATCCGGCTGCAGCTCGCCACCAACTATCTGGAGGCCGGCCAGAACGCGGTCGCCCTTGACGAGATCAAGCAGGCCATTGCCATCGATCCGGCGCTTGCCGATGCCTACCATGTGCGCGCGCTGATCTACATGAACATGAATGAGCGCACGCTGGCCGACGACAGCTTCCGCACGGCGGTGTCGATGCGTGCCAACGACGGCGACCTGCTCAACAACTACGGCTGGTTCCTGTGCCAGGAAGGGCGCTACGGCGAGGCCGTGCCGATGCTGCAGCGCGCGATGGCGGCGCCGTCAGCAGGCGGCCCCGCCAAGCCGCTGATCAGCCTGGGCGCGTGCGAACTGCGCCAGGGCCACAGCGCCGAAGCGGAAAAGAACCTGAAGGCCGCGCTCGGCTACGACCGCAACAACCCGGTGGCCAACACCAACCTCGCGCTGGTCTTCTACCGGCGCGGCGACTTCGCGCAGGCCCGGCAATATATCCAGCGCGTCAACAACAGCCAATATGTCAATGCGCAATCCCTCTGGCTGGGAGCGCGCATTGCCCACCGTCAGGGCGACAGCCGCACGCAGGATGCGCTTGGGGCGCAACTGCGCAGCCGCTTCCCCGACTCGCGTGAGTTGACCGCCTACGAACAAGGAGCATGGGATGAGTGAGCACGACCGCGCCGCAGGCCAGGCCGTACCGACGCAACAAGTCGGCGGGGGCGCGCACGAAGGAGAACGCGAAGCTGCCGCACGCGAGATCGGCGCAGCGCTGGCGCGCGAGCGCGAGGCGCAGCGCATGTCGGTGGAAGACGTCAGCGCGCGCCTGAAGGTGGCTGCAGGCAAGCTGCGCGCGATCGAGGCCGGCAACCTGCAGGCACTGCCCGACGTGACCTTCGCCAAGGGCGTGATGCGTGCCTATGCGCGCATGCTGCACGTCGACATCGACCCGCTGCTGGCACGCTTCCAGCCGCGCCCGGTGGCGCAGGTGGCGGAAATTGCCCGGCAGCGCGAAGGTGGCATCAATGCGGCCTTCGACGACCGCAACCGCTTCCGCTCGGGCGGCAACGGCGGCCGCTGGGTCTGGCTGGCGCTGGTGGCCGTGCTGGTGGCCGCGGGCGGCTGGTTCGGGCTTGACCATATCCGCGCATGGATCGATGCGCGCAGCAGCGCTGCCGAGACCGTAACGGCTGAAGCGCCTGCCGTGATCCAGAGCACGGAAGCCGGCACCGTGACGGCGGTGCTGCCGCCGGTCATGGCCGCCAGCGATTCGCCGGCGCCGTCTGCCGAAACCGCTCCGGCCAGTGCCGCCGCGGCCCCCGTGGCCGCGCTGGCGCCCGCAGCCGCTTCCGCGCCTGCAGCTGCCGCGGCACCGGCTGCGCCAGCAGGAGAGGGCGAACTGCAGATCCGTTTTGCCGCCGATACCTGGTATGAGATCCGGGACAATAGCGGCAAGATCGTCATGGGCGGTACCGCCAAGGCTGGCCAGACCGTGGCCGGTGGCGGCACGGCCCCATACAAGGTGGTGATCGGCAACGTCAAGGGCGTCGAGTCGCTGACGCGCAATGGCACGCCGGTCGACCTGAAGGCAGCCAACCGCAACAACGTGGCGCGCCTGACGCTGCCCTGACGCGGGCGCGAGGTGCGTCTTTGCAAGGTGGTAACGCTATGAACCAACAGCTCTGTCTCCCGGTCCTGCCCGGTCCGCTGCCGCGCCGCCAGACGCGCCAGGCGCGCGTTGCGTGGGGCGACAATGTGGTGACCATTGGCGGCGGTGCGCCGGTGCGCGTGCAGTCGATGACCAACACGGATACGGTCGACGCCATCGGCACGGCCATCCAGGTCAAGGAACTGGCGCGTGCGGGCTCGGAGATCGTGCGCATCACGGTGAACACGCCCGAGGCCGCCGCCGCGGTGCCGTCGATCCGCGAGCAGCTCGACCGCATGGGCGTGGACGTGCCGCTGGTGGGCGACTTCCACTACAACGGCCACAAGCTGCTGCAGGACTATCCGGCCTGTGCCGAGGCGCTGTCCAAGTACCGGATCAACCCCGGCAATGTCGGCCAGGGCGCCAAGCGCGACACGCAGTTCGCGCAGATGATCGAGATGGCGTGCCGCTACCACAAGCCGGTGCGCATCGGCGTGAACTGGGGCAGCCTGGACCAGGACCTGCTGGCACGGATCATGGACGAGAACGCCGGGCGCGCCGAGCCGTGGCCGGCGCAGAGCGTGATGATCGAGGCGCTGATCACCTCGGCCATCGACTCGGCCAAGAAGGCCGAGGAAATCGGCCTGCCGGGCGACCAGATCATCCTGTCGTGCAAGGTGTCGCAGGTGCAGGAACTGGTCGCGGTGTACCGCGAGCTGGCACGCCGCTGCGACTACGCGCTGCACCTCGGGCTGACCGAGGCCGGGATGGGCAGCAAGGGCATCGTGGCGTCGACCGCGGCGCTGTCGGTGCTGCTGCAGGAAGGCATCGGCGACACCATCCGCATCTCGCTGACGCCTGAACCCGGCGCGCCGCGCGAGAAAGAGGTGTACGTGGGGCAGGAGATCCTGCAGACCATGGGCATGCGCAACTTCACCCCGATGGTGATTGCGTGCCCGGGCTGTGGCCGCACCACCAGCACCGTTTTCCAGGAGCTGGCGGCAAGCATCCAGGCCTATCTGCGCGAGCAGATGCCGCAATGGAAGACCGCCTACCCGGGCGTCGAGGAAATGGATGTGGCCGTGATGGGCTGCATCGTCAATGGCCCGGGCGAGAGCAAGCACGCCAACATCGGCATCTCGCTGCCGGGCTCGGGTGAATCGCCGGCGGCGCCGGTGTTCGTCGACGGCGTCAAGGTGAAGACGCTGCGCGGCGAGCGCATTGCAGAAGAATTCCAGGCGATCGTAGATGAATACGTTCGCACACATTACGGCCCGGGCGCTGCGCGGGCCGACAAAGAAGTGGCAGCCTGAGCCGGACCGGCCGGGTGCCAGCAGCCTGACAAGAACAGAATGACGCAATCCGAGAACGTTGCCGCCGCAGGCGGTGCCAAGACCGAACCGAAGGTGCGCCCCGCCAAGGCCCTGCAGGGCGTGAAGGGCATGAACGACATGCTGCCGGCGGACGCGCCGCTGTGGGAGCATTTCGAGAATGCCGCACGCGCCATGCTGCGTGCCTACGGCTACCAGCAGATCCGCACGCCGATCGTCGAGCATACGCAGCTGTTCGTGCGCGGCATCGGCGAGGTCACTGACATCGTCGAGAAGGAGATGTACTCCTTCACCGATTCGCTCAACGGCGAGCAGCTGACGCTGCGCCCCGAAGGCACCGCCGCGGCCGTGCGCGCCACCATCGAGCACAATCTGCTGTACGACGGCCCCAAGCGCCTGTGGTACACCGGCCCGATGTTCCGCCACGAGCGTCCGCAGCGCGGCCGCTACCGCCAGTTCCACCAGCTCGGCGCCGAGGCGCTGGGCTTTGCCGGCCCGGACGTGGATGCCGAAATCATCCTGATGTGCCAGCGCCTGTGGGACGACCTGGGCCTGGTTGGCGTGCGCCTGGAGCTCAATTCGCTGGGGCAGGCCCATGAACGCGCCGCGCACCGCGAACAGCTGATCAAGTACCTGGAAGGCTTCCAGGACATCCTGGACGACGACAGCAAGCGCCGCCTGTACACCAATCCGCTGCGCGTGCTGGACACCAAGAACCCGGCGCTGCAGGAGATGGCGGCGAACGCGCCCAAGCTGATCGATTTCCTGGGCGAGGAGTCGCTGGCGCACTTCGAGGGCGTGCAGCGCCTGCTCAAGGCCAACAACATCCCGTTCAAGATCAATCCGCGCCTGGTGCGTGGCCTGGACTACTACAACCTGACGGTGTTCGAGTGGATCACCGACAAGCTGGGTGCGCAGGGCACCATCGCCGGCGGCGGGCGCTATGACCCGCTGATCGCGCAGATGGGCGGCAAGCCGGCGCCGGCCTGCGGCTGGGCCATGGGCATCGAGCGCATCATCGAGCTGATCCGCGAAGAGGGCGTGGTGCCCGACGCGGCGGGCTGCGACGTCTACCTGGTGCACCAGGGCGAAGCCGCCGCGCAGCAGGCGATGATCGCCGCGGAACGGCTGCGCGACGCAGGCCTGGACGTGGTGCTGCACGCCAGCCCCGACGGCAAGGGCGGCAGCTTCAAGTCGCAGATGAAGCGCGCCGACACAAGCGGCGCGGCCTATGCCGTTATCATTGGCGACGACGAAGTGGCTGCCGGCGTGGTCCAGGTCAAGGAACTTCGCCAGCGCGAGCAGGCCGAAGGCGGTGGACAACAGGCCACCGTGCCGGCCGAGGGACTGGTCGATTACCTGATCGACGCCATGGTCGGCGCCAGCGAATAAATCGCGCACCGGCCACCCGGAAAACCCAGTACACGAGTACCTAACCCAACGCAGGTGATTGCCTCGACATGGCTTACGATCTAGAAGAACAGGAACAGCTTGAGAATCTGAAGGCCTGGTGGCGCCAGTACGGCAATGCGCTGACCTGGGTGCTGATCGTCGCGCTGCTGGCGTTCGCCGGCTGGAACGGCTGGAAGTACTGGGAACGCAAGCAGGCCGGCGAGGCCGCGGTGCTGTACGAGCAGGTGCTCAAGGCCGCCGAGGCGCGCGACATCGAGCGCATCAAGCGCGCCGCGACCGACCTGGAAGACAAGTACGGCCGCACCGCCTATGGCCAGATGAGCGCGCTGGTCGCGGGCCGCGTGCTGTACGATGCGGGCGACCTCGCCGCGGCCAAGAGCCAGCTGCAATGGGCCATCGACCATGGCGACCAGGAGTATTCGCACCTGGCGCGCGTGCGCCTGGCCGGCGTGCTGCTCGACGAGAAGGCCTACGACAAGGGCCTGGCGCTGCTCAAGGATGAACCGCCGGCAGCGTTCGTGGCGCTGTATGCCGACCGCCGCGGCGACCTGCTCGCCGCGCAGGACAAGCGCGACGATGCGCGCACGGCCTATCGCAAGGCGCTGGACAAGCTGGGCCAGGAAGAGCCGGCGATGCGCCAGATCATCCAGTTCAAGCTTGATGCGCTGGGCACGGCCTGATCCGGCCGCGCCCGAACGCATGCAAACACCGCATATCCAGCGGATCGTATAAACAGGACCGTAACCCTATGACGTCAGTGCTTTCCCGTGCCGTACATCGCCAGCCCGCCCGCGCCATGACCCGTGCGCTGGTGGCGGTTGCCTGCCTGGCCACACTGGGCGGCTGCTCGCTGTTCAGCAAGGAAAACAAGCACCCGCCCGCCGAGCTCAAGCCGGTCTCGGGCACGCTGTCGGTGCGCCAGGCCTGGAAGGCCGACGTGGGCAAGAGCGGCCCCTATTCGATGCAGCCGGCCGCGGCGGGCAACAACGTCTACGTGTCGTCCAATAACGGCAACGTGATGGCGCTGGAAGGCGCCAGCGGGCGCGTGCTGTGGAAGTCCAAGGCCGACCTGGACCTGACCTCGGGTCCGGGCAGTGATGGCTCGGTGACGGCGGTCGCCGGCGAGAAGGGCGCCATCTATGCCTTTGACGCCAGCGGCAAGCAGATCTGGAAGAAGCAGGTCAACGGCGAGGTGCTGTCGGCGCCGCTGGTCGGCAATGGCCTGGTGGTGGTGCGCACCACCGACACGCGCGTATTCGGCCTGGACGCCGAGACCGGCGAGCGCCGCTGGATCTACCAGCGTTCGCAGACGCCGCTGAACCTGCGCGCGGCGATGGGGATGGTGTTTGCCGGCGACGGCATCGTGATGGGCTTCCCCGGCGGCAAGCTGGGCGTGCTGACGCCGGGCAACGGCGTGCTGCGCTGGGAGAGTGCGGTCTCGTACCCGAAGGGCGTGTCGGAGATCGAGCGCCTGAACGACGTCACCGGCCTGCCGATGGTGAGCGGGCGCCAGGTCTGCGCCACCACCTTCCAGGGCCGGGTGGCCTGCCTGGAACTGGCCAGCGGGCAGCCGCAGTGGGGCAAGGATTTCTCGTCGCCGAGCGGCCCGGCGCAGGATGACAATGCAATTTACGCCAGCGACGAGCAGTCGGTCGTGCATGCGTTCGACCGCCAGAACGGCAACGAGCGCTGGAAGAACAACGACCTGCGCAATCGCCGCCTGGGCGCGCCGCTGGCCCTGGGCCGCTCGGTGGTAATGGGCGACTTTGAAGGTTATGTACACTTCCTGTCGCGCGAAGACGGCCAGGTCATCGCACGCATGAAGACCGATGGCAGTGCCATCACCGCCGCGCCCGTGGTGGCGGGGCAGACCCTGGTAATCCAGACCCGCGACGGCGACGTCTACGGTTTCCAGCCTGGCTGACAGGAATCCAATGCGCGCTGCCGTACACCTGTCGGTACGGCCAGCGCCGAATCCGGTAGCATGATCCTTAGCGCGGCAATTGCAGCGGGTCCGTTGACCCGGCGCCGCGCCCGACAGGACAAGCGGCAGACCGCGCCCTAGGTGGCGCGGCGTGCCGTCGGATCCATTGACTCCGGAGTTACCGGGGGGCGGCGTGCCGGCCCCCGTTTCCGTTTATTGCATGAAACCAGTTATCGCACTTGTCGGCCGCCCCAATGTGGGCAAGTCGACGCTATTTAACCGCATGACCCGATCGCGCGACGCCCTTGTCGCCGACCTGCCGGGCCTGACGCGCGACCGCCATTACGGGGAAGGGCGCATCGGCGAACGTCCGTTCATCGCCATCGATACTGGCGGCTTCGAGCCGGTGGTCAAGGAAGGCATCGTCGCCGAGATGGCCAAGCAGACCAAGCAGGCCGTGGTCGAGGCTGACGTGGTGATCTTCATCGTCGACGGCCGCCTGGGCCTGGCGCCGCAGGACCGCGCCATCGCCGACTACCTGCGCAAGACCGGACGGCGCATCATGCTGGCGGTCAACAAGGCCGAGGGCATGAAGTACACCTCGGTGGCGGCCGACTTCTATGAGCTGGGCATGGGCGATCCGTACGCGATCTCCGCTGCCCACGGCGACGGCGTGAGCGAACTGGTCGACGAAGCCATCGAACTCGCGGTCCAGGAGCGCCCCGAGCTGGGCGAAGAGATTCCGGACGAAGGCAAGGGCGTCAAGATCGCCATCGTCGGGCGCCCCAATGTGGGGAAATCCACGCTGGTCAACACGCTGATCGGCGAAGAGCGCGTGATCGCGTTCGACATGCCCGGCACCACCCGGGATGCCATCTACGTGGAGTTCGAGCGCGGCGGCAAGCCCTACACGCTGATCGACACGGCAGGCTTGCGCCGGCGCGGCAAGGTGTTCGAGGCGATCGAGAAGTTCTCGGTGGTCAAGACGCTGCAGTCGATCGCCGATGCCAATGTGGTGATCCTGCTGCTCGATGCGCAACAGGATATTTCCGACCAGGACGCGCATATCGCCGGCTTTATCGTGGAATCGGGCCGCGCACTGGTGGTGGGCGTCAATAAATGGGATGGGCTGGACGGCCATACCCGCGACCGCATCAAGCATGACCTGGAACGCAAGCTGCAATTCCTTAGCTTCGCGAATTTCCATTTTGTCTCGGCACGCGAGCGTACCGGCATTGGCGCGCTGATGCGTTCGGTCGATGACGCGTTCGCCGCGGCCATGGTCAAGCTGCCGACGCCGCAGCTCACGCGTGTGCTGCAGGAAGCGGTGGAATTCCAGCAGCCCAAGCGGGTCGGCGCGTCGCGGCCCAAGCTGCGCTACGCGCACCAGGGCGGCTCGAATCCGCCCATTATCGTGATCCACGGCAATGCGCTCTCGGGCGTTGCGGAAACCTACCGGCGCTACCTGGAAAATCGTTTCCGTACGGCATTCAAGCTAAAGGGCACCCCTCTTCGCATCGAATTTCGTACGAACAAAAATCCGTACGCGGACTCGAAGGATTGAGTCCGGAATCGGATTCCTGGCGGGGCAAGTTTTCGTTTGCGTTCGTTTGGAACTGCGGCTAAATTTGCGGTAGCAGGGGTTCCCTGTGCATTGACGCCGACTTGGTACCGTTTTTGATCTTTTTTCTGGCGCGTTTTTGCGCCGCCTGACTTGAACCGGGGATTTCCATCCCCATCATTCACCACTAAACCTATAAATTTGGAGTGTGCCATGAGCAACAAAGGGCAACTGCTACAAGGCCCGTTCCTGAACGCGCTGCGCAAAGAGCACGTGCCGGTTTCCATCTACCTCGTCAATGGCATCAAGCTGCAAGGCAATATCGAATCGTTCGACCAGTATGTCGTCCTGCTGCGCAACACCGTGACGCAGATGGTCTACAAGCATGCGATTTCCACTGTCGTTCCTGCGCGCGCGGTCAATTTCCGCGTGGATGACGCCGCCGAGGCCTGATCTCCTTGCGGGCATCGTGCGGGCGCCCCGCGGCGCCGCACCGATGCCCGGCGCCGGTGCGCCATTGCGCCCGGTGCCGCGCGGCCTGGCGGTTGCCAATGCCGCCACCGCTGCCGCCACGTTCCGCATCATGCGGCGGCCTGTCCCGGCAGGGGCCGGGACAGTGTCCGACATCCGCCCGCCTTCCCCCTGAACCCGTTTTTCCCTGCGCTTTCGCGCCCGCCCTTGGACCCCAGAGCCACTTCAAATACCGCCCCTTCGCGCGCCATTCTGGTCGGCGTCGACTTCGGCAAGCATGATTTCCAGGAAAGCCTCAGCGAACTGGCGCTGCTGACCTCTACCGCTGGCTCTGTGCCGGTGCATACGTTGACGGGCCGCCGCTCGCGGCCGGATCCGGCGCTGTTCATCGGCTCGGGCAAGGCCGAGGAGCTGAAGGAGGCCGCCGACGCGCTGGATGCCGACGTGGTGGTGTTCAACCACGCCCTGAGCCCGGCACAGCAGCGCAACCTGGAGCGCTTCCTGAACCGCCACGTGATCGACCGCACCGGCCTGATCCTGGACATCTTCGGGCAGCGCGCGCAGAGCCACGTGGGCAAGGTGCAGGTGGAGCTGGCGCAGGTCCAGTACCGCGCGTCGCGGCTGGTCCGCGCGTGGAGCCACCTGGAGCGGCAGAAGGGCGGCATCGGCATGCGCGGCGGCCCCGGCGAGCGCCAGCTCGAGCTGGACCGGCGCATGCTGGACGAGCGCGCCAAGCGGCTCAAGTCCGATCTGTCGCGGCTGCAGCGCCAGCACAGCACGCAGCGGCGCGCGCGCGCGCGCAATGACACGCTCAGCATTTCGCTGGTGGGCTATACCAACGCGGGCAAGTCGACGCTGTTCAATGCGCTGACCAAGGCTGGCGCCTATGCGGCCGACCAGCTGTTCGCCACGCTCGACACCACCTCGCGCCGCCTGTTCCTGGACGGGCTGGGCAACGTGGTGCTGTCCGACACGGTCGGCTTTATCCGCGACCTGCCCACGCAACTGGTGGCGGCATTCCGCGCCACGCTGGACGAGACCGTGCATGCCGACCTGCTGCTGCATGTGGTGGATGCATCGAGCCCGGTGCGCCACGAGCAGATCGAGCAGGTCAACCGCGTGCTGGCGGAAATCAACGCGCTGGACATCCCGCAGATCGTGGTGATGAACAAGATCGATGCCGCGCCCGAGCTGCTGGAGCAGGGCCCGCGCCTGGAGCGCGACGAGGACGGCATCCCCACCCGCGTGTTCCTGAGCGCGCGCGAGGGCATGGGCCTGGATGCGCTGCGCGAGGCCGTGGTCGAGGTGGCGCAATGGCTGGCCAGCCGCCCGCCCGAGCCGCAACCCTATGACCCGCGCCTGGCCGACGTGCCCCAGTACGCCGATGCCGGCGATGATGGCAGTGCAGATGAGGGCGGCGTGGCTGACGGCAGCGACGACGCTGATGCGGGGGATTCGGACAGGCTGTAGCCTGTCAAGTTGCCGTCAGTTCGCCGCCAGTGCTCCGGCCGTTCTGCCCAATCCCGGTGCGATTGCTGCCGGGATTGCGCGAATTGGCCAAAAGTGGCTCGGATGACTGCTAGAATCCCCCTGTTACAAACTTCCCCGGACCCGTGCACTTCATGCCCCAGTTTCCCCGGAATGCTGATTCGAGCCTGACACCAGGCGGCCGCTTCGCGCTGCGCGCGGGCTGGCAGCGCCTGCGCGCCATCTTCTCGCTGAACGATCCGCGCTGGGGTCGCAACGGTCAGGACGACGACGACAAGAAGGACGGTCGCGACGACAACCGCCAGCAGAACCAGCGCCCGCAGCAGGACGGCGGCCCGCCCGACCTGGACGAACTGTGGCGCGACTTCAACCGCCGCCTGAACGGCCTGCTCGGCCGCAAGGACAACGGCGGCGGCAACAACCAGGGCTTTGGCGGTCCGCGCACGCCGGGCAAGGGCTCGGGGGTGGGCGCTGGCGTGATCGTCGCGGCCGTGGTCGGCATCTGGCTGGCCAGCGGCTTCTTCATGGTTCAGGAAGGCCAGACCGCGGTGATCCTGCAGTTCGGCAAGTTCAAGTACTCCACCGGCCCCGGCATCAACTGGCGCATGCCCTGGCCGGTCCAGTCGGCCGAGATCGTCAACCTGTCGGCGGTGCGTTCGGTCGAGGTGGGGCGCTCCACCTCGATCAAGGACAGCAACCTGAAGGACTCGTCGATGCTGACGCAGGACGAGAACATCATCGACGTGCGCTTTACCGTGCAGTACGTGATCCAGGACGCCGGCGAATTCCTGTTCTTCAACAAGACCGACCGCGGTGGCGATGAAGAGCTGGTGACGCAGGCCGCCGAGACCTCGGTGCGCGAGATCGTCGGCCGCAACAAGATGGACGCGGTGCTGTACGAGAGCCGCGAACAGATCGCGCAGCAACTGGCCAAGTCGATCCAGGCCATCCTGACGGCGTACAAGACCGGCATCCGCGTGCTGTCCGTGAACGTGCAGAGCGTGCAGCCGCCCGAGCAGGTGCAGGCCGCGTTCGACGACGTCAACAAGGCCAGCCAGGACCGCGAGCGCGCGATCAGCGAAGGCCAGGCCTATGCCAATGACATCCTCCCGCGCGCCAAGGGTACCGCGGCGCGCCTGAAGGAAGAGTCCGAAGCCTACCGCTCCCGCGTGGTGGCGCAGGCCGAGGGCGATGCCTCGCGCTTCCGTTCGGTGCAGACCGAATACGCCAAGGCGCCGCAGGTGACGCGCGACCGCATCTATCTGGAAACCATGCAGCAGATCTACACCAATTCGACCAAGGTGCTGGTGGACGCGCGCCAGGGCAACAATCTTCTCTACCTGCCGCTGGACAAGCTGATGGCACAGGCCGACGGCCGCGCTGCGCCGCAGCCGGGCCAACCGGGTGCGGCCAGCCCGCCGGCGTCCGCGCCGGATGCATCGACGGACGCCCGCTCGCGCGAAGCGCTGCGCAACCGCGACCGCGACTCGCGCTGAGGAGACCGTCATGAACCGACTGATTTCCTTCGCGATTGGCTTTTTCATCCTGCTGGCCGTGGTTTCGTCCATGCTGTTCGTGGTCGACCAGCGCCAGTACGCCGTGGTGTTCGCCTTCGGCCAGATCAAGCAGGTGGTGCGCGAGCCCGGCCTGCACTTCAAGCTGCCGCCGCCGTTCCAGAACGTGGTGTTCATGGACCGCCGCCTGCAGACCATCGACGTCGCCGCCAACGAGCGTTTCCTGACCGCCGAGAAGAAGAGCATGGTGGTGGACTGGTTCGTCAAATGGCGCATCACCGATCCGCGCAAGTTCTTCGTGGCCTTCGGCGGCAACCTGCGCGGCGCGCAGGACCGCATGACCCAGCGCATCGACTCGGTGGCGCGCGAGGAGTTCGGCAAGCGCACCGTGGCCGACGTGGTCGCCGGCGAGCGCGAGCAGGTGATGCAGGCCATCCGCAACGGCATGGCTGAATATGCCAAGTCGGTCGGCGTCGAGATCCTGGACGTGCGCCTCAAGCGCGTTGACCTGCTGCCCGCGATCAGCGAATCGGTGTACCGCCGCATGGAGGCCGAGCGCAAGCGCGTGGCCAACGAACTGCGCTCAACTGGCGCCGCCGAGGGCGAGAAGATCCGCGCCGATGCCGACCGCCAGCGCGAAGTGGTGCTGGCCGAGGCCTACCGCGACGCCCAGGTGATCAAGGGCCAGGGCGATGCCAAGGCCTCGCAGATCTATGCCGACGCGTTTGGCCGCGATCCGCAGTTCGCGCAGTTCTGGCGCAGCATGGAGGCTTACCGCAACACCTTCCGCGACAAGCGCGACGTGCTGGTGCTTGAGCCCAACTCCGAGTTCTTCCGCTACATGCGCTCCAGCGGTGGTGCCGCCGCGGCGGCCTCGGGCGGATCCGGAGGCAAGCGCTAGCACCGTCGCTTGTCCGTGTGGCGAATTGACGAAACCCCGGCTTGCCGGGGTTTTGTCCGGCTGGAGCCATCCTCGCCGGGTGATGGCGCGGGCGCGTGGCGCCTGCGATGACGTTTCTGGTCAAGGACCGGTGCCTTGGGGCATTGCCTCGCGAGGTGGTCCGAATGACTGAGAAGAGATTGACTGAGAAGAGATTCACTATGTCCAACCATTGGCTGCTGCCAGAAAACATTGCCGACGTGCTGCCGTCGGAAGCGCGCAAGATCGAAGAACTGCGCCGCCGCATGCTGGACCTGTTCCGCACCTACGGCTATGAGCTGGTGATGCCGCCGATGCTGGAATACCTGGAGTCGCTGCTGACCGGCACCGGCCATGACCTGGACCTGCGCACGCTCAAGCTGGTGGACCAGCTGTCGGGCCGCACCATGGGCCTGCGTGCAGATATCACGCCGCAGGTGGCGCGCATCGACGCGCACCTGCTGAACCGCCCGGGCGTGACCCGCCTGTGCTACGCGGGCAACGTGCTGCATGCGCGCCCGGCGGGCTTCCACGCCACGCGCGAGCCGATCCAGATCGGCGCCGAGATCTATGGCCATGCCGGCCTGGAAGCCGACATCGAGATCCAGGACCTGATGCTGGCCGCGCTGCAGGCGGCGGGGTTGTCCGATGTCCGCATCGACATGTGCCATGCCGGCATCCTGGAAGCGCTGCTGGCGGGCCTGCCGTCGATCCGCAAGATCGAGGACGCGCTCTTTGCCGCGCTGGAAACCAAGGATGTGCCGGCCCTGCGCGAACTGACCGTGGGTATGCCGCAGACCGAGCGCGATGCGCTGCTGGCGCTGCCGACGCTGTACGGCGGCGTGGACGTGATCGATCGCGCGCGCGCGACGCTGCCGGCCAGCCCGGCCATCGGCCGCGCGCTGGACGAACTGGCGGCACTGGCGGTGCAGGTGCGCGGAGCCAGCGTGAATATCGACCTGTCGGATTTGCGCGGTTACCACTATCACAGTGGCGTGATGTTCGCGGCCTATGTTGCTGGCCTGCCCAATTACGTGGCGCGCGGCGGCCGTTACGACAAGGTGGGCGAGGCCTTCGGCCGTGCGCGCCCGGCCACGGGTTTCTCGCTGGATCTGCGAGAAGTGGCGGCGCTGTCGCCCGTGGAAGTGCGCGCCCAGGCGATTTTTGCGCCCTGGGATGCGGATCCGGCACTCCGGGCCGCGATTTCCGCGCTGCGCGCGGCCGGCGAGATCGTGATCCAGTCGCTGCCCGGCCATACCCACGAGCTCGATGAATTCAACTGCGACCGGCAGCTGGTGCGCCAGGATGCCGGCTGGGCCGTGGTGCCGCGCTGACGCTTGGGCGCCGGGCGTGCCCAAAAATCGAGAATCGCCCGGCAACAAGAGTAGAATACGTTTTTAACCTATTGACCAAAGCAATATGTCCGCATCCGCAGTAGGCCAGGGACGCAATGTCGTCGTGATCGGCACCCAATGGGGTGACGAAGGCAAAGGAAAAATCGTCGATTGGCTTACCGACCAGGCACAGGGTGTGGTGCGGTTCCAGGGTGGCCACAACGCTGGCCACACGCTGATCATCGGTGGCAAGAAGACCATTCTCCGCCTGATCCCGTCCGGGATCATGCGCGACGGCACGGTCTGCTACATCGGCAACGGTGTGGTGCTGTCGCCCGAAGCTTTGTTCCGTGAAATCGAAGAGCTCGAAGGCGCAGGCCTGCAGGTGCAGAGCCGCCTGCGCATTTCCGAGGCTGCCACGCTGATCCTGCCGTACCACGTTGCCATCGACAAGGCGCGCGAAGCGCGCCGTGGCGCCGCCAAGATCGGCACCACCGGCCGTGGCATTGGCCCGGCCTATGAAGACAAGGTGGCCCGCCGCGCGCTGCGCGTGCAGGACCTGTTCGATCCGCAGCAGTTCGCCGAGCGCCTGCGCGAGAACCTGGACTACCACAACTTCATGCTGACCCAGTACCTGGGCGCCGAAGCCGTGGACTTCCAGCAGACCCTGGACGAAGCGCTGGCCTACGCGCCGCGCCTGGCGCCGATGGTGGCCGACGTGTCGGCCGAGCTGTACGCGGTCAATGCCGCCGGCGGCAACCTGATGTTCGAAGGCGCGCAAGGCACGCTGCTGGACGTGGACCACGGCACCTATCCGTTCGTGACCTCGAGCAACTGCGTGGCCGGTGCTGCCGCGGCGGGCGCCGGCGTCGGCCCGGGCCGCCTGAACTACATCCTGGGCATCACCAAGGCCTACTGCACGCGCGTGGGCGCGGGCCCGTTCCCGAGCGAGCTGTACGACAACGACAACCCGTCGCGCCAGGACCCGGTCGGCGTGCGCCTGGCCAACGTCGGCAAGGAATTCGGTTCGGTCACCGGCCGTCCGCGCCGCACCGGCTGGCTGGATGCCGCCGCGCTCAAGCGCTCGGTGCAGATCAACGGCGTGTCGGGCCTGTGCATGACCAAGCTGGACGTGCTCGATGGCCTGGAAACCATCAAGCTGTGCGTGGGCTACGAGCTCGACGGCAAGACCGTCGACATCCTGCCGCGCGGCTCTGATGCCGTGGCTCGCTGCGTGCCGGTCTACGAGGAATTCCCCGGCTGGAACGAGTCGACCTTCGGCGTGAAGACGTGGGACGCGCTGCCCGAGCAGGCCCGCGTCTACCTGAAGCGCGTGGAAGAAGTGGTCGGCATTCCGATCGACATGATCTCGACCGGCCCGGACCGCGACGAGACCATCCTGCTGCGTCATCCGTACAAGGCCTGACCCGGCAGCAGCCCACCACCAGGCTGCGGCGCCACGAGCGCTGCGGCCCGCCAGAAATAAATCGGCCCGCGCAAGCGGGCCGAGCCATATCGGTCAACCGACCCGACGATACAAAGAGTAAAACGATGAACCTGCCAACGAACGATGACGAGAACCTGTGGGTCTCCTGGGACGAATACCATCGCCTGATCGCACGCCTGTCGCTGAACGTGCATGAGTCGGGCTGGAAGTTCGACAAGATCCTGTGCCTGGCGCGCGGCGGGCTGCGCGTGGGCGACCAGATGTCGCGCATCTTCGACGTGCCGCTGGCCATCCTGGCCACCAGCAGCTACCGCGAGGCCGCGGGCACGCAGCAGGGCAACCTGGACATCGCTCAGTACATCACCATGACCCGCGGCGAACTGACGGGCAGGGTGCTGCTGGTCGACGACCTGGTGGATTCGGGCATCACGCTGGAACGTGTGGGCCGCCACCTGAAGGAACGCTATCCGGCCGTGACCGAGGTGCGTTCGGCCGTGCTGTGGTACAAGGCGTGCTCGAAGGTCGAGCCGGACTACCACGTGACCTTCCTGCCGTCGAACCCGTGGATCCACCAGCCGTTCGAAGAGTACGACACGCTGCGCCCGCACAACCTGGCCGCCTGGCTCAAGCGCGGCAAGCGCGCCAGCCAGGACGACGGCGCGCAGGCCTGATGCGCTTGTGCCGGGGCCTGCCGCTACGGGCGGCCCCCGGCGGCCGGCTTAATAGCCGACCGTGAAACGCTGGCGCGAATGCGCCGGCTTTTCGATCTCATCGAGCATCGCGATGGCATAGTCTTCCATCGAGATCCAGCTCTTGCCTGCTGCGTCGCTCAGCAGGTTTTCCTCGCCAACGCGGAACTTTCCGGTACGCTCGCCCGGCTCGAACAGTGCCGACGGCGACAGGAAGGTCCAGTCGATCTGTTGTTCGCCGCGCAGCGCGTTGAGGAAGTCGCGGCCTGCGAGGGCTTCGGGCTTGTAGGCATCGGGGAAGTTCGGGGTGTCGACCAATTGCACCCCCGGCGCGACATGGAGGCTGCCGGCGCCACCCACCACCAGCAGGCGCGGCACGCCGGCCTGGCGCACGGCCGAGGTCACCTGCTGCGCGTTCAGCTGCGCAAAGCGCGCGCTGCTGATGACCACGTCGTTGCCGGCCAGGGCGGCAGCCAGTGCGGCGCCGTCGGCGCCGTCCACGTCCGCGGTGGTCACGCCGTCGCGTGCGGGCAGTTTGCTGGCCTGGCGCGCAATGGCGGTCACCTGGTGGCCGCGGCGCAGGGCTTCGTCGGTCAGGCGCGTGCCAACACGGCCGGTGGCGCCGATGATTGCGATCTTCATGGTCACTCCTTCTTTCGGTCAGGTTGATATGAAACCATTGTGGTTACATATCGGGGCAAAAAAATTCAGCGCTTGCGGCGCTGGCTGTTGCCTTCGACATCGGCGAGCATGCTGGCGATGGTGGCGCCGGCAAGGGTATCGTCCATGGCCGCCTGCGCACGGTCCGCGACCTTGCGCAGCGCACCGGTGATCTCGCGCCCGACCGGGCAGGCCGGGTTGGGCGCGCTCTGGTGCAGCGTGATCAGCGCGGTGGTTTCCACCACGCGGAACACGTCGAGCAGCGTGATTGACGCAGCCGGGCGCGCCAGCGTGGCGCCGCCGGTGCTGCCCATGGTGGTCGCCACCAGCCCGGCTTCAGCCAGTTGACCGACCAGCCGCCGGATCAGCGCCGGGTTGGTGCCCACGCTGGCGGCGATCAGCGACGAGGGCACCGGCTCGGCCGAACTGGCGAGCAGGGTAAGGATGTGGACTGCCACGGCGAACCGGCTGCTTGTGCTCAACGCTTGTGCTCGGGATGTCAGGTGCAATGTGAAACCATGATAGTTACACATGGTCGGGCATGTCAAGCACGGACAGGAGCGCAAGGAGGGCGGAGTACCGGGAGGGAAGGAGGTAATACGCCGATGTGGCAGCCAATGGCCGGTGGAATGCCGGAATCGCCACTGAAGCTGTTACACTCCTCGACATTGCCGTACCGTTGTGGTTCGGCTGTCGCGCGGGGTACGGTGCGCGGTTTCACGGACGGGAAAAAACCCGTACGCTCGCAGGTATGACATCGCGGCATGGCCGCCAAGCAAGGAGTGCAAGTTGCCGGATCTGATGCGCGAAACAGGCGTCAAAAACAAAAAACCCGCAGGGCTCGAAAGCGCTGCGGGTTTTTCCGGTAACTTGGTGCCCAGGAGAGGACTCGAACCTCCACAGTGTTGCCACCGCTAGGACCTGAACCTAGTGCGTCTACCAATTCCGCCACCTGGGCAGGTGTCGAAACAACCGAAGCGCTCATTATAGAGAGCGCGAGAATTTTGTCAAATAGTTTCCAGAAAAAATTGAATCAGAACAACTATCCGATCCCCAGCCGGGAAGAAATCCTGGGCGTGCTGAGAACGTCGGGATCCCCCCAGTCGGCCGGCGATATTGCCAAGGCCCTCTCCGTCACGCGCAAAGAGCATGACGGTTTCCAGAAGCGCCTGGCGGCCATGGAGCGCGACGGCCAGATCGAGCTGAACCGCAAGGGCCGCTATGAGCTTGCCCATCAGCCGAACTTCGTCACCGGCCGGGTGCAAGGTCACCGCGACGGCTTCGGCTTCCTGATCCGCGACGACGGCGAAGACGACATCTTCCTGCCCGAGCGCGAGCTGCAGAAGGCCATGCACAACGACCGCGCGCAGGTGCGCGTGGTGGGCTACGACCGGCGCGGGCGCCCTGAAGGGCAGATCGTCGAGATCATCGAGCGCGCCAACCGTTTTGTCATCGGCCGTCTGCTCAGTGAAGGCGGCGTGCTGGTGGTGGCGCCTGAAGACAAGCGCATCAGCCAGGACATCCTGATCCCGCCCAAGGCGCAGGGCAAGGCACGGGTGGGGCAGGTGGTCAGCGTCGAGCTGATCGAATTCCCCGACCGCTACGTGCAGCCGGTGGGCCGCGTGGTGGAGGTGCTGGGCGAAATCGACGATCCCGGCATGGAGATCGAGATCGCCGTGCGCAAGTACGGCGTGCCACATGCGTTCTCGCCGGCCGCTGCCCAGGAAGCCTCCGCGCTGCCCGACGAGGTGCGCCAGGCCGACCTGGACCACCGCATCGACCTGCGCGACATCCCGCTGGTGACCATCGACGGCGAAGACGCACGCGACTTCGACGATGCGGTCTATTGCGAGCCGGTCAAGATCGGCCGCGCCAAGGGCTGGCGCCTGATCGTGGCGATCGCCGACGTGTCGCACTATGTGCGCCCCGGCACCCCGCTGGATGCGGATGCGCTGGACCGGGCCACTTCGGTCTACTTCCCGCGCCGCGTGATCCCGATGCTGCCGGAGAAGCTGTCCAACGGGCTGTGCTCGCTCAATCCGCACGTGGACCGGCTGTGCATGGTGTGCGATGCCGTGATCACCGCCAAGGGCGAGCTCAAGGGCTACCAGTTCTACCCGGCCGTGATGCATTCGACCGCGCGCCTGACCTACAACGAGGTCTGGTCGGTGCTGTCCAACACCAAGGGCCCCGAGGCGCACAAGCGCGGCGAGCTGGTGCCGCACCTGCAGAACCTGTATGAGTTGTTCCAGGTCCTGCTCAAGGCACGGCGCGCGCGCGGCGCGATCGACTTCGACACCACCGAGACCTATATCGTCTGCAACGCGCAGGGCAAGATCGAGCAGATCCTGCCGCGCACGCGCAACGATGCGCACCGGCTGATCGAGGAGTGCATGCTGACCGCCAACGTCTGCGCGGCCGACTTCCTCGAACGCTTCAAGCACCCGGCGCTGTACCGCATCCACGCGGGCCCCAGCGAAGAGAAGCTGAAGAACCTGCGCGACTTCCTGCGCACCGCCGGCCTGTCGCTGGGCGGCGGCGACAAGCCGCAGGCATCGGACTACGCCGAGGTGATGGACAAGATCAAGTCCCGTCCCGACGCGCCGATGCTGCAGACCATGCTGCTGCGCTCGATGCAGCAGGCGGTGTACAGCCCGGACAATATCGGCCACTTCGGCCTGTCGTACGAGGCCTACGCGCACTTCACCAGCCCGATCCGCCGCTACCCCGACCTGCTGGTGCACCGCGCGATCAAGGCGGTGCTGGCACATACCAAGTACCAGCCGGCGTTTGC
The DNA here is from genome assembly GCF_016127575.1 of Cupriavidus necator. NCBI lineage: Bacteria > Pseudomonadati > Pseudomonadota > Betaproteobacteria > Burkholderiales > Burkholderiaceae > Cupriavidus > Cupriavidus necator. The sequence continues at coordinate 3,013,604 of NZ_CP066018.1, forward strand.
GCACGGGACCGAGCTGAATACCGCGATCTCGCCCAAGGCGCGCCGGCTGCAGGCCAAGGACGCCGAGCAGAAGGCAGAACTGACCGCGGCGCGCGCCAGGCGCAACGAGGCCATCTGGGACGAGCTTGGCCTGCACTGCTCGGCCAATGAGCGCCGCGCGGACGAGGCTTCGCGCGATGTCGAGGCCTGGCTCAAGTGCTACTTCATGCGCGACAAGCTGGGCAGCGACTACGCCGGCACCGTCAGCGCCGTGACCTCGTTCGGCATCTTCGTGCAGCTCGACGAGCTGTACGTGGAAGGCCTGGTCCACGTGACCGAGCTGGGCAGCGACTACTTCCAGTACGACGAGGCCCGCAACGAACTGCGCGGCGAGCGCACCGGCATCCGCTACCGCCTGACCGACCGCGTGCGCGTGCAGGTATCGCGCGTGGACCTGGATGCGCGCAAGATCGACTTCCGCCTGGTGCAGGAGCCGTCGGCGAAAACCCTGCGCGCCCGCGCGGGGGGCACCGAGACCCAGCCGCGCGTGCCCGCCGCCCATGCGGTGCCAGCACGCAAGAAGGGCCGCCAGCTGGCGGCGCTGCTGGGCGGCTCGTCCAAGCCGGAAGAGTCGTTCGACGAGACGCTGGACCGCGTGATCGAGGAGCAGCCGGTGTTCGAGGCCGTGATCACGCCGCTCAGGCCGCACGTGAAGACCGGCGGCAAGCCGGCCAAGCGCGCGGCCAAGCCCAAGCCCGCGCACCTGGAGAAGCCGCACAAGCCGGCCTCCAAGTCGCACCAGGCCAAGCCCGCGGGCAAGACGCCGGCCAAGAGCCCGCGCACCCCGCGCAAGCGCTGAAGCTTGCGGGGGCTGCCATGCCGCCGCCTCTCGCCCCCGGCCTGCTGCCGGGGGCGAGAGGGCGAGTACAATCGCGCCATGGCTAAAAACAAACTCCTGATCGGCTTTCACGCCGTCACCGCACGCCTGCGCCAAGATGCCAAGGGCGTGACCGATGTCTATATCGAATCCGCGCGCCGCGACCGGCGCATGCAGGACTTCGTGCGCCTGGCCGAAAGCCTGGGCGTGCGCCTGCATCCGGTCGATGCCGAGCGCCTGCGCGGCATGGCCGGCACCGACCGCCACCAGGGCGTGGTGGCACGTGCCGAAGACGTGGCACTGGCGCTGAACCTGGATGAACTGCTCGACGGCATCGAAGGCACGCCGCTGCTGCTGGTGCTGGACGGCGTCACCGACCCCCACAACCTGGGTGCCTGCCTGCGCGTGGCCGACGGCGCCGGCGCGCATGCCGTGATCGCCCCCAAGGACCGCAGCGTCGGCCTCAATGCCACCGTGGCCAAGGTCGCCAGCGGCGCCGCCGAGACCGTGCCCTATATCACCGTCACCAACCTGGCCCGCACCCTGCGTGAGCTGCAGGAACGCGGCATCTGGGTCATCGGCACCGCCGACGGCACCGAAAAATCGCTGTATGACATCGACTTCAAGGGGCCGACCGCGATCGTGATGGGCGCCGAGGGCGAGGGCATGCGCCGCCTGACGCGCGAGACCTGCGACGAGCTGGTCGGCATCCCGATGGCGGGCGGTGTGGAAAGCCTGAACGTCTCGGTCGCCAGCGGCGTATGCCTGTACGAAGCCGTGCGCCAGCGGCGCCTGCCGCGATAAGTCCATGGCCGCTGATTACGGTCTCCTTGACATGCCGGGGCTTGAGGAAGCACGCCGGCTGATCGCGGCCGCCGGCAATATCTTCGTGCTGACCGGCGCCGGCATTTCCGCCGAATCCGGCGTGCCGACCTTCCGCGACGCGATGACCGGGCTGTGGCAGCAGTTCGACCCGGAAGAGCTGGCCAGCGAGGACGCCTACCGCCGCCAGCCGGCGCTGGTCTGGGAGTGGTACCTGCATCGGCGCGAGCTGGTCGCAGCCGTGCATCCCAACCCGGCGCACCATGCGCTGGTCGCGCTGGCTGCGCAGAGACCTTTCACGCTGGTCACGCAGAACGTGGACGGCCTGCACCAGCGCGCCGGCAGCGCGGGCGTGATCGAACTGCATGGCAACCTGTTCGCCAACAAATGGCTGGACGGGTGCGGACGCTGCAACGAGGCGACCGCGCTGCCCGGCATGCCGCCGCGCTGCAACCTGTGCGGCGCGCTGATGCGTCCGGGCGTGGTGTGGTTCGGCGAGGACCTGCCGCGCGTGGCGCGCTACCGCGCCGAGCATGCGGCGCAGCACTGCGACCTGTGCCTGGTGGTCGGCACCTCGGGGCTGGTCTATCCGGCGGCGGGGCTGCCGGGCCTGGCGCGCGAGCATGGCGCGCCGGTGATCGTGGTCAATCCGCAGCCGTCGGCGCTGGACCAGACCGCGGATATCGTGCTGTCCGCCGCGGCGGGGGCATGTCTGCCATTGCTGTGGCCGCCGCAGCCGGCGCCCTCGGCCGGCTGAGCCTGGATCCGGGCGTTGCCGCCCGGACCATCCTTACTTCGCAATCTCGCCGATCAGCTTCTCCAGCTTGACCGCATCCGCCGCAAACAGGCGGATGCCTTCGGCCAGCTTCTCGGTCGCCATCGCATCCTCATTCAACTGCCAGCGGAAGGCCGGCTCGTCGGCCGCGATGCGGGCGATATTGGCGGCCTGGGCCTGGTCCACCGACAGCTTGTGCGCCACCGGGCCCTGGCCGGCCGCGAGCTGCTCGAGCAGCTCGGGGCTGATGGTGAGCAGGTCGCAGCCGGCCAGCGACAGGATCTGCGTGGTGCTGCGGAAGCTGGCGCCCATCACCTCGGTCGGGTAGCCGAACTTCTTGTAGTAGTCGTAGATCTGGCGCACCGAGCGCACGCCGGGGTCGTTGTCGCCGCCATTGGCGGCCGCGTCCCATTGCTCGCCGGCCTGCTTCTTGTACCAGTCGAAGATGCGGCCGACGAAGGGCGAGATCAGCTGCGCGCCGGCCTCGGCGCACGCCACCGCCTGCACCAGCGAGAACAGCAGCGTCATGTTGCAGCGGATGCCGTCGCGCTGCAGGATCTCGGCTGCGCGGATGCCTTCCCAGGTGGAGGCAATCTTGATCAGCACGCGTTCGCGCGCAATGCCGCGCTGCTCATACAGCTGGATCAGGTGGCGCGCCTTGGCCACGCTGGCCTCGGTGTCGAAGGACAGGCGCGCATCGACTTCGGTCGAGACGCGGCCTGGCACGATCGCCAGGATCTCGCAGCCGAAGGCGATCAGCACTTCGTCCATCACCGCATCGACGCCGCCGTTGCCGTGGTGGTCCTGTACCGCCTTCTCCAGCAGGTGCCGGTATTCGGGCTTTTGCACGGCCTTCAGGATCAGCGACGGATTGGTGGTCGCGTCCTGCGGGGTGTACTGCTTCATCAGCTGGAAGTCGCCGGTATCGGCCACTACCGTGGTGAACTGCCTGAGTTGTTCGAGCTGGTTCATGGTCGCTTGGTCGTCTGCTTGTGCGTCTGCAAAATCGTTCGCGGGCATCAGGGGTGCGCGTACGGCACCCGGTCCGGTCCATTGTACCGTCGCCCGCGTGACCTGCCGCCGCAATCCGCTACACTACGCGTTTCCCCCAACGCAATCTGGCTGTTGTCATGACTCAGGATGAACTCAAGGCGCTGGTCGCGCAAGCTGCCGCCGACTACGTGAAGCAGGAAGTGCCCGAAGGGGCAGTGCTCGGGGTGGGCACTGGCTCCACTGCCAATCTCTTCATTGACGCCGTGGCGGCATTCAAGGAGCGCTTCGCCGGTGCGGTGTCGAGCTCCGAGGCCTCCACGCGCCGCCTGCAGCAGCACGGCTTCAAGGTGCTGGACCTGAACGAAGTCGACGAGATCCCGGTGTATGTCGACGGCGCCGACGAGATCGACGCCAGCGGCGCCATGATCAAGGGCGGCGGCGGGGCGCTCACGCGCGAGAAGATCGTGGCTTCGGTCGCGAAGCGCTTTGTCTGCATCGCCGACGGCAGCAAGCTGGTCCAGACCATGGGCACCTTCCCGCTGCCGGTCGAGGTGATTCCGATGGCACGTGCAGCGGTGGCGCGCAAGCTGCAGGCCCTGGGTGGCCAGCCGCGTCTGCGCATGACCAAGGAAGGCGGCATCTACAAGACCGACAACGGCAATGTGATCCTGGACGTGGCCGGCCTGAAGATCGACGATCCGCGCGGCCTGGAACAGGCCGTCAACCAGGTGCCGGGCGTGGTCACGGTGGGCCTGTTCGCGTTGCGCGGCGCGGATGTGTTGCTGCTGGGCACCGGCGACGGCGTGCAGCGCACTGACTACTGAGCAAAGTCGTCCGCTGCCAAGCAAAAAGGGGTGCCTGAGGCACCCCTTTTGTCATTGGCCGGTCCGGTTCAGGACTGCGGCGGCACGTAGCCCTGCGCCTGGTCGGCGCCCTCGCCGAAGAAGTACTTCTCGGTCTGCTTGAGCAGGTACTGGCGCGCGCGCGCATCGGCCATGTTCAGGCGGTTTTCGTTGATCAGCATGGTCTGGTGCTTGAGCCAGCCAGCCCAGGCTTCCTTCGACACGCTTTGCCAGATCTTCTTGCCCAGTTCGCCGGGCAGCGGCGGGAAGTCGAGGCCTTCGGCTTCCTTGTTCAGCTTGATGCATTGGACCATGCGGGCCATGGGGACTCCTTGGTATGTTCGTTAGAGCTTCGGCGCTGGCGCTATTGTAGCCAAGCGGGGCACCGGGCCGCGGCGCTGCGGCGATTGCCCCTACGGCTTCAGAGCTTTTTCATCAGCACCATGGACTTGCGCTGCCAGTTGTAGAGCTTGCGCTTGTCCTCGGGCAGGTCGTCGACGTTGGCGTGGACGAAACCGCGCTTCAGGAACCAGTGTTCGGTCCGGGTGGTGAGCACGAACAGCTTCTCCAGGCCGAGCGCGCGGGCGCGGCGCTCGATGCGCTTGAGCAGGCGCTCGCCGTCGCCGGTGCCCTGGGCTTCCTGCGATACCGTCAGGCAGGCCATCTCGCCCATGTTCTCGCGCGGGTAGTCGTAGAGCGCCGCGCAGCCGAACAGCACGCCGTCGTGCTCGATCACCGAGAAGTTGGAGATATCGCGCTCGATCAGGTGGCGTCCGCGCGGCACCAGCGTGCCATCCTGCTCCAGCGGGGCGATCAGCTGGACGATGCCGCCGACGTCGTCGAGCGTGGCTTCGCGCAGGCTTTCCAGGTCGGTGTCGGACAGCATGGTGCCGACGCCGTCGTGCAGGAACAGTTCCAGCAGCACCGCACCGTCGAGCGAATAGGGGATCAGGTGCGCACGCGGCACACCGCCCTTGAGCGCCTTGACCAGGTGCTGCAGGTAGTTGGCCACGTCCGGCGGCAGATGGTTGTTTTGCAGGCGCTCCACGGCGGTGCGCAGGGACATTTCCTGCATCATCTTGCCGACCGGATCGGGCACGCCCGGCACCTCGGTGATGAAGATCAGCTTGTCGGCCTTGAGCGCCGTGGCGGTGGCGCTGGCCACGTCTTCCATCGACAGGTTGAAGGCCTGGCCGGTGGGCGAGAAGCCCAGCGGCGACAGCAGCACCACCTTGCCGTGCGACAGCGACATGCGCACGGACTCGGCGTCGATCTTGCGCACCAGGCCGGTGTGCTGGTAGTCGGTGCCGTTGACGATGCCGACCGGGCGGGCAGTCACGAAGTTGCCGGAGATCACCGACAGCTGGGCGCCGGCCATCGGCGTATTGGGCAGGCCCTGGCTGAAGGCGGCCTCGATGTCCAGGCGCAGTTCGCCGGCGGCTTCCTTGGCGCATTCGAGCGCGGCGTTGTCGGTGACGCGCACGCCATCGACGAACTGTGACTCGACATGGCGCAGCGCCAGCTGTTCTTCCACCTGCGGGCGCGAGCCGTGCACCAGCACGATCTGCATGCCCATGGCGTGCAGCAGCGCGACGTCGTTGACCAGCGCATTGAGCACGCCCGACTTGACCAGTTCTCCGGCGAAGGCGATCACAAAGGTCTTGCCGCGGAAGGCATGGATATACGGCGCCACCATGCGCAGCCAGTCGACGAACTGCTGGTGGTCGGGGCCGCTGCGCTCGGGCTCGGCCGCCGTGGGCGCCGGGGCGGCGGGCACGGGGGAGGTCGGGGCAGGCGCGGGGAATTCAGCCGCGGGCGGCTGCGCCGGCACGGGGGCGGCGGGTGAGGAGGCAGGCGCCGTCTGCGGCGCGTCGGTTCTGGCGTTCATCCCGCGGATTATAATCCCGGCCAATGTCAGAACAACGCCCCGTCAAGCCTAAACCACCCGCCGCGCCGCGCCAGCGCGCCGGTGCCGCTCAGCCAGCCTCCCCAACCCAGCCCCGGCCGGCCCCAGGCCCGGCCAGGAAGCCGGACGTCCGTGCGCAGCCAGCCGCTGCCCGGCCGGCCGGTGAAGCCGGGCAGCGCCCGCCACGCGGTCCCCGCGAGGCGCGTGCGCCGCGTGCGCCAAGGCCGGTCAACCCGCTGCCGCCCATCACCTTCCCGGAGGCCCTGCCGGTCTCCGGCCGCCGCGACGAGATCGCCGCGGCGCTGCTGGCCAACCAAGTGGTGATCGTCTCGGGCGAGACCGGCTCGGGCAAGACCACCCAGCTGCCCAAGATCTGCCTGTCGATCGGGCGCGGCCCGGGGCGCGAGGGTGGGGGGCTGATCGGCCACACCCAGCCGCGGCGCATCGCCGCCACCTCGACCGCCAAACGCATTGCGCAGGAGATCGGCACGCCGCTGGGCGAGCACGTGGGCTACCAGGTGCGTTTCAACGACACCATGTCGTCGGGGGCGTCGGTCAAGCTGATGACCGACGGCATCCTGCTGGCCGAGACTCAGAACGATCCGCTGCTGCGCGCCTACGACACGCTGATCATCGATGAGGCGCACGAGCGCAGCCTGAACATCGACTTCCTGATCGGCTACCTGCGCCAGATCCTGCCGAAGCGCCCGGACCTGAAGGTGATCATCACCTCGGCCACCATCGATGCCCAGCGCTTTGCCCAGCATTTCGCCTCGGGCGACAAGCCGGCGCCGGTGATCGAGGTCAGCGGCCGCCTGTACCCGGTGGAAGTGCGCTACCGTCCGATCACCGAGGACGTGCCCGCGGGCGCGCCGCGCAGCCCGCAGGCGCGCGAGCGCGACCTGTACGACGGCATTGTCGAGGCGGTCGACGAGGTGTGCCGCGTCGGCCCGGGCGATGTGCTGGTGTTCCTGCCCGGCGAGCGCGAGATCCGCGAAGCCGCCGAGGCGCTGCGCAAGCACCACCCGCCGCATACCGAGATCCTGCCGCTGTTTGCGCGGCTGTCGGTGCAGGAGCAGGAGCGGGTGTTCAAGCCGTCCAACGCGCGGCGCATCGTGCTGGCGACCAACGTCGCCGAAACCTCGCTGACGGTGCCGGGCATCCGCTACGTGGTCGATACCGGGCTGGCGCGGGTCAAGCGCTACTCGTACCGCAACAAGGTCGAGCAACTGCAGGTCGAGTCGATCTCGCAGGCCGCTGCCAACCAGCGCGCTGGCCGTTGCGGCCGGGTTGCCAACGGCGTGTGCATCCGGCTGTATGAGGAGTCCGATTTCGCCGGCCGGCCGCGCTTTACCGACCCCGAGATCCTGCGCTCGTCGCTGGCCGCGGTGATCCTGCGCATGAAGGCGCTGCGGCTGACCGAGATCGAGTCGTTCCCGTTTATCGAGCCGCCGCTGGGCCGCGCCGTTGCCGACGGCTACCAGCTGCTGCAGGAACTGGGCGCGGTCGACGACGCCAACCAGCTTACCGGCACCGGGCGCCAGCTGGCCAAGCTGCCGCTGGACCCGCGCGTGGCGCGCATGATCCTGGCCGCGCGCGAGCATCACTGCCTGCGCGAGGTGCTGGTCATCGCCAGCGCGCTGTCGGTGCAGGACCCGCGCGACCGCCCGCAGGAGGCGCAGGAAGCCGCCGACCAGGCGCACCGCAAGTTCATGGACGAGAAGTCCGAGTTCCTGGGCTGGGTCAGGCTGTGGAAGTGGTTCGAGGACGCGGTCGCGCACAAGAAGTCCAACCGCCAGCTGCAGGACCAGTGCCGCGCCCACTTCCTGTCGCACCTGCGGCTGCGCGAGTGGCGCGACGTGCATTCGCAACTGCTGACCACGGTGACCGAGCAGGGCTGGCGCCTGAACGACAGCGAGCCCACCTATGAGCAGGTGCACAAGGCGCTGCTGACCGGCCTGCTGGGCAATGTCGGCTGCCGCATCGAGGATGGCGACGGCAAGGGCCGCGAATACCTGGGCGCGCGCGGCATCAAGTTCCACCTGTGGCCGGGCTCGCTGATCGCGCGCAAGGTCGGGCGCTGGATCGTCGCGGCCGAGCTGGTCGAGACCAGCCGGCTGTTCGCGCGCACGCTGGCGCGCATCGAGCCGGAGTGGCTGGAACAGGTGGGCCGTCACCTGCTCAAGGTCAGCTGGAGCGATCCGCACTGGGAAAAGAAGGCGGGCCAGGTGCTGGCGCTGGAGCGCGCCACGCTGTACGGGCTGGTGGTCTACCAGCACCGGCGCGTGCACTACGGCCCGATGAACCCGCAGGAAGCGCGCGAGATCTTTATCCGCCGTGCGCTGGTCGAGGGCGAGTTCGACACGCGCCTGCCGTTCTACGCGCACAACCAGCGCCTGGTGCGCGAGATCGAGAACCTGGAGCACAAGTCGCGCCGCCAGGACGTGCTGGTCGACGACGAACTGATCTACGCCTTCTACGATCGCGCGATTCCCGCCGACATCTGCCAGCAGGCCAGCTTCGAGCAGTGGTACCAGGCAGAGAGCGGCAAGGACCGCAAGCTGCTGTACCTGAACCGCGACGAGCTGATGCGGCACGAGGCGGCCGGCATCACCACCGACCTGTTCCCCAAGGCCATGAACGTGGCCGGGGTGGACATGGGGCTGACCTACCACTTCGAGCCAGGCAGCCACCGCGACGGCGTGACCCTGACCGTGCCGCTGTACGCACTCAACCAGGTGCGCCAGGAGCGTGCCGACTGGCTGGTGCCGGGCATGATCAAGGAGAAGGTGCACCTGCTGCTCAAGTCGCTGCCGCAGAAGCTGCGCCGCCACTGCGTGCCGCTGCCGGAATATGCCGCGGCCTTTGTCGCGCGCCAGCCGCTTGGCGAGGGCGAGCTGCTGGACGTGCTGATTGCCGATATCCGCGAGCAGACCGGCACCATGGTCAAGCGCGCCGACTTCAAGCTGGAAACGCTGCCCGCGCACCATACGATGAACTTCAAGGTGGTCGACGAGCACGGCCGCCAGCTTGAGATGGGCCGCAACCTGGCCCAGCTGCGCGCCGAGCTGGGCGGGCAGGCGCAGCAGTCGTTCCAGCGGGTGGCCGCGCAAGCCGCGGCACAGGCGGCAACCCAGGCCCCGGAGCAGGCGGCGCCGCTGGCCGCGGCCGAGCCCGGCAAGTACGAGGGACTGACCGGCTGGACCTTCGGTGAGCTGCCCGAGCTGCTGGAGATCCGCAAGGGCAGCCAGACCCTGTTCGGCTACCCCGCGCTGGTCGATCGCGGCACGCACTGCGACGTGGAAGTCTTCGACGACCCGCAGGAAGCCGCCCGCGTCCACCACCTGGGGCTGCGCCGGCTGTTTGCGCTGCAGCTGCGCGAGCAGGTCAAGTTCATCGAGAAGAACATCCCGGGCCTGCAGCAGATGGCGATGCAGTACATGACGCTGGGCACGCAGGAGATGCTGCGCGAACAGGTCGTGATGCTGGCGCTGGAGCGTGCCTGCATGCAGGCGCCGCTGCCGCGCAACGAGGCCGAGTTCAATGCACGCAAGGATGAGGGCCGCACCCGGCTGTCGCTGCTGGCGCAGGAGATCGCGCGGCTGGTGGGGACCATCCTGGCCGAGTACGCCGGACTGCCGCGCAAGCTGCTGCAGGCCAAGCCGTTCGCCGGGCCCCATGCGGACATGGAAGCGCAGCTCGGGCGGCTGATGGGCAAGCGCTTTGTCGACGAGACCCCATACACGCAACTGGTCCATTTCCCGCGCTACCTGAAGGGCATCGCCATGCGGGTGGACAAGCTCAAGGGCGACCCGGCGCGCGACACCCAGCGCACGCAGGAGATGGCGCCGCTGGTGCAGCAGTGGCAGCGGGCCGAAAAGCAGCTGCGCACTCAGGGCCGCGGCGGCGAGGACGCGCGGCTGGAGGAATTCCGCTGGATGCTGGAGGAGCTGCGCATCGCGCTGTTCGCCCAGGAGCTGCGCACACCGGTGCCGATGTCGGTCAAGCGGCTGCAGAAAGTGTGGGAATCGATGCAGCGCTGAGCGCCGGCGCGGGGCGCAATGCCGGGGCGAACCGCAAATGGTCGCTCCGGCGCAACAATCTGCCAAAATCTTGATCGAGTTCGGCCGCGGCGTCAGCGGATTTTCGTGCTCAACCGTTAGAATCGCCGGTTCAGTCTTCTTCTGGCGGGTCTTATGTTTGCGCTGCGGTTCGCATTGCGTCGTGTTGTAGCTGGTGGTTTCACGGTGGGCGCCCTGGCGCTGGGCCTGCTGGCCGCACCGGCATCGGCGGAAGTGGTGGTGATCCTGAATTCAGGTGATGCAACCGTCACGCTAATCGACAAGAATACCCAGAAGGTGCTGGAGACCTTCCCGATCGGCAAGGAACCGCACCACCTGATCGCAACGCCGGACGACAAGTCGCTGATCGTTGCCAACGCGGTCGGCAACGACCTGGTGTTCCTGGACCCGGTCTCGGGCAAGGTCCAGCAGCGCGTGCCCAATGTCGACGACCCGTACCAGATCGGCTTCTCGCCGGACCAGAAGTGGTTTGTCGCCACCGGCAACCGGCTCGACCGTGTCGACCTCTACCGCTGGGACGGCAAGGCGCTGAAGCTGGCCAAACAGTTCCCGCTGGCCAAGACCCCCAGCCATATCGCCTTTACCGCCGACAGCCGCATCGCCTTCATCACGCTGCAGGACTCCAATGAGGTGGCAGCCATCGACCTGGTCACGCAGAACGTGATGTGGCGCATGGAAACCGGCTCGGCGCCGGCGGGCATCTGGGTCACGCCGGACCAGAAATACCTGCTGGTCGGCATGACCGGGGCTGATTACGTGGCCGTGATCGACTGGCGCACGCGCACGGTGGTCAAGCAGATCCAGACCGGCAAGGGCGCGCACAACTTCCGCGCGGTCGGCGACAAGCGCCACCTGTTCCTCAGCAACCGGGTCACGAGCAGCATCAGCATCATCGACCAGCAGACGCTGGCCAAGGTCGGCGACATCACCGGCCTGCCGCCGGGCCCGGACGACATGGAGCTGACCGCCGACGGCAAGACGCTGTGGGTCACCTTCCGCTGGGCGCGCTCGGTCGGCCTGGTCGACGTGGCCAGCCGCAAGCTGGTCAAGACCGTGCGCGTCGGGCGCTCGCCGCACGGCATCTATTTCCGCACTCGCGCGCCGCTGTATTGACCGGGCAGGGCAGGGACCATGGACGATACCAGGGCATCGCGATCCGGACGGCTGGGCAGGCTGCTGGCTGCGCTGGCGCTTGCCTGCGTCCTGCCGTCGGCGCTGCAGGCGGCTGACGTGCCCAAGCCTGGCGCCAAGGCGTGCCCGGCCGGCACGCTTTACCTGACCTTCGACACCGGCAGCATGAGCCAGGCGCAGTTGATCGCCGATACGCTGCGCCGCCACCATATCCGCGCCACCTTCTTCCTGGCCAATGAGCCGACCGTGCGCCAGGACAGTTCGCTGGACCCATCCTGGGCGCCGTACTGGAAGTCACTGGTGGCCGACGGCCACGCCTTTGGCACGCATACCTTCGACCATGTCTACCTGCGCAGCGTGCACGCCGGGCATGTGACCATGAGGCCGCAGTTCGGCACGCAGGCGGGCAAGGACATGGTCATGGACGCGGCCGGATTCTGCCAGGAGCTGCGGCGCAGCGCCGACGCCTTCCACGGCATGACCGGCGCCGCCATGGTGCCGCTGTGGCGCGCCCCGGGCGGGCGCACCGCCCCGCAGACGGTGCAATGGGCCGAGCAGTGCGGCTTCCGCCACGTCGGCTGGGCGCCGGCCGGGTTCCTGGGCGACGAGCTGTCGTCCGACCGCTATCCCAACGCGGCGCTGCTGGAACGCGCGCTGGCCAACCTGCGCGACGGCGATATCACCATGGCGCACCTGGGCATCTGGTCGCGCAAGGATCCGTGGGCGCCCGGCGTGCTGGAGCCGCTGCTCGCCGGCCTTGAGCGCAAGGGATTCTGTTTCGCGACGCTGCGCGAGCACCCGGCCTACCGCGACTGGATCGCCAGGCCGCAGCCAGTCGGGCAAAAGGAGGGCAGGCGCTGATGTGGGAGACGCTGAACGGCTGGATCGGCCAGGTCGAGGGCACGCTGTTCCAGGACGTGGTGCTGCCCGTGGTCTACGACCTCGGGTTTGGCCGCTATGCCGAGGAAGCCTTCACCGGCACCGAGTGGCTGCTGGTGGGCCTGGTGCAGATCGTGGTGATGGCATTGATCCTGGGGCCGCTGGAGAAATGGCGCCCGGTCGAGCCGGTATCCGACCGCGCCGGCATCCGCACCGATATCTTCTACACGGTGATCCACCGGCTCGGGCTGTTCCGGCTGGCCATGTTCTTCCTGCTCGCGCCGCTGACCGACGCCCTGGAAGGCGACCTGCGGCTGATGGGCTGGCACCGCATCAATGTGGAAGACTGGTGGCCGGGCGTGACCTCGGTGCCGCTGGTCAGCTTCTTTGTCTACCTGCTGCTGTTCGACTTCCTCGACTACTGGTACCACCGGCTGTCGCATTCGTTCCGCTGGTGGTGGCATCTGCATGCGGTGCACCACAGCCAGCGCCAGATGACGCTGTGGAGCGACAACCGCAACCACCTGCTGGACGACATGCTGCGCGATCTGGTGTTCGCGCTGGTGGCGCTGGGCGTGGGCGTGGAGCCGTCGCAGTACGTGCTGCTGGTGGCGTTGTCGCAGTTGCTGCAGAGCCTGCAGCATGCCAACGTGCGACTGCACTTCGGCGCCATCGGCGAGCGGCTGCTGATCTCGCCGCGCTTTCATCGCACCCACCACGCCGTGGGCATCGGCCATGAGGCCGACGGCGCACCGGCCAAGCTGGGCGGCTGCAACTACGGCGTGATCTTCCCGTGGTGGGACATGCTGCTCGGCACCGCGGTCTTCACCGAGACCTACCACCCGACCGGCATCCGCGACCAGCTGCCGCCGCCGCTGGGCAAGGGCCACGACTACGGCGCGGGCTTCCTGGCGCACCAGTGGTACGGCATCAAGCGGCTGCTGCGGCTGCGCTGAAACGGCGGGTCTGGAGGTAGTCCTCCACCCGCGGCGCAACACGGCGCGCCGCGGCGGCAAGCGGCGTATGCTAGTGTTCCGGGTTGCCGCCGGTCCGGCCCAGTCGGACTTCTGCCGCGCCCGGCGCCTTTCCTCCTGTCTGCCTTCGACTGCATGAACGATATCTTCCGCTCGTTTGGCCGCGCGCTGGTCAGCCAGCTGCATCCCCGCATGCTGATGCTGACCGTGCTGCCTTTCGTCCTGGCCACGCTGCTGTGGGGCGGTCTGCTCTGGTGGGGCTGGGACCCCATCATGGGCGCCACGCGCAGCTTCCTGGAGACCTCCATCCTGACCAGCTGGATCTACAGCGCGCTCGACTGGTTCGGCCTGCAATCGATGCGCACCATCGTGGCGCCGCTGTTCGTGGCGGCACTGGCAATCCCGCTGGTGATTGCCTCGATGCTGATGTTTATCGGCGTGTTCTCGGTGCCGGCGGTGGTGCGCCACCTGGAGCGCAGCTACCCGGACCTGGCCAAGGCCCATGGCGGCAGCATCCTGGGCAGCGTGTTCCAGTCGCTGGGCAGCACGCTGGTGTTCCTGGTGCTGGTGCTGGTGACGCTGCCGCTGTGGCTGATCCCGCCGTTCTTTGCGCTGATCCCGCCGGTGCTGTGGGGCTGGCTGACCTACCGCGTGATGACGTATGACGCGCTCGCCGACCACGCCAGCGCCGAAGAGCGCAAGACGCTGGTGCGCCGCCACCGCACGCCGCTGCTGGTGATCGGGGTGGCGGTGGGGCTGCTGGGCTCGGCGCCGACGCTGCTGTGGGTGTCGTCGGCGGCGGTGATCTTCCTGTTTCCGTTCGTGCTGGCCGGCACGCTGTGGCTGTATGTGCTGATCTTTATCTTCTCGGCGCTGTGGTTCGGCCACTTCTGCCTGCGCGCGCTGGCGCAGCTGCGGGCCGAGCGCGCGGCGGTGCCGGCCCAGCCGCCGGCGCATCAGCCGGACCAGCCGGCGCTTGACGGCGACGTCATCGACCTGGCGCCGAGCGACGTGCGCCGCATCGAAAATTCCTGAAGCGAGGGCAATATGGGTTTTGGCCTGATCGTCATTGGCGACGAGATCCTGTCGGGGCGGCGTGAAGACAAGCATCTGCGCCGCACCATCGAACTGCTGGGCGCGCGCGGGCTGGCGCTGGACTGGGCCGAATACGTCGGCGATGACCGAGCCCGCATCACCGCCACGCTGCGGCGCACGCTGGCCGGCCCGGACGTGGTGTTCTGCACCGGCGGCATCGGCGCCACGCCGGACGATCACACCCGCCAGTGCGTGGCCGCCGCGCTGGGCGTGCCGCTGGTGCTGCATCCCGAGGCGCGCGAACTGATTGCGCTGCGCATTGCCGAGACCGCGGGCGGCGACCCGGTCAAGGCCGACCTGAATCAGCCGGAAAACCAGCACCGCTTCAAAATGGGCGAGTTCCCCAAGGGCGCGCGCATCATTCCCAACAGCTACAACCGCATCCCGGGCTTTTCGGTCGGTCACCACCACTTCATGCCGGGATTCCCGGTGATGGCATGGCCGATGATGGAATGGGTGCTGGACCACGACTATGCGCACCTGTTCCACCAGGTGCAGCAGCAGGAGCGGGCCTTCTACGTGTTCGAGGCGCCGGAGTCCACGCTGACGCCGCTGATGGAGAAGGTCGAAGCGGCGCATCCGGGCATCCGCGTGTTCAGCCTGCCCTCGGTCGGCGACGTGCAGCGCGGCGACCGCTTCGCGCGCCGCCATATCGACCTGGGGGTCAAGGGCCCGGCCGATCTGCTGGCACCGGCCTATGCGATGCTGCTCGCAGGCGTGCAGGCGATGGGGTTCGAGATCGTGGAGCAGCCGCCGCGCGAAGCGGCGCAGGCTTAAGGCGGCACGGGTCGCAAGAAGAAGGGGCAGCCTTGGCTGCCCCTTCTCTCATTCTGGCCCGACCGCGATCAGGCGCCGTGCCACGGCAGTCCGCGCACGCACCAGCCTTCAACAGTCTTGCGGTGGTGGTGGTCGTCGCGGTTGCCCTCGAAGCCTTCCAGCACGTCCATGGCGAAGTGGTAGCCGGCTTCGGTGGCCACGCGCGCGGCGTGCTTGGAGCGCGCCGCGCTGCGGCACAGGAACAGCACCGGCACGTCGGCCGGAACGCGTGCCCTCAGCTCTTCGACAAAGCGGGCATTCTGCGCACCGCCCGGATAGGACATCCATTCGACATGGGCGAACTGCGCATCCGGCACGTCAACGCCGCCGACCCAGTCCAGTTCGGCCTGGGTGCGCACGTCGACCAGCACGGCGGAAGGATCGTTCTGCAGCAGCGCAAAGGCTTCCTGCGGCGACAGCGCGCCAAAATACGGGAGCTGGTTCTGTTGCTGGCGCTGGCGGGCGGCCTGGAGGAGATCGTCTCGGGTGGTCATCTGCGTGACAAATTTGAGGAATGGAATTGGAGGCGGCAAAGCCGCAACGCACTATTCTATAGCGCCGGGCCGATTCGAAGCCTCATTGACTGCTGTTGGGGCGTCGGGTGACTCCTTTTGGTGCATCCGCACTGTTCAAGTGCGACGCCTTGCTGAATGCACCATTGTGGTGTTTTATTAGGGGGCGCTACGCCGAAATGCGTGTAACCGGTGCGCCACTCGGCAGCCGAGCCGCTGCTTCGCTTACGCCGCCGCGGTGCGCGGTTCGCCGACGTTGCACTTTTTTCGGGCTGCCGGTGGCGGTGGGGCGTTCGCATGGCACGCTTTCTGCTAACATTCTTCGTCCTTTCGTGGCTGGTCGGGACGGCGCGGCAGAGCATGCATCGGCGCCGGTGACGACAGGCCCAAGAATTGGCTTTCTCAGACTTCCGCCGAATATCCAGGAGATTGGCATGGCCCACAGCGTTGCAGACGTGATGAAGCTGGTGAAGGAAAACGACGTCAAGTTCGTCGATTTCCGTTTCACCGATACCAAAGGCAAGGAGCAACACGTGTCCGTGCCCGTGTCGCACTTCGATGAAGACAAGTTCGAAAGCGGCCACGCCTTCGACGGTTCGTCGATCGCCGGCTGGAAGGGTATCGAAGCTTCAGACATGCTGCTGATGCCGGATTCGAACACCGCCCACATCGACCCGTTCTACGAAGAGCCGACGCTGGTGCTGTCCTGCGACGTGGTCGAGCCGTCGGACGGCAAGGGCTATGACCGCGACCCGCGTTCCATCGCCAAGCGCGCCGAAGCCTACCTGAAGAGCACCGGCCTGGGCGACACCGCTTTCTTTGGTCCGGAGCCCGAGTTCTTCATCTTCGACGGCGTGACCTGGAACGTCGACATGCAAGGCTGCTTCGTGAAGATCCATTCCGAAGAAGCCCCGTGGTCGTCGGCCAAGGAATTCGAGCACGGCAACAGCGGCCACCGTCCGGGCAAGAAGGGCGGCTACTTCCCGGTCGCCCCGATCGACACCTTCCAGGACATGCGTTCGGAAATGTGCCTGATCCTGGAATCGCTGGGCATCCCCGTTGAAGTCCACCACCACGAAGTGGCTGGCCAGGGCCAGAACGAAATCGGCACCCGCTTCAGCACGCTGGTGCAGCGCGCC
Organism: Cupriavidus necator; assembly: GCF_016127575.1. Taxonomy (NCBI): domain Bacteria; kingdom Pseudomonadati; phylum Pseudomonadota; class Betaproteobacteria; order Burkholderiales; family Burkholderiaceae; genus Cupriavidus; species Cupriavidus necator. The sequence continues at coordinate 3,030,426 of NZ_CP066018.1, forward strand.
GACTGGACCCAGATGCAGAAGTACGTGATCCAGAACGTCGCCCACACCTACGGCAAGACCGCCACCTTCATGCCGAAGCCGATCGTTGGCGACAACGGTTCGGGCATGCACGTGCACCAGTCCGTGTGGAAGGACGGCCAGAACCTGTTCGCGGGCAACGGCTACGCCGGCCTGTCGGAATTCGCGCTGTACTACATCGGCGGCATCATCAAGCACGCCCGTGCCCTGAATGCCATCACCAACCCGGGCACGAACTCGTACAAGCGCCTGGTGCCGGGCTTCGAAGCTCCGGTGAAGCTGGCCTACTCGGCCCGCAACCGCTCGGCTTCGATCCGCATCCCGTATGTGGCCAACCCGAAGGGCCGCCGCATCGAGACCCGCTTCCCGGATCCGCTGATGAACCCGTACCTGGGCTTCTCGGCGCTGCTGATGGCCGGCCTGGATGGCGTGATGAACAAGATCCACCCGGGCGAAGCTGCCGACAAGAACCTGTACGACCTGCCGCCGGAAGAGGATGCAAAGATCCCGACCGTGTGCTCGAGCCTGGACCAGGCGCTGGAGTACCTGGACAACGACCGCGAGTTCCTGACCCGCGGCGGCGTGTTCTCGAACTCGATGATCGATGCCTACATCGAACTGAAGATGGAAGAAGTCACGCGTTTCCGCATGACCACGCACCCGGTCGAGTTCGAAATGTACTACTCGCTGTAAGCGGCCTTTGCCCGGGAATGACGCAGGTTGTGGCCGGGCAACAGTTGCACCAGAAAGGGGCGGCTTCGGCTGTCCCTTTTTGCTTTGCTCGCTAGAATGGGGAATCGTGTTCCATCCCGTTCAAGCCTAACGCCATGTTCATGGACGCCTCTTCACGCACGGCCCGCCGGACCCTGACCTTGCCCCGATCTCTGCACCAATTTCGTCTCGGATTCCCTGTTCTGGTGAGTGCTGTGGCGCTGACGCTGGGCGCGTGGGCCGGGCAGTCTTCCGCGCAGTCCTCGGACGTCTATGTCTGCACCGGGCCCAATGGCGTGCCCGAGTATCGCAATGGCAACGCGGGCAAGGGCTGCAAGAAGCTGAACCTGCCGGAGGTGGTGACGGTCCCGGGCGGGCGTACCGCTGCGCCGGCCAAGGGCGCTGGCAGCACCGCCGGCGCGGCGGCTGGCGGCACCAGCTTCCCGCGCGTGGACAGTGCCACGCAGAAGAGCCGCGACGGTGAGCGCCGCGCGGTGCTCTCGCAGGAGCTGCAGGCCGAAGAGGCCAAGCTGCAGGCGCTGCGTGCCGAGTACAACAACGGCCAGCCGGAGCGCCAGGGCAATGAGCGCAACTATCAGAAATACCTCGATCGCACGGCAGCGCTGCGCGACGACATCGCCCGCAGCGAGGCCAATGCGGCGTCGCTGCGGCGCGAGCTTGGCAATTTGAAGGACTAGTCTTATGCGTCGCCTGATTCGCGGAGTGTCGCGCAAGGCCAGCGGTGCCGACGGCGCCCGTGGCGAATCGCCGGCGGCTGATGCGGCGCCGGCCGAAGGCAGCGCCCAGGTGCTGACCATGGGCGCCGTGGCGTTCCATGCCGGCCTGGACGTAGTGGCCAACCCGGTGCTGCTGGTGCAGCAGCCGGGGCTGCGCGTCGTCTTTGCGAACCCGGCCGCTGAAGCCACCTTCGGCGTGTCGCGCAAGGGCATGGTGGAGCTGACGCTGCCTGACCTGTTCGGGCGTTCCGATGAGCTGCACAGCATGATCGACACCGTGGTCACGCGGCAGTTCGACGTGCGCCGGCAGGACCTGATCCTGCACCCGCCGCTGCAGGAGCCGGCCCATGTGCACGTGGTGATCTCCGCGCTGGAAGCGGTCGGCGACACCGTGGTGGTGGAAATCCTGCCCAATGAACAGAAGGTGCGCAGCGAACGCGAAGAACGCATCCTGGACCTGACCTCGGCCAACAAGGAACTGATCCGCAACCTGGCCCACGAAATCAAGAACCCGCTGGGCGGCATTCGCGGCGCGGCGCAGCTGCTGGAGTTCGAGCTGCCGGAGCGCTCGCTGCGCGAATACACGCAGGTCATCATCAAGGAATCGGACCGGCTGCAGACGCTGGTGGACCGGCTGCTGGAGCCGCACCGGCATCCGCATATCGTGTCCAGCCTGAATATCCACGAAGTGCTGGAGCGCGTGCGCTCGGTGGTGCTGGCGGAGTTCCCCAACGGGCTGGAGATCGTGCGCGACTACGACGCCAGCCTGCCCGAGCTGCAGGGCGACATGGAGCAACTGATCCAGGCCGTGCTCAACATCGTGCACAACGCCGCGCAGGCGCTGGCCGACCGCATGGCGCGCGGCGATGCACAGATCGTGCTGCGCACGCGCGTGGCGCGCCAGGTCACGATTGCCAAGCGCTTGTTCAAGCTGGCATTGGACTTGCATGTCATCGACAACGGCCCGGGAATTTCCGAAGACATCCGCGAACGCATCTTCTATCCGCTGGTATCGGGCAGGGATGGCGGCAGCGGACTCGGTCTCACACTCGCTCAAACCTTCGTGCAGCAGCACGAGGGCTTGATCGAATGCGAGAGCAGGCCGGGCTGTACCGACTTCCGCATCCTGCTGCCGCTGCACTAGCTTTTGCTGCCGTCCGCGAGCGATGGTGCATCCGCCGTGGCCGGGCATGCGGAAGACCAAATGACACCGAGCAGACAAGCGACGCACATGAAGCCGATCTGGATAGTCGACGACGATCAATCAATCCGCTGGGTCCTGGAAAAGGCCCTGGCCCGTGAAAGCCTGCTCTCGCGCAGCTTCACCAATGTGCGGGATGCGCTGGCCGCGCTGGAAGAAGACCAGCCCCAGGTGCTGATATCGGATATCCGCATGCCCGGCGGATCGGGCCTGGACCTGCTGCAGGCCATCAAGGCGCGGCATCCGGGCCTGCCGGTCATCGTGATGACGGCCTACTCTGACCTGGACAGCGCCGTGGCCGCGTTCCAGGGCGGTGCCTTCGAATACCTGGCCAAGCCCTTCGATGTCGACAAGGCGGTTGAGCTGATCCGCCGCGCGCTGGAAGAAAGCCTGCGCGAGGAAGAACTGGACGACCGCCTCGTCGATGCGCCCGAGATCCTCGGCCAGGCGCCGGCGATGCAGGACGTGTTCCGCGCCATCGGCCGGCTCTCGCAGTCCAACGTGACGGTGATGATCACCGGCGAGTCTGGCACCGGCAAGGAGCTGGTCGCACGCGCGCTGCACAAGCACAGCCCGCGTGCCAACGGTCCCTTTATCGCGCTCAATACCGCGGCCATCCCCAAGGACCTGCTCGAATCCGAACTGTTCGGCCATGAGCGCGGCGCCTTCACCGGTGCGCAGACCATGCGGCGCGGCCGCTTCGAGCAGGCCGAGGGCGGCACGCTGTTCCTCGACGAAATCGGCGATATGCCGTTCGACCTGCAGACGCGCCTGCTGCGCGTGCTGTCCGATGGCAACTTCTATCGTGTCGGCGGCCACAACCCCTTGCGCGCCAATGTGCGCGTGATTGCCGCCACCCACCAGAACCTGGAGCTGCGCGTCAAGGAAGGGCTGTTCCGCGAGGACTTGTTCCACCGCCTGAACGTGATCCGGTTGCGCCTGCCGCCGCTGCGCGAACGCCCGGAGGACATCACGCTGCTGGCGCGTCATTTCCTGCAGAAGAGCGCCAAGGAACTGGGCGTCGAGCCCAAGCGCATGTCCGACGAAGCGCTGGCCTATGTCAGCACGCTGCCATTCCCCGGCAACGTGCGCCAGCTGGAGAACCTGTGCAACTGGCTGACCGTGATGGCGCCGGCCCAGACCATCGAGGTCAAGGACCTGCCGCGCGAGATGCTGGAAGCCGGCACCAGCGAGCCGGTCAATGCGCCGCGGCCCGAGCGCGTTGCCGAAGCGCGCGCGCCCGAGTATGAAAGCGCGCCTGACCTGGCCGACTACGGCGGCTACGCGACGACGGTGGCAGAGGCCGACACGGCCACCGCAGTCCGGCCCGCGTCCGTGGCGACGGTGGTCCCGGCCCTGGCCTCGGCCGGCTGGGAAAGCCTGCTCGCCGGCGAAGCACGGGCAATGCTCGAAGCCGGCCAGCCGGAGGTCATGGATGTGCTGACGCGCCGCTTCGAGAAGGCCGTGCTGGAGGCCGCGCTGGGTGTCACGCGCGGGCGCCGCGTCGAGGCGGCGACCCGGCTCGGGATCGGGCGCAATACCATCACGCGCAAGCTGCAGGAGCTTGGGTTCGACTGAGCCAGGGCAGGGCGGGTGACCAGAAAAACCGGCCGGGACTTTCCCGGCCGGTTTTCTTGTTTTGCGTGAGGTATTCAGCCGCGCGCTTCGACCAGCCGCTGCGCCATCTCGGCAAAGCCCTCGCCACCGGCCGCTGCGGTGATATAGGCCGGCGGCACCGGCAGCTGCGGCAGGATGTCGCGCACATTGGCCACGCCAACCGACAGCGGAAAGTGGGCGAACATGCTGGCATCGTTGGCCGAATCGCCGATAAACAGCCATTCGTCGCGGCGCGCGTCCACGTCTTCGCCCAGCAGTTCGGCCACGCACAGCCTGCTCATCGACAGCTTGTCGTGCAGGCCGAACCAGCCGTTGACATGGATCGAGCTGACCGTGGCGGTCATGCCGGCCTCGCGCATGATGGCGGCGATGCGGGCCACGGCGTCTGCAGGCAACGGCGCGACGTCCTCGGCATGGTCGATGGCCAGGTCGGCGGCATGCCAGGCCTGGTCCGAGGCCAGCGCGCAGCCCGGCACTTCGCGCACGATGCGCTGGCCCAGCGCTTCGATGCGCTCCAGGTTGCGCGCGCGCGTGGCGGCATCGTCCAGGAAGCGGGTCTGCAGGCGGCCGTTGTGCAAGTGCGAGTAGAACGCACCGTTCTCGCCGATGATGGCGTCGACCGGCCACAGCCGGGTCAGGATCTCGGCCCAGGCGATGCAGCGCCCGGTGACCGGGATCACGTGCAGGCCCGCGCGGCGCAGCCCGTCGAGCGCCAGGTAGGTCGAGGCCGGCAGCCGCCCGTCGGTGGTCAGGGTGCCGTCGATGTCGGTCAGCACGCCGCGCACGCGCTGCAGCACGGAATTAGAGAGCTTGTTCAGGGATTGCATGGCGGGCCATTGTAACCGCGGATCTGGCGGCAATTTCCCTTATTGCACTGCAAAAGGCATCGTACTGGCCATACTGGTGAATCTGCTGATTTGCTAGCTCAGGTGCGACAGGCGTAACATGCCGCTGTCACAAAAAAATCACATACTGTCGGATTTTCGACCGACCGGAACAGACAGACCAAAGGAGAGCCACCGATGTCCTTATCCCGTACCGTGCTCAAACTCGCAGCGCTGGCAGCCCTGACCGGGGCCGGCAGCGCCCACGCCGCCGTTGAAATCCAGTGGTGGCACGCCATGCAGGGCGCCCTGAACGACAAGGTGAACGAGATCGCCAACAAGTTCAACGCCAGCCAGTCCGAATACAAGGTGGTGCCGGTCAACAAGGGCAACTACGACGAAACCATGGCTGCGGGCATTGCGGCCTTCCGCGCCGGTGGCTCGCCCGCCATCCTGCAGGTGTTTGAAGTGGGCACCGCCACCATGATGAGCGCCAAGGGCGCGATCAAGCCGGTATCGGCGGTGATGAAGGACGCCGGCGAGAAGTTCGACCAGAAGGCCTATATCCCGGCGGTGGCGGGCTACTACACCTCGTCCAAGGGCGAGATGCTGTCGTTCCCGTTCAACAGCTCGACCACGGTGTTCTACTACAACAAGGACGCCTTCAAGAAGGCCGGCCTGGATCCGGAAAAGCCGCCCAAGACCTGGCCCGAGGTGATGCAGTACTCGGCCAAGCTCAAGGCCTCGGGCACCAACTGCGCCTACACCACCGACTGGCAGGGCTGGGTCCACCTGGAGAGCTTCTCGGCCTGGCACAACACGCTGTACGCGACCAAGAACAACGGCTTCGGCGGCACCGACACGCGCCTGCTCTTCAACAGCCCGCTGCACGTCAAGCACATCACCAACCTGCAGGACATGGTGAAGAAGGGCTATTTCAGCTACGGCGGGCGCAAGGCTGAGTCGCAGGCCAAGTTCTACAACGGCGAGTGCGCGATGTTCACCGGCTCGTCGGCATCGCTGGCCAATATCCGCAAGAATGCCAAGTTCGCGTTCGCGGTGGCACAGCTGCCGTATTACCCGGAGGTGCAGGGTGCCCCGCAGAACACCATCATCGGCGGCGCTTCGCTGTGGGTGATGGGCGGCAAGAAGCCCGACGAGTACAAGGGCGTGGCCAAGTTCTTCAATTTCCTGTCGCGCCCCGAGATCCAGTCTGACTGGCACCAGGCCACCGGCTACCTGCCGGTGACGATGGCCGCCTACGAGATGACGAAGAAATCGGGCTACTACGACAAGAACCCGGGTGCCGATGTGTCGGTGCAGCAGATGGTGGTCAAGACCACCGACAAGTCGCGCGGCGTGCGCCTGGGCAACATGGTGCAGATCCGCACCGTGGTGGACGAGGAACTGGAAGCCGTCTGGGCCGGCAAGAAGGAGCCCAAGGCGGCGCTGGACTCGGCCGTGGCCCGCGGCAATGATCTGCTGGAGCGCTTCCAGAAGACTGCCCGCGAGTAAGCCGGCATAGCCAGCAAGCTGATGTGACAATCGGGCGGTGGCGAAACCTCCGCCCGATTGCATTGTGGACGGCCCTGTCTCACCGATCGGGGCCCTCCGCAACTCCGTACCTAGTCCGATGCCGCGACCCGCAGCATTCGCCGGAATCCGTTCATGGAAAAACGCGTCGTTTTCCGTTCGCCGTGGCTGCCGTATCTGCTGGTGTTGCCGCAGATCGCGATCACGCTGATCTTCTTCTTCCTGCCCGCCGGGCAGGCGCTGTACCAGTCGATGCTGCAGCAGGATGCCTTCGGCATCAACCTTGAGTTCGTCGGCCTCGACAACTTCCGCATGCTGTGGAACGACCCGCTGTACGTGGAGTCGTTCCAGACCACCGCCATCTTTGCCGTGGGCGTGACCGTGGTGGGCCTGACTACCGCGCTGCTGCTGGCCTATTTTGCCGACCGCATCATCCGCGGCGCCGTCGGCTACAAGACGTTGCTGATCTGGCCGTATGCGGTGGCGCCGGCCGTGGCCGGCGTGCTGTGGATGTTCATGTTCAACCCGACGCTGGGCGTGGTGTCCTATGCGCTGCGCAAGCTCGGCGTGGAATGGAACTTCCTGCTCAATGGCGACCAGGCATTGCTGCTGGTGGTGCTGGCCGCCGCCTGGAAGCAGATCAGCTACAACTTCCTGTTCTTCCTGGCGGGTCTGCAGAGCATCCCGCGCTCGCTGATCGAGGCCGCCGCCATCGACGGCGCCGGCCCATGGCGCCGCTTCTGGTCGATCATGTTCCCGCTGCTGTCGCCGACCACCTTCTTCCTGATGGTGATCAACGTGGTCTACGCGTTCTTCGATACCTTCGCGATCATCGACGCGGTCACCCACGGCGGCCCGTTCAATTCGACCAACACGCTGGTCTACAAGGTCTTCCATGACGGCTTCCGCGGCATGGACATCGGGGGCTCGGCCGCGCAGTCGGTGGTGCTGATGGTGATCGTGATCGCGCTGACCGTGGTGCAGTTCCGCTATGTTGAACGCAAGGTCCAGTACTGACGGAGACAGCACATGGTAGAACGTCGCCCCTTCCTTGATTTCCTGAGCCATGCGGTGCTGATCCTGGGCATCGTGATCGTGGTGTTCCCGGTGTACCTGACCTTCGTTGCGTCCACGCTGACCGCCGAAGAGGTGCTGGACGCGCCGATGACGCTGATCCCAGGCAGCCACCTGATCGAGAACTATCGCACCGTGCTGTTCCAGGGCGTGGGCGAGGCCGCATCGCCTGTCTCGACCATGATGAAGAACAGCCTGATCATGGCGCTGGGCATTGCGCTGGGCAAGATCGCGATCTCGATCATCTCGGCCTTTGCCATCGTCTATTTCAAGTTCCCGCTGCGCAAGACCTTCTTCTGGCTGATCTTCATCACGCTGATGCTGCCGGTGGAGGTGCGCATCCTGCCGACCTACAAGGTGGTGTCGGACCTCGGCATGCTGGACAGTTACTTTGGCCTGACCGTCCCGATCATCGCGTCGGCCACCGCCACCTTCCTGTTCCGCCAGTTCTTCCTGACCATTCCGGACGAGCTGGCCGAGGCCGCGCGCATCGACGGCGCCGGGCCGCTGCGATTCTTCTGGGACGTGGTGCTGCCGCTGTCGCGCACCAGCATCGCCGCGCTCTTCGTGATCCAGTTTATCTACGGCTGGAACCAGTACCTGTGGCCGCTGCTGATCACCACGCAGAAGTCGATGACGCCGGTGGTGGTGGGCGTGACGCAGATGATCTCGCGCTCGGGTGACGCGGCCACCGACTGGAACCTGGTGATGGCCACCGTGATGCTGGCGATGATCCCGCCGGCGGTGGTGGTGGTGCTGATGCAGAAGTGGTTCGTCAAGGGCCTGGTCGAAACGGAAAAATAAGGCGCGGTGGCCACGAGCCACGCGCAGGACAACAGCAATGGCAAAACTGTCGCTACGCAACGTTCAGAAAACCTACGCCGGCAGCGTCCAGGTGGTGCACGGCATCGACATGGAGATCGCCGACGGCGAATTCATCGTCATCGTCGGCCCCTCGGGCTGCGGCAAGTCCACGCTGCTGCGCATGGTGGCGGGGCTGGAAACCATCACCGGCGGCGAAATCCATATCGGCGACAAGGTCGTGAATAACCTGGAGCCGGCCGAGCGGGACATCGCCATGGTGTTCCAGAACTACGCGCTCTATCCGCATATGAGCGTGTACGACAACATGGCCTACGGCCTGAAGATCCGCGGCATGGCCAAGGCCGAGATCGCGCAGCGGGTGAACCATGCCGCCGGCATCCTGGAGCTGGCGCCGCTGCTGGACCGCAAGCCGCGCCAGCTATCGGGCGGACAGCGCCAGCGCGTGGCCATGGGCCGCGCCATCGTGCGCGAGCCGGCGGTGTTCCTGTTCGACGAGCCGCTGTCCAACCTGGACGCCAAGCTGCGCGTGCAGATGCGGCTGGAACTGAAGGAGCTGCACCGGCGCCTGGGCACCACCAGCCTGTACGTCACGCACGACCAGGTCGAGGCGATGACGCTGGCCGACCGCATGATGGTGCTCAACGCCGGACGCGTCGAGCAGATCGGCACGCCGCTGGAAGTCTATTCGCGTCCGGCCAGCACCTTCGTGGCCGGCTTTATCGGCTCGCCGCCGATGAACCTGATCCCGGTGGCGCGCAACGCCGGCGGCGACACTGGCGCGCAGATGCGCGTGGTGGCGAAGGAAGGCGAGGCCGCCAACGCCACGCTGGGGCACCTGCCGATGGGGCTGCACCTGCCGGAGCAGGCACTGCTGGGGCTGCGCCCGGAGCATATCGAGCCGTGCGCCGCGCATGAGGCCATCGCCGAAGTCGATGTGCGCGTGGTCGAGGCCCTCGGCGCGGATTCCTTTGCCTATGGCTCGCTTGGCGGACAGGCGGTGGTGGTGCGCCTGGACAGCCATGCGCACGTGCGCGCCGGCGACCGCCTGCCGGTGACGTCGTCGGCGGAGCACCTGCATTTCTTTGCGCCCGATACGGGCAAGCGCATCGAGGCCTGACATGACCAGCGTAACCGACACTGCCTGGCGGTACCCGAGCCATATCGCGCACCGCGGCGCCGGCAAGCTGGCGCCGGAGAACACGCTGGCAGCGTTTCGCCACGGCGCCGGCTTTGGCTACCGGATGTTCGAGTTCGACGTGAAGCTGTCGGCCGACGGCAAGCCGGTGCTGATGCACGACGCCACGCTGGACCGCACCACCAGCGGCCAGGGCAGGGTGGATGCGCTGACACTGGGCGAACTCGCGCAGCTGGACGCCGGCACGTGGCACAGCCCCGCCTTCGCCGGCGAGCCCGTGCCGACGCTGGCGGCCATCGCACGCTATACCCAGGCCAACGGCTTGATGGTCAATATCGAGATCAAGCCAGTGCCCGGCACCGAGGCGCGCACCGGTGCGGCAGTGGCGCTGGACGCGCAGTCGCTGTGGGCGGCTGCCGCGGTGCCGCCGTTGCTGTCATCGTTTTCTGAAGAGGCGCTGGCCGCCGCGGCGCGCGTCGCGCCGGACCTGCCGCGCGCGCTGCTGCTCGACCAGCTGCCCGCGGACTGGCTGGAGCGGCTGCGCCGGCTGGGCTGCGTGGCGCTGGATGCCAACCACCGCGAACTGGATGCCGGCGTGATCGCCGCCGCGCACGCGGCCGGTTTCCGGGTCCTCTGCTATACCGTGAACGATCCGGCGCGGGCGGCGCAGTTGCTGGCCTGGGGCCTGGACGGGCTGATCACAGACGCCGTCGACCAGATCGCGCCTTGATTCAAATTGTTGTGCGGGTGTTGCTAGTTCGCTGATTGCGAACCGAATTGTCGTGGGTAGGTGTTTCGTATCGCGAAAAGTCCACATTGATCAAAGGCAATTCATGCTATTCTTAACGCCGTGAAGACTTTAGGTCCTTCCCCGCACAACTTGCCCTTTCGGGCCTTGTGAGGAAGCCATCACACGCGGCACCCAAGCGGTGCCGTTTGTGTAGGCGCCTCAGTTGGGCTCCCAAGAGTTGTTTGCGATCCGCTAACCGGTCAAGCCGTGTCGCGGAAGGTTGAATAACCCGCTGAACTCCGGCATTCCCGGAGAATAGTGAGCGTCCCATGATGCAGCAGTATCAGAGCAACTCGTACCTCTTCGGCGGTAACGCCCCGTATGTCGAAGAACTGTACGAGGCCTACCTCCAGAACCCCGCCTCGGTTCCCGACAATTGGCGCGCGTATTTCGACGCCATGCAGAACGTTCCTGCGGTCGACGGCTCGAACGGCCGGGATATCCCCCACGCCCCCATCGTTGCCTCGTTCGCCGAGCGCGCCAAGCAAGGCCCCATCAGGACCATCGTTGCCTCGGCCGATTCCGACATGGGCCGCAAGCGCGTCGCTGCTACCCAGCTGATCGCCGCCTACCGCAACATCGGTTCGCACTGGGCCGACCTGGATCCGCTCAAGCGCCAGGAGCGTCCGCCCCTGCCGGATCTGGACCCGGCGTTCTACGGTTTCTCCGAAGCAGACCTCGACATCGTCTTCAATGCCAGCAATACCTACTTTGGCAAGGAGTCGATGAGCCTGCGCGAGCTGCTCAACAACCTGCGCGAAACCTACTGCGGCACCATCGGTTTCGAATTCATGTACGTGAGCGACCAGGCGCAGAAGCGCTGGTGGCAGGAGCGCCTGGAAACCACGCGTTCCAAGCCCGTGTTCACGCTGGAAAAGAAGAAGCACATCCTGGACCGCCTGACCGCGGCTGAAGGCCTGGAGCGCTTCCTGCACACCAAGTACGTCGGCCAGAAGCGCTTCTCGCTGGAAGGCGGCGAAAGCTTCATCGCCGCCATGGACGAGCTGATCCAGCACGCCGGCAGCAAGGGCGTGCAGGAAATCGTGATCGGCATGGCCCACCGTGGCCGCCTGAACGTGCTGGTCAACACCCTGGGCAAGATGCCCGCCGACCTGTTCGCCGAATTCGAAGGCAAGCACGTCGACGACCTGCCGGCCGGTGACGTCAAGTACCACAAGGGCTTCTCGAGCGATGTCTCGACCGAAGGCGGCCCGGTCCACCTGTCGCTGGCGTTCAATCCGTCGCACCTGGAAATCGTCAACCCGGTGGTCGAAGGCTCGGCCAAGGCCCGCCAGGAACGCCGCGGCGAAGTCGGCCACAAGGAAGTGCTGCCGGTGCAGGTGCACGGCGATGCGGCCTTTGCCGGCCAGGGCGTGGTGATGGAGACGCTGAACCTCGCGCAGACCCGCGGCTACGGCACGGGCGGCTCGATGCACATCGTCATCAACAACCAGATCGGCTTCACTACCTCCGACCCGCGCGACGCGCGTTCGACGCTGTACTGCACGGACGTGGTCAAGATGATCGAGGCCCCGGTGCTGCACGTGAACGGCGACGATCCCGAAGCCGTGGTGTACGCCATGCAGCTGGCCGTGGACTTCCGCATGGAGTTCAAGAAGGATGTCGTGGTCGACATCATCTGCTTCCGCAAGCTGGGCCACAACGAGCAGGACACCCCGGCGGTCACGCAGCCGCTGATGTACAAGAAGATCGCCCAGCACCCCGGCACGCGCAAGCTGTACGCTGACAAGCTGGCCGCGCAGAACCTGGTCCCGGCCGAGTTCGGCGACGAGAAGGTCAAGGCATACCGCGCCGCGATGGACGCCGGCAAGCACACCGCCGACCCCGTCCTGTCGAACTTCAAGAACAAGTTCGCCGTGGACTGGATGCCGTTCCTGAACCGCAAGTGGACCGACGCCGCCGACACCGCCGTGCCGGTGACCGAGCTCAAGCGCCTGGCCGAACGCATCACCACCACGCCTGAGACCCTGAAGCTGCACCCGCTGGTGGAGAAGGTCGTCAAGGACCGCGCCAACATGGGCCGCGGCGACCAGCCGCTGGACTGGGGCATGGGTGAGCACCTGGCCTTCGCCTCGCTGGTGTCGTCGGGCTACCCGGTGCGTATCACCGGCCAGGACGCTGGCCGCGGCACCTTCACCCACCGCCACGCCGTGCTGCACGACCAGGCCCGCGAGCGCTGGGATGCCGGCAGCTACGTGCCGCTGCAGAACGTGTCGGAAAACCAGGCACCGTTCACGGTGATCGACTCGGTGCTGTCCGAAGAGGCCGTGCTCGGCTTCGAATACGGCTACTCGGCCGCCGAACCGAACGCGCTGGTGATCTGGGAAGCCCAGTTCGGCGACTTCGTCAACGGCGCCCAGGTGGTGATCGACCAGTTCATCTCGTCGGGTGAAGTAAAGTGGGGCCGTGCCTCGGGCCTGACGCTGATGCTGCCGCACGGCTACGAAGGCCAGGGCCCGGAACACAGCTCGGCCCGTATCGAGCGCTTCCTGCAGCTTTGCGCGGACCACAACATGCAGGTCTGCCAGCCGACCACGCCGGCCCAGATCTTCCACCTGCTGCGCCGACAGATGATCCGTCTGTTCCGCAAGCCGCTGGTGATCATGACGCCGAAGTCGCTGCTGCGTAACAAGGACGCTGTGTCGCCGCTGTCGGACCTGGCCAAGGGCCACTTCGAGACGGTCATCCCTGACCACGAAGAGCTCAACGCCAGCAAGGTCAAGCGCGTCATCATGTGCTCGGGCAAGGTCTACTACGACCTGGTCAACACGCGCAAGGAACGCGAGGCCAATGATACGGCGGTGATCCGCCTGGAACAGCTGTATCCGTTCCCGCACAAGGCTGTGGCAGCAGAACTCAAGAAGTATCCGAACGCCACCGAAATCGTGTGGTGCCAGGACGAGCCGCAGAACCAGGGTGCCTGGTTCTTCGTGCAGCACTACATCATGGAAAACATGACGGATGGCCAGAAGCTCGGTTATGCCGGTCGTCCCGCTTCGGCTTCGCCGGCAGTGGGCTACTACGCAAAGCACAACGAGCAACAGAAGGCGCTGCTGGAGGCTGCCTTCGCCAAGCTCAAGGGCTTTGTTCTGACCAAGTAATCAAGCGGCAGCTACGGCGGCGCGCGCAGACGGCCGCCGTGGCATAGCCAGCATAAAGACAACACGCATAACACGAGGAATTCACAACCATGGCTATCGTTGACGTCAAGGTTCCGCAGCTCTCCGAATCGGTCGCCGAAGCGACCATGCTCAACTGGAAGAAGAAGCCGGGCGAGGCTGTTGCACAGGACGAAATCCTGATCGAGATCGAAACCGACAAGGTCGTGCTGGAAGTGCCGGCCCCGTCGGCTGGTGTCCTGTCGATTATCGTCAAGAACGACGGCGACACCGTCGTGGCCGATGAGATCATCGCCAAGATCGACACCGAAGCCACCGCTGGCGCCGCCGCACCGGCTGCTGCCGCTCCGGCACCTGCCGCCGCTGCCCCGGCACCTGCCGCTGCTGTCGCCGCTCCGGCCGCCGCAGGTGGTGTGGCGATGCCGTCGGCTGCCAAGCTGATGGCAGAAGCCGGCCTGTCGGCTGGCCAGGTTGCAGGCACCGGCAAGGACGGCCGCATCACCAAGGGTGACGCGCTGGCCGCTGCTGCTGCCCCGGCCGCCAAGGCTGCTCCGGCTCCGGCTGCCGCCAAGCCGGCGCTGCAGCAGGTTTCGGCCCCGGTTGACTTTGCCGCGCTGGGCGACCGCCCGGAAGAGCGCGTGCCGATGAGCCGTCTGCGCGCCCGTATCGCCGAGCGCCTGCTGCAATCGCAATCGACCAACGCCATCCTCACCACCTTCAATGAAGTGAACATGAAGCCGGTGATGGACCTGCGCAACAAGTACAAGGACCGCTTCGAGAAGGAACACGGCGTCAAGCTGGGCTTCATGTCGTTCTTCGTCAAGGCCGCGGTGCACGCGCTGAAGAAGTTCCCGCTGATCAATGCTTCGATCGACGGCAACGACATTGTCTACCACGGCTACTTCGACATCGGCATCGCCGTGGGTTCGCCGCGTGGCCTGGTGGTGCCCATCCTGCGCAATGCCGACCAGATGAGCCTGGCCGACATCGAGAAGAAGATTGCCGAGTTCGGCGTCAAGGCCCGTGACGGCAAGCTGTCGCTGGAAGAACTGACCGGCGGTACCTTCTCGATCTCCAACGGCGGCGTGTTCGGTTCGATGCTGTCGACCCCGATCATCAACCCGCCGCAATCGGCCATCCTGGGCGTGCACGCCACCAAGGACCGCCCGGTGGTGGAAGACGGCCAGATCGTGATCCGCCCGATGAACTACCTGGCGATGTCTTATGACCACCGCATCATCGACGGCCGTGAAGCCGTGCTGGGCCTGGTGGCCATGAAGGACGCGCTGGAAGATCCGGCCCGCCTGCTGCTGGACCTGTAATTAACGGTCCCCCCGCGCACGCCTGCCGTGCGCGGGGCGCGCTTCCCCCGTGATGAAGGCGCGCCGGCACAAGCTGTCGCCGGCGCCCACAAAGGAATTTCCATGAGCAAACAATTCGACGTGCTGGTGATCGGCGCCGGCCCCGGCGGCTACATCGCCGCCATCCGCGCCGGCCAGCTGGGCCTGAACGTGGCCTGCTGCGAAGGCAATCCGTATGACGATCCCAAGGGCGAAGCCCGCCTGGGCGGCACCTGTCTGAACGTGGGCTGCATCCCCTCCAAGGCGCTGCTGGCTTCCTCGGAGGAGTTCGAGAACGTCCAGCACCACCTGGGCGACCACGGCATCACCGTGGGCGACGTCAAGGTCGACGTGGCCAAGATGCTCAAGCGCAAGGACGACATCGTTGGCAAGATGACCAAGGGTATCGAGTTCCTGTTCCGCAAGAACAAGGTGACGCTGCTCAAGGGCTACGGCAAGTTCGTCGGCAAGAGCGCCGAGGGCTTCCAGGTCGACGTTGCCGGTGAAGTCGTGACCGCCAAGCAGGTCATCATCGCCACCGGTTCGAAGGCTCGCCACCTGCCGGGCATCAAGGTCGACAATGACCTGGTCAGCGATAACGAGGGCGCGCTCAAGTTCCCCGCAGTGCCGAAGAAGCTGGGCGTGATCGGTGCCGGCGTGATCGGCCTGGAACTGGGCTCGGTGTGGCGCCGCCTGGGCTCCGATGTGACCGTGCTGGAAGCGCTGCCCGCGTTCCTGGGCGCCGCCGACGAAGGCGTGGCCAAGGAAGCGCAGAAGCAGCTGACCAAGCAGGGCCTGAAGTTCAGCCTCGGCGTGAACGTCAACGAAGTGACGACCGGCAAGAACGGCGTGACCGTCAAGTACACTGACAAGGACGGCAAGGCGCAGACCCTGGAGGTCGATCGCCTGATCGTGTCGGTTGGCCGCGTGCCCAATACCGACAACCTGGGCCTGGACGCCGTCGGCCTGGCCGCGGACCAGCGCGGCTTCATCGAGGTGGACGACCACTGCGCCACCAAGGTGCCGGGCCTGTGGGCCATCGGCGACGTGGTGCGCGGCCCGATGCTGGCGCACAAGGCCGAGGACGAAGGCGTGGCCGTGGCCGAGCGCATCGCCGGCCAGAAGCCGCATATCGACTACAACTGCGTTCCGTGGGTGATCTACACCTTCCCGGAAATCGCATGGGTAGGCAAGACCGAAGCCCAGCTCAAGGCCGAAGGCCGCGAGTACAAGGCCGGCCAGTTCCCGTTCATGGCCAACGGCCGTGCACTGGGCATGGGCCACGCCGACGGCTTCGTCAAGATGCTGGCCGACGCCAAGACCGACGAGATCCTGGGCGTGCACATCGTTGCCGCCAACGCCTCGGACCTGATCGCCGAAGCCGTGGTGGCGATGGAGTTCAAGGCCGCCAGCGAGGATATCGGCCGCGTCTGCCACCCGCACCCGTCGATGTCGGAAGTCATGCGCGAAGCCGCGCTGGCCGTCGACAAGCGTCAGCTTAATATGTAAGGCGCATGCTTCGCATTGCCTGAGTACCGGCGCGCCGCATCCGCGGCGCGCCGTTTTCACTTGCGGCCCGTGCCGCAGGAACCCGTCAGCATGAACGTCACCGAGTACTACGAGAAGGAACTGAAGGAGCGCGGCTACCAGTCCGACGAAGCGCAATTGCGTGCCGTGGCCCGGCTGCAGCAGTGCTACGACGAATGGGTGGCCTACAAGAGCCGCCGCAACAATGCGCTGAAGAAGCTGCTGGTCCGTCCCGACGTGCCCAAGGGCGTCTACCTGTGGGGTGGGGTGGGGCGCGGCAAGTCCTTCCTGATGGACAGCTTCTATACCTGCGTGCCGGTGGTGCGCAAGACGCGGCTGCATTTCCATGAGTTCATGCGCGAGGTCCATCGCCAGCTCGAAGAGCTGCGCGGCCGTCCCGATCCGCTGGATGAGCTGGCCAGACGCATCGCGCGCCGCTTCCGGCTGATCTGCTTCGATGAATTCCACGTCAGCGACGTCGCCGACGCGATGATCCTGCATCGGCTGCTGCAGCAGATGTTCGAGAACGGCGTGCAGTTCGTGATGACCTCCAACTACCGCCCGGACCTGCTGTATCCGGATGGCCTGCACCGCGACCGCGTGCTGCCGGCCATCGCGCTGCTGCAGCGGAAGCTCGACGTGCTCAACGTCGACGCGGGCATCGACTATCGCAAGCGCGCGCTGGAGCAGGTGCAGGCGTACCACACGCCGCTCGGCGCCAAGGCCAGTTCCGCGCTGCGCGACGCCTTCACCTCGATTGCCGGCGTGGCCGACGAGTCGCCGCTGCTGCATATCGAGCATCGCGAGTTGCGTGCGCTGCGCAAGGCCAACGGCGTGGTGTGGTTCGACTTTGCCACGCTGTGCGGCGGCCCGCGCTCACAGAACGACTACCTGGAGCTGGCGTCCCAGTTCCACACCGTGATCCTGTCCGACGTGCCGCGCATGACGCCGCGCATGTCGTCCGAGGCACGCCGCTTCACCTGGCTGATCGATGTCTTCTACGACCACAAGGTCAAGCTGCTGATGTCGGCGGAAGTGCCCGCGGACGAACTCTACACCGAAGGCCAGATGGCCAATGAGTTCCATCGGACCGTATCGCGCATCATCGAGATGCAATCGCGCGAATACCTGGAATCCGAGCGCCGCACCATGGATACCACGCTCACCTGAGCGTTGTTTTCCGGCCCGGCGCGACGATTGCCGGGCCGCATTGACCTATATCAAGGTCGATTCGGGGGCCCGCATATACCCTCCATCGGGTAGAAAAAGGTTCCCATGTCGTCGCCCCCAGTCACCAGTCCTTCAGCCAGCTTACTGGCACCGTACCCGCCGTCCGCGCTCCGTGATGCCTTGGGCCCGGCTGCCGACGCCGGTGCGCGGCTGGCCTGCTTCCATTGCGGCCTGCCCGTCACGGACACCGAGCCGCTTGCCGCCGAGCTGGACGGCAGCCGCCGGGTGTTCTGCTGCGGCGGTTGCCAGGCATTGGCGCAGACCCTCCATGCGGCCGGCTTTGCGCACCTGTACGGGGATGAAGCCCGCTTCGCCCGCCCCATCGACGACGACGCCCGTCGCGAGGCCGAACCGATCTGGGCCGCCTACGACACCCCTGAGTTGCGCGCCCAGTTTGTCCGCCCGCTGGACAGCGGCCGCGCCGAGATCACGCTGGCGCCAGAGAACATCCGCTGTGCCGCTTGCGCGTGGCTGATCGAACAGCACCTGAGCCGCCAGCCGGGCGTTGAGTCCGCGGTCGCCAATGTCGCCACGCGGCGCGTGGTGGTGCGCTGGCGCGATGGCGCCCAGACGGTGGCGGGGCTGCTGGCCGCGCTGGCCGGCATCGGCTACATGGCCTGGCCGTTCGAAGTCTCGCGCACCGACCAGCAGGACCGCCGCGCGCGCCGCGGGCTGCTGATGCGCATGGCGGTGGCCATGCTCGGCATGATGCAGGTCATGATGTATGCGTGGCCGATCTACACGCACGAGGCCACCATCGACCCTGGCCAGCTCCAGCTGATGCGCTGGGCCAGCTTCGCCCTGACGCTGCCGGTGGTGTTCTATGCCGCCTCGCCGATCTTTGCCGGTGCCTGGCGCAGCCTGCGCCAGCGCCACATGGGTATGGACGTGCCGGTGGCGATCGGCATCGGCGCCGGCTTTGCCGCCAGCGCGCTGGCCACGGTGCGCGGAGTGGGTGAGGTGTATTTCGATTCGGTGACGATGTTCGTCGCCTTCCTGCTGCTGGCCCGCTACCTGGAACTGCGCGTGCGCCAGGCCTCGCGCAGCGGCGCCGAGATGCTGGCGCGCCAGCTGCCGGCCACCTGCGAACGGTTGGTCGCGACGGGTGAGGCCGGCGAGCGTGTGCCGGTCGCGCGCCTGCGTGCGGGCGATCTGATCCGCGTCAAGGCCGGCGAGATCGTTCCCGCCGATGGCGCCGTGGTGGCGGGCGCGAGCGAACTCGACGAATCCATGCTGACCGGCGAGAGCCGCCCGGTGCGCCGCGCCGCCGGCGAGACCGTGCTGGCCGGCAGCTTCAATACGGCAAGCCCGCTCGAACTGCGGATCACGCGCGTCGGCGCCGGCACCCGCCTGGCCGAGATCGTCGCGGTGCTGGACCGCGCGCTGGCTGAAAAGCCGCGCCTTGCCACGCTGGCCGACCGCGTCGCGGGCTGGTTCGTGGCGACGCTGCTGGGGCTGGCGGCGCTGACCGGGCTGGTATGGGGTCTCTGGATCGATCCGTCGCGCGCCTTGCTGGTGACGATTGCGGTGCTGGTGGTCAGTTGCCCGTGCGCCTTGTCGCTGGCCACGCCGGCCGCGCTGGCCGCGGCCGGTGCGGCGCTGTCGCGCCGCGGCGTGCTGCTGACACGCGGCCACGCGCTGGAGACGCTGGCGCGCGTCACCGACGTGGTGCTCGACAAGACCGGCACGCTGACCGAAGGGCGCTTTGCCGTGGCCGCGGTCGAGCCGCTGGCTGACGCCGATCGGACCCGATGCCAGGCGCTGGCCACCGCGATGGAGCGCGGTGGCGAACATCCGATCGCGCGCGCGCTGGTGGCCGCGGCGCAGGGTAACTCCGGCATGTCGCTCCAGGTGTCCGACATGCGCAACGTCCCGGGTCAGGGCCTGGAGGCGATCGTCGATGGCCAACGCCTGCGGCTCGGCCGCGCCGACTTTGTCGCGGCGCTGGCGCCCGACAGCGGCCAGGCACCGGACACCTGGCGCAGCGACGCGGACCATCCTGGCGCTACCGTGGTGTGGCTGGGCGCGCCAGCGGGTCCGCTGGCGCGCTTCGTCCTGGCCGATGTGGAGCGGACGCAGACGCCGCAGTTGCTCGTGCGGCTGCGTGAACTTGGCGTGCGCTGCCACCTGGTATCGGGCGATCACGCCGAAGCGGTCCACTGGTGGGCGTCGCACTTCGGCATAGCCTGCGTAGCCGGCGCGGTCACCCCGGAAGGCAAGCGCGACTACGTCGCGCGGCTGCAGCAGGGCGGGGCGGTGGTGCTGGCCGTGGGCGATGGCATCAACGATGCGCCGGTGCTGGCGCAGGCCCAGGTGTCGATCGCCATCGGCAGCGGCGCGCCGCTGGCCCAGGCCGGTGCGGACGCGGTGCTGACGCACGGCGGCGTGGCCGAGATCGCCACCGCACTGGCGGTGTCGCGCCGGACGCGCCGGGTGGTGCGCCAGAACCTGGGCTGGGCCTTCTTCTACAACGTCGTGGCCATCCCGCTCGCAGCGACGGGGCTGGTCACGGCCTGGATGGCCGGCATCGGCATGTCGCTGTCGTCGTTGCTGGTAGTGGCCAATGCCTGGCGCCTGCTGCGCGCCGGCAAGCCGCGCCACAAGGGAGTCTGACAGATGGAAACGCTTTACCTGCTGGTGCCGATGAGCCTGGTGCTTGTCGTGGTCATCGCGGGCGCGCTGTGGTGGGCCCTCCATGCCGGGCAGTACGACGACCTGGACCGGCCCGCCGAATCGATCCTGCTGGACAACGACAAGCCATGAACCCGCCGCGCGGCGCGCCCTCCGACCAGGGCCCAGCACGCAGGTTCCATGCATGCCCTGAGCGACTTGATAAAGATCAACGCACATGCAGCATGGTTTTTCTAAAGTCACACTGTCAGTAGGTTTTTTCTTTTCTCTAAGCTTTGGGGGTCTGAATGGATGTCACTGCCGCGTCTTCACGCGTCGACACCTTCAATTACGGCGTCGTAAGACAGTTCGCTGTCATGACGGTAGTCTGGGGGATCGTCGGCATGGCCGTCGGCGTGCTGCTGGCAGCACAGCTGATCTGGCCCGAACTCAACTTCAACACACCCTGGCTGTCGTTTGGCCGGCTGCGGCCGTTGCATACCAATGCGGTGATCTTCGCCTTCGGCGGCAGCGCGCTGTTCGCGACCTCGTACTACGTGGTCCAGCGCACCTGCCAGGCCCGCCTGTTCTGCGGCCCGCTGGCCGCGTTCACGTTCTGGGGCTGGCAACTGGTCATCGTCGCCGCCGCCATCACGCTGCCGCTGGGGATCACCAGCTCCAAGGAATACGCGGAACTGGAATGGCCGATCGACCTGCTGATCACCGCGGTCTGGGTGGCCTACGCGATCGTGTTCTTCGGCACCATCGTCAAGCGCAAGACCCGGCATATCTACGTCGCCAACTGGTTCTTTGGCGCCTACATCCTGACCATCGCGCTGCTGCACATCGTCAACAACATCGAGATGCCGGTGTCGCTGTGGAAGTCCTACTCGGCCTATGCCGGCGTGCAGGACGCGATGATCCAGTGGTGGTACGGCCATAACGCCGTGGGCTTCTTCCTGACCACCAGCTTCCTGGGGATGATGTACTACTTCATTCCCAAGCAGGCCGAGCGCCCGATCTACTCCTACCGCCTGTCCATCGTCCACTTCTGGGCGCTGAACTTCACCTACATGTGGGCCGGCCCGCACCACCTGCAGTACACCGCGCTGCCGGACTGGGCACAGTCGCTGGGCATGGTGTTCTCGCTGATCCTGCTGGCGCCGTCGTGGGGCGGCATGATCAACGGCATCATGACCCTGTCGGGGGCCTGGCACAAGCTGCGCACCGACCCCATCCTGAAGTTCCTGGTGGTGGCGCTGTCGTTCTACGGCATGGCCACGTTCGAAGGCTCGATGATGTCGATCAAGACCGTCAACGCGCTCTCGCACTACACGGACTGGACCATCGGTCACGTGCACTCGGGCGCGCTGGGCTGGGTCGCGATGATCTCGATCGGCTCGCTCTACTACCTGATTCCGCGTCTGTTCGGTGAGAAGCAGATGTACAGCGTCCGGCTGATCGAGTGGCACTTCTGGATCGCGACCATTGGCGTGGTGCTGTATATCGCCTCGATGTGGATCGCCGGGGTGATGGAAGGCCTGATGTGGCGCGCCACGCAGCCTGACGGCACGCTGACCTATGCCTTCGTCGAAGCGGTCAAGGCCAAGTACCCGTTCTACCTGATTCGCTTGCTGGGTGGCCTGTGCTTCCTGTCCGGCATGCTGCTGATGGCCTACAACGTGCTCAAGACCATCGTCGGCAAGCCCGCCGTGGATGCGCCGATTCCGGCCAGCATCACTGCCTCTGCCCACTGATCAATCCAGGATAGAAAGATGTCCGACAAACAACGCTTCTTTTCCCACGAAACGCTGGAGAAGAACATCGGCTGGCTGATCATCTGCACGATCCTCGTGGTCAGCATTGCGGGTCTGGTCCAGATCGTGCCGCTGTTCTTCCAGCACTCCACCACCGAGCCGGATCCGGGCATCACCCCGTATTCGCCGCTGCGGCTGATGGGCCGCGATATCTATATCCGTGAAGGCTGCGTCGGCTGCCACTCGCAGCAGGTCCGCACGCTGCAGGCCGAGACCGAGCGCTACGGCCACTTCTCCACGGCGGGCGAGTCGGTCTACGACCACCCGTTCCTGTGGGGCTCCAAGCGCACCGGTCCCGACCTGGCGCGCGTGGGCGGGCGCTACTCGGATGACTGGCAGCGCATCCACCTGCGCAATCCGCGCGACGTGGTGCCGGAATCCGTGATGCCATCGTACCCGTGGCTGGAAAAGGCCGAGCTGCCCACCAACGACATCCAGGCCCGCATGCGCGCGCTGGTGCGCCTGGGCGTGCCGTACACGGATGCCGAGATCGCCAAGGCACCGGACGAGCTCAAGGGCAAGACCGAAGAAGATGCGCTGGTTGCCTACCTGCAAGGCCTGGGCACCAACCGCCGCAACGTCCGCGTGGATTCCGCCGCGGCTGCGGCACCCAAGGAGTAAGCCATGGCCATGATCACTGCCATTGCGACCGTCGTGTCGATGGTCGTCTTCCTGGGGATCTGCTGGTGGGCCTGGTCCGCCGGCCGGCAGGCCGCTAACCGGGAATCCGCCATGCTGCCGTTCGCGCTGCCTGACGAAACCACGACAACATCGAGCCGGAACACCTAGCCATGAGCGATTTCATTTCCGAATTCTGGAGTTATTACATTGCCGCTATCGCGCTCATCGGCATCGTCTGGTGCGTGTGGCTGCTGTTCTCGCAACGCAAGGTCGCCAAGACCACCGGCGGCACTGAAGACACCGGCCATGTCTGGGACGGTGACCTGCGCGAGCTGAACAACCCGTTGCCGCGCTGGTGGATGTGGATGTTCCTGCTGGCCTGCATCTTCAGCCTGGCCTACCTGGTGCTGTATCCGGGACTGGGTTCGTATGCCGGCGTGCTGAAGTTCTCCACGCAGGGCGAACTTGCCGCGCACCGCGCGGCGCAGGAGAAAATGCAGAACGAGATCTACTCCAAGTACCTGAAGATGGACGTCAAGCAGGTGGCGGCGGATCCGCAGGCGCGCGAGATCGGCCAGCGCCTGTTCCTGAACTACTGCGCACAATGCCACGGCTCGGACGCGCGCGGCAGCCGCGGCTTTCCGAACCTGACAGACAGCGACTGGCTCTATGGTGGCGAACCCGACATCATCCAGCAGACCATCACCAAGGGCCGCAATGGCGTGATGCCGCCGTTTGCCGCGGCCATCGACGCCAAGCAGGCGGGCGACGTGGCGCAATACGTGCGCTCGCTGTCGGGCCTGTCGTCGGACCCGATCCGTGCGTCGCGTGGCGAGGGCGCCTTCAAGACGACCTGCGTGGCATGCCACGGCGCCGGCGGCAAGGGCAACCAGGCGCTCGGCGCGCCCAACCTGGCGGACAACGTCTGGCTGTATGGCAGCTCGGAAGGCAGTATCGTCGACGCAATCCTGAAGGGCCATAACAACCACATGCCTGCGCATGAGGAGATCCTGACGCCTGAACGCATCCGGATGCTGACGGCCTATGTCTGGGGTCTGTCCAATACTGGGGGCGGAGCCGGGCAATGACCGACGACTCATGTGAGCGGGCGCTGGCAGCTCGCGGGAGAGCATGCCCATGAACGCACCCGGGACCGAAGAAATGGCCCGGGCGGCCGACCTGCAACGGTCGGCCGCTGCGCCGGGCGAGACCTCTGACGAAACGCTCTACGAGGTCCGCCGCAAGATCTACCCGCGCTCGGTGACGGGCGCATTCTCCAGCTGGCGGGTCTGGCTGGTGATCCTGACCCAGCTGATCTACTACGGCACGCCCTGGCTCCAATGGAATGGCCGCCAGGCCGTGCTGTTTGACCTTGGCGAGCGCAAGTTCTACATCTTCGGGCTGGTGCTGTGGCCGCAGGACGTCATCTACCTGGCGGTGCTGCTGGTCATCTCGGCGCTGGCGCTGTTCCTGTTCACGGCGATCGCGGGGCGGCTGTTCTGCGGCTATGCCTGTCCGCAGACGGTCTACACCGAGATCTTCATGTGGATCGAGCGGCGGGTCGAAGGCGACCGCATCGCCCGCATCCGGCTCGATGGCGATCCGTGGAGCCTGCGCAAGTTCCGTCTCAAGGCGACCAAGCACTTCCTGTGGGTGCTGATTGCGCTCTGGACCGGCTTTACCTTCATCGGCTATTTCGCACCGATCCGCGAACTGGGCGGCGAGGTGCTCAGCCTGTCGCTGGGGCCGTGGCAGTCGTTCTGGATGCTGTTCTACGCGTTCGCCACCTGGGGCAATGCGGGCTTCATGCGCGAGCAGGTGTGCAAGTACATGTGCCCGTATGCGCGTTTCCAGAGCGTGATGGTGGATCGCGATACCTATGTCGTGACCTACGACGTCGGCCGCGGCGAGCCGCGCGGAAGCCGGTCGCGCAAGACCGACCACCACAAGGCGGGGCTTGGCGACTGCGTCAACTGCAGCATCTGCGTGCAGGTGTGCCCGACGGGCATCGATATCCGCGACGGCCTGCAGTACGAGTGCATCGGCTGCGGCGCCTGCATCGACGCCTGCGACCAGGTCATGGACAAGATGGAATATCCGCGCGGCCTGATCCGGTACACCTCGGAAAACGCGATGCGCAAGGGCTTGTCCGCGGCGGCATCACGCAAGCGCCTGCTGCGCCCGCGCGTGGTCATTTATTCCGTGATCTGGGTGGCGTTGCTGGCCGGGTTCATGGCTTCGATCGCGCTGCGCACGCCGCTGAAGGTCGACATCATCCGCGACCGTGGTGCGCTCGGCCGTGAAGTGGAAGGCCGCTGGATCGAGAATGTCTATCGCCTGCAGCTGATCAACACCACCGAAGCGCCGATGCAGATCAGCGTGCGCGCCGACAGCGACGAACTGAAGAACCTGACCGTGGAATACGATAAGCAGGCCGAATCGCTGGCGCCGACGTCCAACCGGTTGCTGCCGATCCGGATCCGCGTGCCGATCGAGGCCGCGGCGCAGGGCACGCACAAGATCAACGTGACGGTGACGAGCGAAGGCACGGAGCAGGGGCATGCCGAAATCCGGCAATCCACCAGTTTCATCGTGCCGCGCGATTTGTGAAGCTAGGTCGTCAAGATGAAGGGGGCAAGATGAGTCAGCAAGGCAATCCGTGGTGGAAGGAGCCGTGGCCGTGGCTGTTGATGAGCGGCCCGCTGGTGGCGATGGTGGCGTGTGGCGTGACGATCTGGCTGGCATCCACGCATCCGGACATGCCGGTGCAGGGTGCAACGCGCCATGGCCTGGTGGTCGAGAAGGCCGACGCCGCGCCGCCCAAGGCTGCCGCTGTGAGGCAGCCATGAGGTTGCGCTGGCTGATGTGGGTACTCTGGCCGGCGTTCCTGATGGCCGGGTTCGCGACCGCGACGGTGTTTTCGGTGGTGGATCCCGGTGACCTGAACTTCTTCGGCCAGCCGATCGAAGCGTCCCGCGAATCGGTCTACACCGTTGGTTTCCTGATGGCCTGGGTGTTCTGCGCGTTGTCCAGCGGACTGACGCTCTACACCATGCCGACGCGGCTCAGCGATACCGACGAACTGGAATAAGCGGATCGGTGTGAGGTCTGCGCTGCCATGTCCGCATGCGGTACCTGGCAGCGCCTTGGCCGCTTAGCAGGAGCGGCTGTAGAGCTGCTTGATGCCGTCGATGTCCACGAGCTTGACGTGGCGCTGGCGAATCTGGATCAGGCCGGCTTCGGCAAAGCGGGAGAACAGGCGGCTGACGGTTTCGAGCTTCAGGCCCAGGTAGCTGCCGATCTCTTCGCGGCTCATGCGCATCACGAACTCGGACGCCGAATAGCCGCGTGCCGACAGGCGCTCAGAGAGGTTGATCAGGAAGGCGGCAAGCCGTTCCTCGGCGCGCATCGAGCCCAGCGTGACCAGCATCAGTTGGTCATGCGTGATTTCCTTGCCCATCAGGCGCAGGAACTGCTGCTGCAGCGACGGCAGGTCTGCCGACAGGGACTGCAACTCGCTCATGCGGACCACGCAGACTTCGGTGTCCTCCAGCGCGGCGGCATCGGAGGCATGCTGCATCTCGCCCAGCCCGTCGAGACCGACAATTTCGCCGGGCAGGTGGAAGCCGGTAATCTGCGAGCGGCCGTCTTCAGTGGTGACGTGGGTCTTGAGCGTGCCAAAGCGCACGGCATAGACCGCGGTGAGCGGATCGCCCATGCGATACAGGGTTTCACCCTTGTGCACACGGATGCGTTCCTGAACCAGCGTGTCCATCTTGGCGAGGTCTTGCTGCGACATGCCGACCGGAAGGCACAGCTGCCCCATCGCACAGGTGGAGCAGCGTGGTGACATCTCGGTAATGGGAATGGAGGTGAGCAATTGGAACCTGCTAGAAATGGCAGCGAGGGCGCGATAACGGCATTTTACCGTGCGATGTGATGTGGTAGGGAGTGAGAATTGACACTTGGCGTACTGATCAGCGTTTTTCTGCTGGCTTTGCTGGGCGGGGTCCACTGCGCCGCCATGTGCGGCGGCGTGGCGCTGGCCGTGGAGCAGCGTCACGGCGCGGCGGCGACGATCAGTCTGGTGCCCAGCCGTGCCGCCTGGCTCGGCGAGTTGCTGATAATGCACCTGGGCCGGATCTCGACCTATATGCTGCTTGGGGCCGCGCTAGGCGCGGTCGGTGCTTCGGCGTGGAAACAGGACTATCTGCCGGTGCAGCGCTGGCTGTTCGGCGCGGGCAGCGTCATGCTGCTGTGGTCGGGCTGGCGGTTGCTGCGCGGCAACACGTTTACCGTCGACTGGCTGGAGCGGCTGGCGTCGCGTGCCAGCGCAGCGGTGGCGCGCCGGCTGGGTGGCGTGGCACGCGGCATGCCGTCCTTTGTGCGCGCACGCGGCGGCCTGGCGCGGCGATACGGCGTGGGCCTGGCGTGGGGGCTGGTGCCGTGCGGCATGGTCTATGGGGCGCTCACGCTCGCGCTGCTGGCGGGCAATGCGGCGTCCGGCGCACTCGTGATGGGCGTGTTCGGGCTCGGCACACTGCCTAACCTGCTGGTGCTCTCCGGCCTGTCAGGCTATTTGCGTACGCTGTCGCGACGTCCCGGCGTGCGCCTGGGGGCCGGCCTGGCGGTAATGGCGTTCGGCGGCCTTGGCATTGCGCGAGCGGTGCTGTTGCCACATTCGCTGGCCGAGCATGGATTCTGCCTGGTGTTCTGAGGCGCCGGCGCTGCGCCGGCAACGGATGATGGTTGCAGGCGGGGGCGGGAATGCCATACAATCGCCAACATTGCGGTATCGCGCGGTGTCTTGTGAGCCGCGGTAAGCAGCGGGCGAGCAGCGCCAGGCGGCCTTCATACCAGAAGGTGAGTTCAGGGCAGGGGAAGCGGAAGGTTTTCGATGCCCGTCCCGTCCCCACAGTCCATCCGGTTCAAAAGATCTGGTTCAAAAGTCCGGCTGGCACTGCGGTGTTGGCGATGCCGGCCTTGCTCCCGATACCCGTTTTTCTTGCGTCCGAGGCCTTCAGTTCGCTGACAGCGACGTCCGGTATGTGCGGACGCGCTACGCAAGAGGTTCGCTGGCTGGCCCATAACGGCATGCGAACGATCTCCTGCCGGAACGCCCGGCAACTCGATGCAAAGATAGGGAAGTGCACGGCTTGGATGCAGCAGGTATCCGGCTAGCTGCGCAATGAGATGGCGGTGGCTTTCGCACCGCTGTATCCAAAATCTCCGGTGCCCCGGATCCGTCCGGGAGCAGGTGCAAAGACAGGCTGCACACCATCAACATGAATACCCAAGAGGCGAAGATCGTCCTCGAGACGGCGCTGATCTGCGCGCAGGAACCGTTGCGCGTCAATGATCTGCGGCGGCTGTTTGACGACGACGTCGGCGCAGACACCATCCGCGTGCTGCTTGATGAACTGCGGCAGGACTGGCGGCCGCGCGGCGTGGAACTGGTGGCCCTGGCCAGCGGCTGGCGCTTCCAGAGCCGGCCGGAAATGCGTGAATACCTGGATCGGCTGAATCCAGAAAAGCCGCCAAAATATTCGCGCGCGGTGATGGAAACACTGGCGATCATTGCCTACCGGCAGCCGGTGACCCGCGGCGATATCGAGGAAATCCGCGGCGTGACGGTCAGCACGGAAGTCATCAAGAAGCTTGAGGACCGCAGCTGGATCGAGGTGATCGGACACCGCGACGTGCCGGGCAGGCCGGCGCTGTATGCGACCACCAAGGCGTTCCTGGACGATCTTGGCCTGCGTACGCTGGATGAGCTGCCGCCGCTGGAAGATGCCCAGGCGCAGGCGCAGGCAACCCTGCTGGAACAGCAGGCCATCAATTTTGAAGACCTGGCTGCAAACAAGGCGGCCAGCGCCGACGAAGAGGCTTTTGCCAACCCCGCCGCGCATGCGGCGGATGTGGCTGAAGCATCCGTCGCAAACGAAGCCGAGACGACCGGCCCGGTCGACCAAGGCGCCAATGGCTTTGACGCGCAACCGCTGCAAGCTGCAGCCGACGATGCCGCCGAGGCCGCTTCCACCGAACCAGCCGCACCCAATCCGGACGGGGCGCGGGGCGATTTGCCGGACAACGGCACCCCGCCGCACCCGAGCGAGCACGACGAGCGCGTGCCGAACTGAACAACATGCAACATCCGATAGTGAATATCTTGTCTGATTCCGTTGAGCAAGACACCCGCAATGCGGGCGCACCCGCCGACACCGGCGCCGCAGAACCCGGATCGGGCAGCGAAGCCGCGCCCCGCCGCAAGGGGCTGCGCCGCGGGCTGAGGAACCTGGTCGCATCGCGCCGCCAGGCACAGGACCGCGGCGAGGGCGCCGAAGGCGCCGGCGGCCAGGCCGATGCCGGTGAAGCGGGCGCCGCACAGGCGGCGGGCGGTGCGCGCGGTGGCCAGCGTGGCCGCGGCAAGCGCAAGACGGGGCAGGGCGAGGGTGGCCAGGGTAGCCAAGGCGGCCAGGGCACCAGCAAGGCAGAAAAGGTCGACCGTGCGGCCAGGGCCGAAGGCACCGACAAGCCTGAGCAGCCCGGCCGCAAGCGCAAGCCGGTCCAGCGCTCAGGCAAGGCGGCAGCGCCGGGCGAGGCGCAGGGTGCCGGTGCGCGGCAGCAGGGCCGCCGCAAGGATGGCGGCAAGCCGCAGGCGCCCCGCAAGGGCCAGGGCGGCGGGGACAAGACCACGGCGAGCAGCGAAGACCTGTTCCGCTTCGTGATCTCTGAGCAGTACGACAACGAAGACACCGTCATTCCGCGCACCAAGGCCAAGCCGGTGCGCGAGCTGTCGGCCGACGACGACGCGCCCAAGCTGCACAAGGTGCTGGCCGAGGGCGGGCTGGGCTCGCGCCGCGAGATGGAAGAACTGATCCTGCAGGGCCGCGTTTCGGTCAACGGCCTGCCGGCCCATATCGGCCAGCGCATCCTGCCGGCGGACCAGGTCCGCGTGAACGGCAAGCTGATCCACCGCAAGGTGTCGACCAAGCCGCCGCGCGTGCTGCTGTACCACAAGCCCGCCGGCGAGATCGTCAGCCAGTCCGATCCGGAAGGCCGTCCGACTGTGTTCGACAGCCTGCCGCGCATCAAGACCGGCAAGTGGGTCGCGGTGGGCCGCCTGGACTTCAATACTGAAGGCCTGCTGATCTTCACCACCTCTGGTGATATTGCCAACCGTTTCATGCATCCGCGCTATGGCGTGGAGCGCGAGTACGCGGTGCGCACGCTGGGCGAGCTGGCCGAGGCCGACCGCCAGCGCCTGCTGCATGGCATCAAGCTCGATGACGGCGAGGCCAATTTCCTGCGCATTGCCGACGGCGGCGGTGAAGGCGTCAACCAGTGGTACCACGTGGCCCTGACCGAAGGCCGCAACCGTGAAGTGCGCCGCATGTTCGAGGCGGTCGGGCTGACCGTGTCGCGCCTGATCCGCACCCGCTACGGCCAGTTCCTGCTGCCGCGTGGCCTCAAGCGCGGCCGCTGGCAGGAAGTCGAGCCCAATGACGTCAAGGCGCTGATGGCCGGTGTCGGCCTGAAGGTGCCCGGCAAGGGCGAGCAGGCTCCCAAGGGCGCCACCAAGGTAGGCGGGCGCAAGCAGCGCACCGAAGCCGCGATTGCCGGCATGCCGATGCCCACGGGCATGGACGGCCTGCCGCGCTTCGACCAGGGCGGCGCCCGGGGCGGTAGCGGCGGCCGCAGCAGCCAGCCGGATCCGATGAAGACCTCGATGGGCTATATCACCCACGGGCCCACCTTGCTGACCTCGCACGCGGCCAGCCTGGGCGGCGGGCGCGGCACTGGCGCACGCCAGGGACGTGGTGGCGCCGGCATGGGCGGCATGGGTGGCATGCGCGGTCAGGGTGGTCAGGGCGGCCTGGGTGGCCAGGGTCAGGGCAAGCCGCGTCGCGGCGGCGGCGAAGCCAACGGCAATGTGATGCCGAAGGCGTCGAAGCCGGGCGGCAACCGTTCCCCGCGCGGCGGTAGTGGCGGTGGCGGCGGCAACCGTGGTGGCAACCGCGGCGGCAACCGATAAGCGCTGAATCCGGCGCATGGCGGGTTGAACGCCCGCCGGCGCCGGATTCAGTGCACGGAAATGTCTGGCTTTTGCCTTTTCGACATAATCCGCGTATAATTCAAGTCTATTCAAAAAGCCATCCTCGTCGAGGATGGGCGAATGATGGGCATTGCGCCCATTTTTTTTTGGTTCGCCCGTTTTTCGGTTCTCTCCGCTGGGGCGGGGGGATGGCGGACAGGCAGGGCTGCAGCAGGGTCGTCCCGGACGGCACCGGCGGGTTTGCCTGCCACGGTGTTGATGGCCATTACTCGGGATAACAGTGCATCTGGCAGATTTGATCGAAACCACCCTAAGCGGCATGGGATATGAGCTGGTCGAGCTCGAGCGTGCCCCGGCCGGATTGCTGCGTGTCTATATCGATCAGCCTGAAACCGGCATTGCCATCGAGGATTGTGAAAAGGTGAGCCGCCAGCTCACCCACGTGTTCACGGTCGAGAACGTCGACTATGAACGCCTCGAGGTCTCGTCGCCCGGACTGGACCGGCCGCTGAAGAAGCTGGCCGACTACGTCCGCTTTGCCGGCGAGGAGGCGCGCGTGACGCTGCGCCTGCCCGTCAACGGACAGAAGAACTTCACAGGCATCCTGCGCGAGCCCACCGGCGCGGCGGGCGAGGAGAAGATTGGCCTGGAGTTCGAAGGCAAAGATGGCCCGGCGCTGCTGGAATTTGCCGTATCCGATGTCGACAAGGCACGCCTGGTGCCGGTGATCGACTTCAAAGGAAATCAAAGAAAAGGGAACAAGCAATGAGCCGCGAAGTTCTGTTGCTCGTCGATGCGCTTGCGCGTGAGAAGAACGTCGACAAGGATGTGGTATTCGGTGCCCTGGAGGCGGCGCTCGCCTCGGCCACCAAGAAGCGTTTCGAGGAAGACGTGGATATCCGTGTCGCGATCGATCGCGAGTCGGGCGAGCATGAAACCTTCCGCCGCTGGCTGGTCGTTCCCGACGAGCTGGGCCTGCAAGAGCCGGACAAGCAGATCCTGCTGTTCGAAGCCCGCGATGAAAACCCCAGCATCGAGCTGGGTGACTTTATCGAGCAGCAGATCGAGTCGGTCGAGTTCGGCCGCATCGGTGCGCAGGCTGCCAAGCAGGTGATCCTGCAGCGCATCCGCGACGCCGAGCGCGAGCAGATCCTGAACGACTACCTGGATCGCGGCGAGAAGATCATGACCGGCACGGTCAAGCGCGCCGACAAGAAGGGCCTGATCGTCGAGTCCGGCCGCGTGGAAGCGCTGCTGGCCCGCGACCAGATCATCCCCAAGGAAAACCTGCGCACCGGTGACCGCGTGCGTGCGTATATCCTGAATGTGGACCGCGCCGCGCGCGGCCCGCAGATTGAACTGTCGCGCACCGCGCCCGAGTTCCTGATCAAGCTCTTCGAGAACGAAGTGCCGGAAATGGAACAAGGCCTGCTGGAGATCAAGGCGGCTGCCCGTGATCCGGGCGTGCGCGCCAAGATCGCCGTGGTCGCGCATGACAAGCGCATCGACCCGATCGGCACCTGCGTCGGCGTGCGCGGTACCCGCGTCACCGCGGTGCGCAACGAGATCGGCGGCGAGGCCGTGGACATCGTGCTGTGGTCGGAAGACCCGGCGCAGTTCGTGATCGGCGCGCTGGCACCGGCACAGGTGCAGTCGATCGTGGTCGATGAAGAAAAGCACAGCATGGACGTCGTGGTCGACGAGGAAAACCTCGCCGTCTCGATCGGCCGCAGCGGTCAGAACGTGCGCCTGGCGACCGAGCTGACCGGCTGGCAGATCAACATCATGACGCAGGAAGAGTCGGCGCAGAAGCAGGCCGAAGAGAGCGATGTCGTGCGCAAGCTGTTCATGTCCAAGCTGGACGTGGATGAGGAAGTTGCCGACATCCTGATCGAGGAAGGCTTCTCCACGCTGGAAGAAGTGGCTTATGTCCCCATCAGTGAAATGATGGAGATCGAGGCCTTTGACGAAGACACCGTCAACGAGCTGCGCAATCGCGCGCGTGATGCGCTCCTGACGATGGAACTGGCCCGGGAAGAAAAGGTGGAAGAGGTGTCGCAGGACCTGCGCTCGCTCGACGGCCTCAACCCGGAACTGATCGGCAAGCTGGCCGAAGGCGATATCCATACGCGTGACGACCTGGCCGAACTGGCCGTGGACGAGCTGGTCGAGATGACCGGTGTCAGCGAGGAAGAAGCCAAGTCGCTGATCATGAAAGCACGGGAACATTGGTTCAACTGAGGGACACGGCCGGGCCGGCCTACACCTGGCCCGGGCGCGCTTTCCGCAACGATTTGTCCCGACGTAGAAACCAAGCATTGAAAGGGTTTGAATGGCAAGCACAACAGTTGCCCAACTGGCCGCAGAACTGAGTCGCAGCGCAGCTGCCCTGCTGGAACAATTGCAGGCGGCTGGGGTGGGCAAAGCGACGCCAGAAGACATCATCACGGAATCGGATAAGACCAGGCTGCTGGACTATCTGAAGCGTTCGCACGGCCAGGCCGACGACAGCTCCCGCAAGAAGATCACACTGACCAAGCGCGAAACCTCCGAGATCCGCCAGTCGGATGGCACTGGCAAGACCCGCACGGTCCAGGTGGAAGTGCGCAAGAAGCGCGTGCTGATCAAGCGCGACGAAGCTGCGCCCGATGCCCAGGCCGACGCGGTCGAAGCCCAGGCGCCTGTCGTCGATGCTGTCGAGGAAGCTCGCCGCGACGAGGAAGAACGCCAGCAGGCCGAACTGCTGGCGCGCCAGGAAGCTGAAGCCAAGGCCGCCCGCGAGGCAGCCGAGCGCGAGGAAGCCGAGCGCCGCGCCCGCCAGGAAGCGCTGGAGGCTGAACAGCGCCGCCAGGCCGAACTCGCCGCCCGCAAGGCGGAGGAAGAGGCTGCCGCGTCGCGCGCCGTGACCGAGGCCAACGAGGATTCCTCGCGCAAGAAGGCAGAGGACGAGAAGGCACGCGTCACCGCCGAACGCGCCGAGGCGCAGAAGGCTGCCGACGAAGCCAAGGCTGCCGCCGACAAGGCCCGCGCAGAGCAGGAAGTCGCTGCGCGCAAGCGCCGCGAGGCTGCCGAAGCCGAGGCCCGTGCGATCCAGCAGATGCTGAACGCGCCGCCGCGCGTGCTGAAGGCGCCGTCCGAGCGCAAGGCTGAAGAGAAGAAGGCCGAGCAGACCGGTACGCTGCACAAGCCGGTGAAGCCGGCCGGTGCGACCACGGAAGCGAAGAAGGACGAAAAGAAGCCGGCCACCACGACCACGACCACGGCAACCGCCGACAAGAAGGGCAAGGTCGTGAAGGCGGGCTGGCAGGACGACAGCAGCCGCAAGAAGGGCAGCGGCCTGAAGACCCGCGGCGATACTTCGGGTGGCGTGGGCGGCTGGCGCGGTGGCCCGCGTGGCCGCGGCGGCAGGCAGCAGCAGCACGACGACAGCCGCAGCAGCTTCCAGGCGCCGACCGAGCCGGTGGTGCGTGAAGTGCACGTGCCGGAAACCGTCTCGGTGGCCGACCTGGCGCACAAGATGGCCGTCAAGGCATCCGAGGTCATCAAGCAGATGATGAAGCTCGGCCAGATGGTGACCATCAACCAGGTGCTGGACCAGGAAACCGCCATGATCGTGGTGGAAGAAATGGGCCACAAGGCGTATGCCGCCAAGCTGGACGATCCGGAAGCGCTGCTGGTGGTGGGCGGTGAGGAACACACCGACGCCGAGCTGCTGCCGCGTCCGCCGGTGGTGACCGTGATGGGTCACGTCGACCACGGCAAGACCTCGCTGCTGGACTACATCCGCCGCACCAAGGTGGCCGCGGGCGAAGCCGGCGGGATTACGCAGCACATCGGTGCCTACCATGTGGAAACCGACCGCGGCGTGATCACGTTCCTGGATACCCCGGGTCACGAGGCCTTCACGGCCATGCGTGCCCGCGGTGCCAAGGCGACCGATATCGTGATCCTGGTGGTGGCCGCCGACGACGGCGTGATGCCGCAGACCAAGGAAGCCATTGCGCATGCCAAGGCTGCCGGTGTGCCGATCGTGGTGGCGATCAACAAGATCGACAAGCCCGATGCCAACCCGGACCGCGTCAAGCAGGAACTGGTGGCGGAGCAGGTGGTGCCGGAAGAATACGGCGGCGATTCGCCGTTCGTGCCGGTTTCCGCCAAGATGGGTACCGGTGTGGAAGACCTGCTCGAGCAAGTGCTGCTGCAAGCCGAAGTGCTGGAACTGACCGCTCCGGTGGATGCCCCGGCCAAGGGCCTGGTGGTGGAAGCCCAGCTGGACAAGGGCAAGGGCCCGATCGCGACCATCCTGGTCAGCAGCGGCACGCTCAAGCGTGGTGACGTGGTCCTGGCTGGCAGCGCCTACGGCCGCGTGCGTGCCATGCTGGACGAGAACGGCAAGCCGACCAAGGAAGCCGGCCCGTCGATCCCGGTGGAAATCCAGGGTCTGTCGGAAGTGCCTGCCGCCGGTGAAGAAGTGCTGGTGCTGCCGGACGAGCGCAAGGCACGTGAAATCGCGCTGTTCCGCCAGGGCAAGTTCCGCGACGTGAAGCTGGCCAAGCAACAGGCCGCCAAGCTGGAGAACATGCTCGAGCAGATGGCCGAAGGCGAAGTGCAGACGCTGCCGTTGATCGTCAAGGCCGACGTGCAGGGTTCGCAGGAAGCGCTGGTGCAGTCGCTGCAGAAGCTGTCGACCGCCGAAGTGCGCGTGCAGATCGTGCATGGCGGCGTGGGTGGCATCTCCGAATCCGACGTCAACCTGGCGACGGCTTCGAAGGCGGTCATCATCGGCTTCAACGTGCGTGCCGACGCCGGTGCGCGCAAGCTGGCCGAGCACAACGGCATCGATATCCGCTACTACAACATCATTTACGATGCGGTAGACGAGATCAAGGCGGCGATGTCGGGCATGCTGGCGCCGGAGAAGCGCGAGACCACCATCGGCCAGGTCGAGGTACGTCAGGTGTTCCGCGTGCCGAAGATCGGTGCGGTGGCCGGCTGTATGGTCACCGACGGCCTGGTCAAGCGCAACTCGCTGGTGCGCGTGCTGCGCAACAACGTGGTCATCCACGACGGCGAGCTGGATTCGCTCAAGCGTTTCAAGGACGATGTGAAGGAAGTGAAGCAAGGCTTCGAGTGCGGTCTGTCGATCAAGAACTTCAACGATGTTCAGGAAGGCGACCAGCTCGAGGTGTACGAAATCACAGAGGTGGCGCGTACGCTGTAAGGCGTCGCAAGCAACGGCAGGCTTCGGCCTGCCGTTGTCATCTCGACCAGACTGTATTGAATGGCCAAGAAAGGCAGTATCTCCTCCCGCAATCTCCGCATCTCCGACCAGATCCAGAAGGACCTGGCCGAGATGATCCAGCGCGAACTGCGCGACCCGCGCCTCGGCCTGGTCACGCTGCAGTCGGTCGCGCTGACGCCGGACTACGCGCACGCCAAGGTGTACTTCACCGTGCTGGGCGCCGAAGCCGCCGAGGCGGAAGCCAT
Source organism: Cupriavidus necator (assembly GCF_016127575.1). Classification (NCBI taxonomy): domain Bacteria; kingdom Pseudomonadati; phylum Pseudomonadota; class Betaproteobacteria; order Burkholderiales; family Burkholderiaceae; genus Cupriavidus; species Cupriavidus necator. Next base: position 3,066,719 of record NZ_CP066018.1, read on the forward strand.
CCTGAACGAAAAGGCCGGCTACCTGCACTCGCTGCTGTACAAGCGCCTGCACATCCATACCGTGCCGACGCTGCGCTTCTTCCACGATACCTCGGTCGAACATGCGATCGAGATGTCCAAGCTGATCAACGAAGCGAACGCCACGCGTTCGAAAGACGACTGAAGCCGGCGCCCATGCCGCCCTGGCATGGGTTTCGCGGCCACTACGTTTACGTTGCCGCCATCCGCGCCGCATCGCCGTCCCGCCTCCCGCTTTCTCCCGATGACCGATTCCAACGCCAACCGTCCGCCGCGCCTGCCGCGCCGCGAGGTCCATGGTGTGTTGCTGCTCGACAAGCCGCTGGGCCTGTCGTCCAACGACGCGCTGGTGCGCGCCAAGCGCCTCTTGCGCGCGGCCAAGGCCGGCCATACCGGCACGCTGGATCCGCTTGCCACGGGGCTGCTGCCGCTGTGCTTCGGCGAAGCCACCAAGTTTTCGCAGGACCTGCTGGAAGCGGACAAGACCTATGACGCCGTAGTGCGGCTGGGCTCGCGCTCGAGCACGGGCGACGCCGAAGGCGAACTGCTCGACGTGCGCGAGGTCACCTGCGATTGCGCCGCAGTGGAGCAGGCGCTGGCAAGCTTCCTCGGCGAGATCGAACAGGTGCCGCCGATGCATTCGGCGCTGAAGAAGGACGGCCGCCCGCTGTATGAATACGCGCGCGCCGGCCAGACCGTGGAGCGCGCGGCGCGCCGCGTCACCATCCGTTCGATTGCGCTGCTGGAGTGCGCCTTGCCCGAAGCCCCGTCGTTCACGATGCGGGTGACGTGCAGCAAGGGCACCTATATCCGCACGCTGGCCGAGGACATCGGCGAAGCGCTGGGCTGCGGCGCGCACCTGACCGGACTGCGCCGGATCGCCGTGGGCGACCTGACGCTGGACGGCGCGGTGACCCTGGAGCAGATCGAGCAGCGCGACGACTCGCAGCGCCCGGCCATGCTGGCACCTGTGGACGCCTTGCTGCAGAAGTGTGCGCCGGTGCATCTGGACGAGGTCTCCGCAGCGCGCTTCCTGCAGGGCCAGCGCATCGCTCAGCGCGACCTGCCGGCCGACACCGGGCTGGCCGAGGATGCGCTGGCGCGCGTCTATGCCGGCGAACCAGCCCGGCTGCTGGGCGTGGCACGCATGCGCGAAGGCGCGTTGCGGCCGGAGCGGCTGGTCAAGCTGTAAATTGCGTGAGGGGCGTAAATGGCCGCCCCGTCAGCAATTACTCGAGCGTGATCTTGGCCGTCTTGATGACATCGGCCCACATCTTGCGGTCCTGGGCGAGGAACCCGGCGAAATGCTCCGGCGTATCGCCCACGGGCTCGGAGCCGAATTCAGCCATCTTCTTCCTGACTTCCGGGTTCGCCAAGGCCTTGACCAGCGCCTGGTTGTAGCGGACCACGATTGCCTTCGGCAGGTCCTTCGGCCCGAAGATGCCTTGCCAGGTCGGCATGTTGAAGTCCTTCAGTCCGCTCTCGGCAAGCGTCGGCACGTCCGGCAACAGGGGCGAGCGCTTGCTGCCGGTGACTGCCAGCGCCTTGACCTTGCCGGTCTTGGCCAGCGTCGCCGCGGTGGTGATGTTGTCGACCGTCATGGCGATATGCCCGCCCATCAGGTCGGTGATCACCGGGGTGGCACCCTTGTACGGCGCATGGACCATGTCGATGCCAAGACGGTGCAGCATGGTTTCGGCAATCAGGTGATTTGACGTGCCGACGCCGGCGGTGCCGTAGGTGACCTGCGGCGTCTTTTTGACGTAGGCGACGAAGTCGGCCATGGTCTTGACCGGCAGGGCCGGATTGACGATCACGACATTCGGCTGGGTGGCCAGCATGGCGATGGGCGTGAAATCATCCGCCTTGTATGGCGTGCCCTTGGGGTTGAGCACGTGGGTCACCGCCATCGCGCCGGCGGCGCCCATGCCGATGGTGTAGCCGTCGGCCGGGGCCTTGGCCAGCTTGTCGGCGGCGATATTGCCACCCGCACCCGGCACGTTCTCCACCACCACCGGAACCCCCAGGCTTTCCGACAGCGGCGCCTGCACCAGGCGCGCCAGCAGATCGGCCGAGCCGCCGGGCGCAAAGCCCACCAGCAGGCGCACCGGCTTGGCCGGCTTCCACTCCTGCGCCTGCGCGCCCGGGATCACCGCCGCGCCCAGGCTCATCCACATCATGCCGCGTGCCAGCGGCCCCATCCACTTCGCCACCTGTTTCATTGTTACTTCCACTCCAGCAGTGTCATGGGCAATCTGTCAGCGGGCTTGCCCTTACCCGAAAATGGATTCGCTTCGTGCCTGGATTCAGGCCGCGGCACCAGCCAGTACCTGTCCCAGCAGCCTTGCCACCATGCGGTTGGAGAGCAGCACCGGCGCGCCGGCATGGCGCGCCACCTCGGCCCGCATGGCTTCGGTGTAGCCCATGCAGTGCATCACCACCAGGTCGCAGCCGCGCAGCGTCTCGCCCGCCTGCGCGAAGCGATCGGTGCTGGCGTCGGTATAAGGCGAGGCATGGGTGACGCGCAGTTCGCAGGGCACCGGCTGGATCAGGTGGAAGCTGCTTACCTGGGCCTCCAGCGGCAATACGATGCCGAGCCGCTTGCAGCCCTGCGCCAGCGCCACGGTCAGATGGTCCACTACCTGCTGCGGTTCGATGACCAGGGTCCGCATCGGCGGCAGGGCGGTGCCGGTGCACAGCGGCACCAGGGCGTCGAAGCGGCCGTCGTCCAGCGAGGTCATCAGCCGGGCCAGCATGGCCTCGGCCACCGGCTTGCCCATCACCGCCTGCGTGCCGTCACGCAGCCGGCTGGCAAAGCGGTACTCGCCGGGCGCGGGCGCCAGCGCGGCAATATCTTGCGGGCCCAGCGCGTCCAGGATGCCGAACTCTTCCACAGTGGCCGGCAGGCCCAGGTCGGCAATCATCTGCGGTACCACGTCTGTCCTGGGCGCCTGCCCGATGGTGACGAAGGCCACGCGTGGCTGGCGTGCGGCAGGCGTGTTCATGCCTCGGTTCCCACGGTCTGCAGATGGGCCAGCGAGCCATAGCGGCGCTGCAGCTCGGCCCACTCGACCGCGTCGTAGAAGTCGCACTGGCCCTGGCCGAACTGCTTCGCCACCTCGATGCAGAAGCGCGTCGCCACGTCGATGTCGAAGGCGTTGGTGACGCCGGTTGCGCAGCCTGGCACAGTGGTCTGCGCGGTCAGCGCCACGCCCACCACCGGGGCAGGGGTCACGATGGCCGGCTGCATGATCGAGTTGACGTGCCACAGGCCGTTCTCATACGGCGTGATGTCCTGGGTGGTCAATGGCAACACCATCGGCAGTTCGCCGCTGACCCATCCCATCAGGTCCAGCATCCGCTCCGGCAGGCGCAGCAGCCAGCCTTCTTTGGCCACCGGCGTCAGCGCCACGCCGCGGCGGTTGACAAAGCGGTTGCCGCGCGTGGTGTCGACCGACAGGATCGCCGCCATGCGCGGGTGCACCTCATGCGACATCATCGTGCGCATCGCAAAGGGCGATTTCATCATCGGCACCGGATGATGCGGCCGTGTGGCGGCATGCGGGCAGATATGGGTGTGGATGCGCACCGGACCGGCCAGCACGTCGCCGGTGGCGGCCATGTCGGCCAGCTTCAACGCGCTGGCGACGGCCACGATGGCGCCGTCGGCATCGGACACCAGTCCCGTCACGGCCGGGCGTGCACCGACGCCGCCCAGCCGGCCCACCACGCCAAGTGCGGGCGCGTCCGGGTTCTGTCCGGGCACCGTGCAGGCGAGGAAATCGGTGTAGAGGCCGTTCTCTTCCACGCGCGTGACGGTGACATCGTCCAGGCCGCGCGAGCGCAGCAGTGAGGCGACGGCTGCGCCGTCGACATTCGCTGCCGACAGCAGCTCGATCGATTCAATAACCTGCTTGATAGACATCTTGCTTGACTTCCTGGGGCTGGGGTGGGGTTCTGTACGCAGGGACTCAGGCCGGCAAATTCAGCGCGGCAGCGACAGCGCGCCGGGCTGCACGTCGGCAATGTCCGCGCCCCTGAACCAGCGCGCGGGATGGGCGCCGCCCATTTCGAGGCGATCGTCCGAGACCCGCACCCAGTTGCCTTCGGGCAGCCCCAGCACTGGCATGTCGGGCTGCAGCACGGTGAATTCGGCCAGGCGCTGGTCGCGCGTTTCGCCGCGGAAGCCGGGCACGACCAGGTTGAAGTAGTGCGGGTTGATCTGGAAGGGGACCAGCGCCAGCGCGTCCAGGCCGCCCGGGTCGGCCACCGGCATGTCGTTGGTGGTGCTGATGGTCGGGCAGGCCAGGTTGGCGCCAGCGCTCCAGCCGATATAGCGCGCCGCACCGGATCGCACCCGCGCCGAGATCGCCGCCAGCAGGCCGCGCTCGCGCAGGCATTGCAGCAAGCGGAACGTGTTGCCGCCGCCAACGACGATCAGTTCAGCCGCCTCGATGGCGCGCACGGCTGCCGCCGGCTCGGCCTGCCGGTGCAGCGATTGCACCGCGATGCCGACCGGCGCGAAGGCGTCGCGGACCAACGTCTCGTAGGTGTCCCAGTCGCGCGTGACCCCGGCGAACGGGATGAAGCAGGCAGTCTTGCGGCCGGCGGCCAGGTCCCGGATTGCCGCCTGGGCGTGGACCAGGTAGCCGGCGTCGCTGCTGGAGTTGCTGAGTAACAGGAGTTCCATAAGTCGTTGCGGCGAAGTCTAGATAAGTGGGGTGGCGTCGAGCCACAGTGGGTCGCCGATGCGCTGTCCCACGGGTGCCACGGCCTGCACCAGCGTCGCGCGCAGCGCCTGGGCCTGGGCCTGGCTGACCTGCATCGCGGTGAAAGACAGGCACAGCCCACGCACGTCGCCTGAGAGCGGATCTGCCAGCGTGGCGGCCACGGCGCCGATGCCGGGCATGCCTTCATTCACGGCGATGGCGCTGCGCTCGGCGCGGGCCGTCGCCACACGCTCGCGCAGCTCGGCGACCGTGGCGGGACAGCCTGCGGGTGCATCCGGCAGCTTGCGGGTGCCGGCGGCGCCATAGCGCGAGTTGAATTCAGGCTCGGGCAGGCGCGACAGCAGTACCCGGCCCATCGCTGTGGTGAATGCCGGCCGGCGTGCGCCGGGCGGTGACAGCACCTGCACCGGGTTGCTTCCGTTCAGGCGTTGCAGCACGACGGTGTCGGTGCCGTCCAGCATCGACAGGTAGGCGGTGAAGCCGGTGGCATCGGACAGCGTGGCCAGGATCTCGCGGCATTGCTCGTCGAAAGGATGCGCCTGTGCAGCAGCCTGCGCGGCGCGGATCAGCAGCGCGCCAGGGCGGTAGCGCCGCGTGGACGGCTGCAGTTCCAGCAGGCGGTAGCGCACCATCTGGGCGAGCAGGCGCGAGGCCGAGCTCTTGGCAAGGCCAAGTTCGTCCAGGACATCGTTAAAAGTGATCTCGTGCCGGTGATGCCCGAACATGTCCAGGACGCTTTCCACGCCTTCAAGAATGCTCACTCCGCCGCTCCATGCTCCACGTCTTCTTACCTGTTTATGGTTCCATTTTTTGGAACCAAGGTTCCGTAAATTGGTTTGCAAATAATAGAGGCACGAAGACAGGAACACAAGGGGGACATTCCCGGCGCGGCAACGCCGCGGCGAAGCAAAAAAAAACGGCCCCGATCAGGGGCCAAGTTCTTGAAAACCGGAGAGGTGGGGTCAGTGCGCCGCCAACGCATCCGCTGACCCGCCGCCGCCCTTGGCCGGCCGCGTCAGCCAGACAAAGCCGATCAGCACGAAGAACAGCATCCCCGAGATCCAGAAGATATCGTTGGCGCCGAGCATGGCCGCCTGCTGGGTGATATTGCGCTCGATCACGCCGATCGCCTGGGCCTGGCTCATGCCCATCTGCATCAGGTGGTTGAGCTGGTCGTGGTAGGCCGGGTTGTACGGGGTGACCTGTTCCACCAGTTGCGCATGGTGCAGCGCCGTCCGGTTTTCCCAGAGCGTGGTCGAAATCGAAGCGCCGATGGCCCCGAACGTGATCCGGACGAAGTTGGACAGTCCTGACGCCGCCGGAATCCTTTCCGGCGGCTGGCCCGACAGGATGATCGAGGTCAACGGGATGAAGAACATCGCCATGGCTGCGCCCTGGATCAGGGTCGGGATCATCAGCGTGCGGGTGTCCACCTGGGTCGTGAAGCCGGCGCGCATCAGGCTGACGATGCCGAAGGTGATGAACGCGGCCGTGGCCACCCAGCGGGCATCCATTTTCGGCAGGTTCTTGCCAATCAGCGGCGACAGCAGGATCGCAAAGATCCCTACCGGCGCCATCACGATGCCCGCGTCCGTGGCCGTATAGCCGACAATCGTCTGCAGCCACAGCGGCAGGATCACCAGGTTGCCGAAGAACAGCCCGTATGCCACGGAGATGGCGACCACGCCGGCGCTGAAGTTGCGGCCCTTGAACAGGCTGATATCGACGACCGGGTGCTTCTCATGGCTTTCCCAGATCAGGAAGAACAGGAAACCGACAATCGCCACCAGCGTCAGCACCACGATCTCGGTCGAGTGGAACCAGTCCAGTTCCTTGCCCTTGTCGAGCATCAGCTGCATCGAGCCCACCCAGATCACCAGCAGCGCCAGGCCGATGCGGTCGATCGGCAGCACCCTGGTCGGGGTTTCGCGGTCCTTGTAGATGGCCCAGGTGACATAGGCCGTGACGATGCCCACCGGCACGTTGATGTAGAAGATCCACGGCCAGGTCATGTTGTCCGAGATCCAGCCGCCCAGCAGCGGGCCCATGATCGGCGCCACCAGCGTGGTCATGCCCCACAGTGCCAGTGCCATGGTGCTCTTCTGCGGCGGATAGCTCGACAGCAGCAGCGACTGCGACAGCGGGATCATCGGCCCGGCCACCGCGCCCTGCAGGACCCGTGCGGCCAGCAGCGTCTCGAGGTTGGGAGCGACGCCGCACAGCCACGATGCCAGCACGAACAGCAGGATCGAGGTGATGAACAGCCGCACCGCGCCGAAGCGCGTGGTCAGCCAGCCGGTCAGCGGCACCGAGATCGCATTGGCCACCGCAAACGAGGTGATGACCCATGTGCCCTGGTTGGGCGCCACGCCCAGGTCGCCTGAAATCGCCGGGATCGATACGTTGGCGATCGACGAGTCCAGCACGTTCATGAACGTGGCCAGTGACAGCGCGATGGTGCCGACCACCAGCTTGCCGCCGGTCAGCGGCTGCGGCTGCTGCGGTGCCAGCGGCCGGACGGGCCGCGCCGGCGCCTGGCTGCCGCCGGACTGCGCGGCGGAGGGGGAGATGGCCATGGTCAGGTGTTGGCGGGCTTGGCGTTGGCGGCGCTGGCCGAGGGCAGGCCGGTGCTGCGGCCGCCGTTGTTGGCGGCGATGATGCGCGCGATCAGCTGGTCGGCGTCCTGCGCAACCTTGTCGTAGACATCGGTCTGCATCGGCTTGGCCGGCGCGGCAGGGGCCATGGCGGCGCCTTCCTCGCGGCGCACGTCGACCTTGACGGTCATCGACAGGCCCACGCGCAGCGGGTGGTCCTTGAGCTGCTGCGGGTCAAGCGCGATGCGCACCGGCAGGCGCTGCACCACCTTGATCCAGTTGCCGGTGGCGTTCTGCGCCGGCAGCAGCGAGAAGGCCGAGCCGGTACCTGCCGAGAAGCCTGCGACCTTGCCCTGGTATTCCACCTTGGAGCCGTACACGTCGGCTTCCAGCGTCACCGGCTGGCCGATGCGCATATGCGTGATCTGCACTTCCTTGAAGTTGGCGTCGACCCAGACCTGGTCCAGCGGCACCACGGCCATCAGCGGCGCGCCGGCGGCCACGCGCTGGCCGACCTGCACCGAGCGCTTGGCAACGTAGCCGGTGACCGGCGCCGGCATGGCCGAGCGCGCGAACGACAGGTAGGCCGAGCGCAGGCTGGCGGCGGCGCGCTGCACGTTGGGGTGCTTCTCCACCGTGGTCTGGTCGGTCAGCACCTTGTTCGACGCCAGCTGCTCGCGCGCGGCCAGCAGCGCCGACTCCGCACCCTTGAGCGCGGACTGCGCATGCGAGATCTCTTCATTCGAGACCGCGCCCGAGCCGGCGATGGCCTGGCGGCGGCGCAGGTCGTCGCGGGCCTTGGCCACGTCGGCTTCGCGCAGCGCCACGTTGGCGGCGAGCGAGCCGTTGTTGACGTACAGCGTGCGCACTTCGCGCACGGCCTGTGCCAGCTGGGCCTCGGCCTGTTCCAGTGCCACTTGCGAATCGGCGCGATCAAGCTGGATCAGCGGCTGGCCGGCGGTGACCAGCTGCGTGTCGTCGGCGGAGATCGACACCACGGTGCCGCCCACCAGCGGCGTGACCTGGACCACGTTGCCGGCGACATAGGCGTCGTCGGTGTTTTCAAAGTGGCGGGCGTACATGCCCCAGTAAACGCCATAGCCGATGCCGGCGACCACGATTGCCGCGGTCAGCGACAGCAGCATGCGCTTGCGCTTGCCGTTGTTGTTGGTGGTGGCCGGCGCTTGCTGGGCAGGGTGCTGGGGGGCGTTGGTGCCGGCCGCTTGCTGGTTGTTGCTCATGATGTCTTCTGAATAATCTTGTCTTCGATCACTGGGTGCGCGGATCAGCCGCGGGCGCCCGCCTGGGTGTTGTGCTGTTGCTGCGCCGGTCCGTGGCCCGCGCTCTCGTGGCCTTCCGCAGGCTCCTCGTAGCCGCCGCCGAGCGCCTTCATCAGGCCCATCTGCAGGTCCAGCCGGCGCGCCTGCAGGTCGGTCGCCAGGCGGCGCTGCTGCAGCACATTGCTCTCGGCGTTCAGCACGGTCAGCTGCGTGCCCAGGCCGGCCTTGTAGCGGGTGGTGGCCAGCGCATAGGCGTGCTCGGCCAGGTCCAGCGCTTCGCGCTGGGTCTGGATCTGCTTGTCGACGCTGCGGATGCTGGTCATGGTGTCGGCGGTCTCGCGCAGCGCATCGACCAGGGCCTGGTTGTAGTTGGCCACGGCGATGTCGTAGCCGGCGTACTTGCCCTTCAGGTTGGCGCGCAGCTTGCCGCCTTCGAAGATCGGCAGGCGGATGGTCGGGCCGATGCCGAAGGTGCGGCTGACGCCCATCAGCAGGTTGGACGGATCCAGCGCGGCCAGGCCGGCAAAGGCGGTCAGGCTGACGTCAGGCAGGAACTCTTTCTTGGCGACACTGATGTCCTTGGACGCCGCCTCCACGCGCCAGCGTGCCGCCACCAGGTCCGGCCGGCGGCCCAGCAGGCCGATGGTCAGGTTGTCGGGCAGCGTCGGCGTGGCCTGCGCCAGCAGCACCGGGCGCTGGATCTGCAGGCCGCGGTCCGGGCCCTTGCCCAGCAGCGCTGCAAGCTGGTTGCGCGCCAGGGCGATTTCCTCGTCGACGCGCTGCAGGTCGGTGCGCGAAGCAGCCACCGTGCCGCGCGCCTGCGTGGTCTCGACCTGGGTGTCGAGGCCGGCGGCCAGGCGCTGGCGCGACAGCTCGGTCAGGTCGCTGCGCTGGGCGATGGCGCGCTCTGCCACGTCGTGCTGGGCATACAGCGCAGCCAGGCGGGCGTAGTTGCGGGCGATCGAGGTGGCCAGGATCAGGCGCGAGGCCTGGCTTTCCGCCTCGGCGGCGCGGTCGTCGGAGAGCGCGGCTTCGAGCGCGTCGCGGTTCTTGCCCCAGAAATCGAAGTCATAGGACAGGCCCACCTGCAGGCGCGACTGGTTCTGCCACGATCCCGCCAGCGGGGTGCCTTCGAACAGGTCTTTCTCGGAGAAGCGCTGGCGGATCAGGCTGCCTTCGAACTCAAGGTGCGGATAGAGCGCGCTGCGGGTGGCATCGGCCATGGCGCGCGAGGCTTCCACGCGGGCGAACGCGGCCTGCAGGCTCGGGTTGTCCTTGACCGCCTCATCGACCAGGGCGCTCAGCTGGGGGTCCTTGAACTGCGCGACCCAATCCTGCGAGGGCCACTGGCCATGCTCGTCGGGCAAGGTCTGCGAGGTGGCCATCGTGGCCGGGTCGGCCACGGTCTGCGTGCTGTGCGAATTGCCAAGGGCCGCGCAGCCGGCCAGCACCGCCACGGCCACGGCGGTCAGCGCCAGTGTGCCGGCGCGGCGCACGAGCGCGCTTGTGCGGGCTGGCTGGGAGGCTTGGGGAGTGAGAGCTGGTTTCATGATGACGCTCCGTTGCCGGAGCCATGCTGTTTTTTTCTACGGGCTGTTGCGGGGTCCGGTTGACCGGACGTTCTGGCTTGCCGGAAGCCGGCAGGCACGCCCGCTACCCGCTGTTGTTTTCGATGATCCGTCGCAGCATGCTGCGCAGCAGTTGGATCTCATCCTCGGAAAAACCGCGGAAGTGGTGGGCAAGCACCTTGCAGAAGATGGCGGGCAGCCGTTCCACCAGTTCCTGGCCCTGTGGCGTGACCGACAGGTCGACCACGCGGCGGTCGGCGTCGCGGCGCCGGCGTTCGATCAGCCCGCGCTTTTCCATGCGGCTGAGCAGGCGCGTGACCGAGCCCATGTCGGTATTCAGTTCGCGGCCCAGGTCGGTGACGGTCGAGGCGCGGCCGGTCGCCAGCATCATCAGGCAGCTGGCTTGTGCCTGCGTGATGTCCAGGCTGCTGACTTCCTGCTCGACCCCGTGCGCCAGCATGTTCCTGGCGCGCTGCATCAGGTAGCCGACGCTGTCGCACATCTGGTACTGGGCGGGATCGAACAGGCCGGCCGTGGATTCGGCTGGTTGATCGGAGGAAGGGAGCCGTGACATCTTTGCCTTTGCAATCTTTGCTGAGGCAAATATATGTTCACGTTTAACGATAAGCAAGAACGGAAATTGGTTATTCCACTTTTCGCAATGATATTCATTCGGTAAGTGGCGGTTCCGATCAACGCGTCTTGCGCTGCAACATGCTAGAATGTTGGGTTACCTCAGATTCTCCAAAGCGAGACGCAGCAATGACCCGCGCCATCCGAAATATCGCCATCATCGCCCACGTCGATCATGGCAAGACCACCCTGGTCGACCAGCTCCTGCGCCAGGCAGGCACCTTCCGCGACAACCAGCAAGTCGCCGAGCGGGTGATGGACTCGAACGACCTGGAAAAGGAACGCGGGATCACGATTCTCGCGAAGAACTGTGCCGTCGAGTACAACGGCACCCATATCAATATCGTCGACACCCCGGGCCACGCCGACTTCGGCGGTGAAGTGGAGCGCGTGCTGTCGATGGTCGACGGCGTGCTGCTGCTGGTCGATGCGGTCGAGGGCCCGATGCCCCAGACCCGCTTCGTCACGCGCAAGGCGCTGGCGCTGGGCCTGAAGCCGATCGTGGTGGTCAACAAGATCGACCGCCCGGGCGCGCGCCCGGACTGGGTCATCAACCAGACCTTCGACCTGTTCGACAAGCTGGGCGCCACCGACGAGCAGCTCGACTTCCCGGTGATCTACGCCTCGGGCCTGAACGGCTTTGCCGGCCTGACCGAAGACGTGCGCGACGGCGACATGAAGCCGCTGTTCGAGACCGTGCTGGACAAGGTGCCGGTGCGTGACGACGATCGGGACGGCCCCCTGCAGCTGCAGATCATCTCGCTGGACTACTCCAGCTACGTCGGCAAGATCGGCGTGGGCCGCATTTCGCGTGGCCGCGCCCGTCCGCTGCAGGACGTGGTGGTCAAGTTCGGCCCGGAAGGCAACCCGATCAAGGGCCGCATCAACCAGGTGCTGAAGTTCCAGGGCCTGGAGCGCGAGATCGTGTCCGAGGCCGAAGCCGGCGACATCGTGCTGATCAACGGCATCGAAGAACTGGGTATCGGCTGCACCGTGTGCGCGCCGGAGGCCCAGGACGCGCTGCCGATGCTGAAGGTGGACGAGCCGACGCTGACCATGAACTTCTGCGTCAACACCTCGCCGCTGGCCGGCCGTGAAGGCAAATTCGTGACCAGCCGCCAGCTGCGCGAGCGCCTGGACCGCGAACTGAAGTCCAACGTGGCGCTGCGCGTGGCCGATACCGGCGACGACACCATCTTTGAAGTGTCTGGCCGCGGTGAACTGCACCTGACCATCCTGCTGGAAAACATGCGCCGCGAAGGCTACGAGCTGGCCGTGTCGCGTCCGCGCGTGGTGTTCAAGGAAATCGACGGCGTCAAGTGCGAGCCGTACGAACTGCTGACCGTGGACGTCGAAGACAGCCACCAGGGCGGCGTGATGGAAGAGCTGGGCCGCCGCAAGGGCGAACTGCTCGACATGGCGTCGGACGGCAAGGGCCGTACCCGCCTGGAATACCGCATCCCGGCCCGTGGCCTGATCGGTTTCCAGGGCGAGTTCATGACGCTGACGCGCGGCACCGGCCTGATCAGCCATATCTTCGACGACTACGCGCCGGTGCGCGAGGGCGGCCTGGGCGAGCGCCACAACGGCGTGCTGATCTCGCAGGACGACGGCGACGCCGTGGCTTACGCGCTGTGGAAGCTGCAGGACCGTGGCCGCATGTTCGTCAAGCCGGGCGATGCGCTGTACGAAGGCATGATCATCGGCATCCACAGCCGCGACAACGACCTGGTGGTCAACCCGATCAAGGGCAAGCAGCTGACCAACGTTCGTGCTTCGGGTACAGACGAAGCCGTGCGCCTGGTGCCGCCGATCCAGATGTCGCTCGAATATGCGGTGGAATTCATCGCCGACGACGAACTGGTCGAGCTCACGCCCAAGAGCATCCGCCTGCGCAAGCGCCACCTGAAGGAGCACGAGCGCAAGCGTGCTTCCCGCGAAGGCGCATAAGCGCTGACGCCGGCAATAAAAAAACCGCGCCCCGAAGGCGCGGTTTTTTATTGCGTGCCGGGCAGCGGCTCCAGTGCCGGTGCGCGCGGGCTGCGCCACTCGGGCGGCTTCCACAGGTAGCGCAGGTCGCGATCGCGCCAGGCATCGGCGAACATGTCACGCCATTCGTGGAAGGTCAGCGTCAGCGGGTTATGGGTGCGCACCTGGCGGGTGATGCCGTACACCGGGGCCTCATGCTCGGGGACGAAGGTGCCGAACAGGCGGTCCCAGATCGTCAGCACACCGGCGTAGTTGCGGTCGATGTACTGCGGGTTCTTCGCATGGTGGACGCGATGGACCGATGGCGTATTCAGTAGCGACTCGATCAGCTGCCAGCGTTGCCCCAGCCGCGTATGCACGAAGAACTGGAAGGCCAGGTTCACGCCGACCGCCAGGATCACCCAGTCCGGCGTGAAGCCGATCCATGCCAGCGGAATCCAGAACAGCCACATGCCTGAGAGCGGATACGTCAGGCTCTGCCGGAACGCCGTCGAGAAATTCATGCCTTCCGACGAATGGTGCGTCACGTGCGAAGCCCACAGCCAGCGCACGCGGTGGCTGGCGCGGTGGAACCAGTAATAGAGAAAGTCCTGCAGCAGCAATAGCAGCGCGAATGACCACAGGGTCTCGGGCATGGCGCGCAGGCCGTGCTGGTAGCACCAGGTATAGACCGTGCGGATCATCAGCCAGAGGAAGAACGCATCCGAGGCCTGGTGCATCAGCGCCAGCGCTGCGTTGGATACGGTGTCGCGCAGGCTGTAGACGGTCGGGTCGCGGCGGGCCCAGTACCATGCCTCGGCGCCGATGGTCAGCAGGAACACTGGCGCAAAGGCCAGCAGCACCAGTCCGGGATCGAGCGATTCAGTGTTCATGCCGCCAGTTTGCATATTCCGCATGGAATTGCCACGAGGGACTCCTCCAAACGGCGCTGCGCGGGGTCTCGCGGCGCATCCGCCACATGGTGGATTGCTGTACTGCCACGCAATTCTGTCACGCGTGTGAAGGTGGTGAATACCGGTAAAGGACGCAGCCAGCGTGCCGTAGTTGAACAGGGCGGCGGCGCGGCTCGCGCTCCCGATTTCCCCGATTCCTCTTCCCCCGGAGCCTTCATGTTCAAGAACACTACCATCGGAGCCAGATTGTGGTTCCTCACCATCGTCACAAACTTGTTGTTGTTGATTGTCGGCGCAGTGGGTTGGCTCGGCATGTCGCGCAGCAACGAGGCGACGCACCAGATCTATGGGCAGCAGCTGTCGGCCGCGGTCAACCTGGCCGAAGCGCGTTCGAACCAGCTGCTGGTGCGCGTACTGCTGGACCAGGCGACCTTCGCCACGGACCCCGCCGATGCCAAGGCGCGCGCCGCGACCGCGGAAGGCTTTGCGCGCGATTCAGAGAAGGCCTGGCAGGCCTATCTCGCCTTGCCGCGCTCGGCTGACGAAGCCAGGGCGGTGGAGGATGTCACCGCCAGGCGCGATGCGCTCTTCAAGCAGGGTGTCGCGCCGATGATCACTGCGCTGCATGCCGGCGACCGCGATGGCGTGATGAAGGCCGTGCTCGAAACCATCCCGCAGCTCGACATCGCCTTCACCGCCGTCAATGCCGAACTGAACAAGCTGCAGGTGGCCAGCGCCAAGCAGGTCTACGAGGCATCGCAGCAACGCTATCGCAACCTGTTCGCGCTGTCGGCATGCGTGCTGGCAGTGGGCCTGGCATTCAGCACCGTGGTGGCATGGCGCCTGCGCCGTTCGATCGTGCAGCCGCTGGATACTGCGATCGGGCGTTTCGAGAAGATCGCGGGTGGCGACCTGAGCGTCGCCGCTTCCGGCGGCGAGGTGCTGGCCGATGAGTCGGCGCGCAACGAGACCGCGCGCATGCTCGGCATGCTGGGACGGATGCAGGCCAGCCTGGTGGCCATGGTGGGCGACGTGCGTGGCGGCGCGGACTCGATTGCCTCGGCCAGCAAGCAGATCGCCAGCGGCAACGCCGACCTGTCGCAGCGTACCGAGCAGCAGGCGGCCTCGCTGGAAGAGACCGCCTCCAGCATGGAGGAACTGACCAGTACCGTGCGCCAGAATGCCGACAGCGCGCGCGAGGCCCGCGGGCTGGCAACGGATGCCGCGAGCCTGGCCGAGCGCGGCAGCGAGGCCGTGCTGCGCGTGGTCAACGTCATGCAATCGATCGATGCCAGCTCGGGCAAGATCGTCGACATCATCGACGTGATCGAGAAGGTTGCGTTCCAGACCAATATCCTGGCGCTGAACGCGGCCGTGGAAGCCGCGCGTGCCGGCGAGCACGGCCGGGGATTTGCCGTGGTGGCTGGCGATGTGCGCGACCTGGCGCAGCGCTGCGCCGGCGCATCGAAGGAAATCCGCGCGCTGATCGGCGCCTCGGTGGCCAATGTGCGTGAGGGCTCGGGGCTGGTCGATGACGCCGGTCGGGCGATGCAGGACATCGTCGACGCGGTGCAGCGTGTCAGGGCCATCATCGGCGATATCAGCGCGGCCTCGGACGAGCAGTCCAACGGCATCGAGCAGGTCAACGTGGCGGTGTCGCAGATGGACAGCATGACGCAGCAGAATGCGGCGCTGGTGGAGCAGGCGGCCGCCGCGGCGGCATCGCTCGAAGACCAGGCGCAGCGCCTGACCTCGCTGGTGGCGACGTTCCGGCTGGCGTGACGGTGCCGGGCGCATGCGCAGTGACTGCACATGCGCAGCAAGCTGCCCACAGGGGTGCGCTTGCCGATGCGACTGGCGTAAAATCGCGAGTTGCATTGGAGGAGTACGACATGACTGAATTCGTCACGACCGAGGTCCGCGGTGGCATCGGATACCTGACGCTGAACCGCCCGCAGGCGCTCAACGCCCTGTCGCTCGACATGATCCGCGCCATCACCCAGGCGCTGCAGACCTGGGCCGCCGCACCCGAGGTGGCGGCCGTGGTGGTTGCCGGTGCCGGCGGCAAGGCCTTCTGCGCCGGGGGCGATATCCGCTATTTTCACAAGGCTGCGCACGAAGGCGATCCGCTGCTCGACCAGTTCTTTGTCGAAGAATACGCGCTGAACTTCCTGATCCACCGCTATGCCAAGCCCTATATCGCACTGATGGACGGCGTGGTGATGGGTGGCGGCATGGGCATCTCGCAAGGGGCGCGGCTGCGCCTGGTCACCGATCGCACCAAGATGGCGATGCCGGAAACCAATATCGGCCTGTTCCCGGATGTGGGCGGCGGCTGGTTCCTCGCGCGCACGCCGGGCCGCATCGGCGAGTACCTGGGGCTGACCGGCACCGTGATCCATGCCGCCGACGCACTCTACGCCGGGCTGGCCGACGCCTATCTGCCGCGCAACCGGCTGGCCGAGCTGGTCGATTCGCTGCGCACGCAGCAGTTTGCCAGCGGCGACGCCGTGCTGGCGCACATCGAAGGCTTTACCGCTGCGCACCGCGATGACTGCGTGCCGGCGCAAAGCACGCTGGCCGGGTTGTCGGCGCAGATCGACAGCCTGTTCGCGGGCAACACCATGCCGGACATCCTCGCCGCCGTCAGCGACGCCCCGGGCGACTGGGCCGCGCAGACCGCCGCCATGCTGCGCAGCCGCTCGCCACTGATGCTGTGCGTGACGCTGGAGCAGATCCGCCGTGCGCGCAGCATGTCGCTCGAAGACGAGCTGCGCATGGAACTGGACATGATGCATTACGTGTTCCGCAACGGCGACGGTGTCGAGGGCATCCGCGCACTGGCTGTCGACAAGGACCACAAGCCGCGCTGGCAGCATGCGCGGCTTGATGATGTCAGCCGCGAGAAGGTGCTGTCGTTCTTCGACAGCCCGTGGCGCGCCGAGGAACATCCGCTGGCGTCGCTCGGCAAGACTGCCTGACATCCGCTGCGCAGGACGTGGCGGCGCCGACTCGGGTAGAGTGACGGCTGGACCGGCGCACGCGGCCAGGCCAACCCTGGCCGCGTGCGCCGTCCGCGTCATTCCGTCCACACAGTCAAAGGAGCCGCAATGAGTAATCCTCGTGATGTCGTTGTACTGGTGGGAAGCCTGCGCAAGGAGTCATACAACCGCAAACTGGCCAAGGCGCTGATCGCGCTGGCGCCGCAGCAACTCAAGCTGGAGATTGTCGAGATCGGCGAGCTGCAGCTGTACAACCAGGACCTGGACGACAAACCTACCCAGGCCTGGACCACGTTCCGCGACCGCGTCCGCCGCGCCGACGCCGTGTTGTTCGTGACCCCGGAATACAACCGCTCCGTGCCCGCGCCGCTGAAGAACGCCATCGACGTGGGCTCGCGGCCCTACGGCAGCAGCGTCTGGGACGGCAAGCCTGGCGCCGTCATCAGCGCTTCGCCCGGCGCCATCGGTGGCTTCGGTGCCAACCAGCACCTGCGCCAGTCGATGGTGTTCCTCAATGTCCCGATGCTGCAGCAGCCTGAGGCGTATATCAGCGGCGTCGACAAGCTGTTTGATGAGCAGGGCGGGATCGCCAATGAATCGACCAAGGGCTTTCTCGGCAAATTTCTGACGACGTTTGCAGGCTGGATCGAGCGGACTGCGCCGCGGTGATACTGCGGGGGCCGGGCGCTGTGAACCTCGACGCGGTAGCCTGTAACCGCGGTTTGGGGGGACGTGTCAGGTTACGAAGGCGTGCGCATCCGCCCCGGCTCCTGTCAGCGAACGTTCAGAGGTCGAGTCGAGAACCATCGAGTGCCATCCATGCCCAGAGGAGAAGCACCGGCATCCCGGCCAGCCAGCGCAGCCAAATGCTGCGGTTCATTGCCAGCAACGCCCAAATTGCAAGTGAGTAACCAAGCAGGAGTGCGAAGCACGACAGCAGGTAGTTCGCCTGTGATTGATATGCCCACATCGCCGCAGATGGTCCTTGGCCGCCGAACGGATAGTTTTCAGGGCCTGTCCAGGCTCCCCGTATCTCTACAAGCATCAGCATGGCGACGAGACCGAGGATGCCGGAACCGACAGCCTTAATAGCGAACTTCCAGTTCCATGTCTTTCGCATAGTACAAAAACTCCTTGGCAAAGGAGTTCATTGAACTGGTGAAGTCGATGCAACCTGCAGAGCCAGGGTAGCTTCCGCCGTGGATCGTGAAATTGCTTCGGCCAAACACGTTTGTCCCCGGCGTGGCTGCAACCCAATGCGCCGGGTTCCCCAGGCTGTCGTACAGCCCGGCCATCGCCCGGCCTTGATGTTGATGAGCCTGAGAATGCAGGCAGCATCTGTTGAAGATGCTTGTAATTTCCCAGTGTTGAAAATCATCCTGCCGCGCGGTGGTGCGGGGCCCCTGTCAGGGGCGGGCGCGCACGTTCCCATTTGCACGCAGAGGGCTTCGGGAATCAATCAGCGCAGTCCGAATGTGCATGTTATCTGTGCTGCACGTCTTCTATAGCCCAGTTAAGCCGTGCACGTGGAGTGATGCCAAGGAGCCGTTTCAGCATCGCGAGTGCACCTGTGTTGCTTCGATCGATCTCGATCTGCCCTCGATGGTAAACTCAAGCGCTTCCGCTCATCAGCGAACTTGCCGTTTCCCGACAGGCTGACGAGGCAGTTTTTGAGTTTTTCTAAGTAGGAATATCGGTCCAGGCGGATCGTTGTGAAATGACTGATTATCAAGGGAAGATCGCTGCTGCAAGCCCGCGCCGGGTATCCGTGGCCCCGATGATGGACTGGACCGACCGCCATTGCCGCATGTTCCACCGCCAGCTCAGCCGCCACACCTGGCTGTACACCGAGATGGTGACCACCGGCGCGCTGCTGCATGGCGACGTCCCGCGCCACCTGGACTTCGATGCGGCCGAACACCCGGTCGCGCTGCAGTTGGGCGGCAGCGAGCCGGCAGATCTTGCCATGGCGGCCAAGCTGGGGCAGCAGTGGGGCTATGCGGAAGTCAACCTGAACTGCGGCTGCCCGTCCGAGCGCGTGCAGCGCGGGGCCTTCGGCGCGTGCCTGATGGCCGAGCCGCAACTGGTGGCCGACTGCGTCAAGGCGATGCGCGATGCGGTGGATATCCCGGTCACCGTCAAGCATCGCATCGGCATCGACAAGATCGAGCACTACGATTTTGTTCGTGATTTCGTCGGCCGGGTGGCCGAGGCGGGTTGCGGCACGTTTATCGTCCACGCGCGCAATGCGATCCTGAAGGGCCTGAGCCCGAAAGAAAACCGTGAGATTCCGCCGCTGCGCTATGAGGTGGCGTACCAGCTGAAGCAGGAGTTTCCTGAGCTGGAGATCCTGATCAACGGTGGCATCGTCAGCTATGACGAGGTGGCGGCCCACCTCGAGCACGTCGATGGCGTGATGATCGGTCGCGAGGCATACCATCAGCCCTATGTATTGGCCGAAATGGATGCGCGCTTCTATGGCGATGCGAGTGCGCCGGCGCCGTCGCGGCTCGATGTCGAGCTGGCGATGCAGCGCTATATCGGCGACCTGGTGGAGCGGGGTGGCTATATGGGCGCGGTCACGCGCCACATGCTTGGCCTGCATCGTGGCATCGCGGGCGGACGTGGCTGGCGCCGCGTGCTGTCGGATGCCAAGCGCATGAATGCGGCACGCACGCGAGCCGATGTGGATGCACTGTTCGAAGAGGCGCGCGCGCACTTGCGGCCGCAGGCACAAGAGCCTCTGGCCGCGTAAGCGAGCGTGGGCTGCGCGTTCTGCCGAGGCCGCGCTCTAACTCCGAATCGTGAAAATGTGCATGGCTGCGCGGGGGTACCGCGCGCCGCACTTGCAATGCCTGATCGCCCGGAAACCGGCGCCAGGAAAGGGATTCCCCTAATTCGCTGAGGCAGGGCACTTTCATACACTGTGCCTGCCCTCGAATACAGGGCTTTCTTCAACTGATTATTAGCCCGCTTCGGCGGGCTTTTTTTTCGTCGCCGTACTCTTGTTGCTACGCCAGGCTTGTTGCTCTTCGTTTACCCGAATGGTGCATTCCCAGGATGACAGTTACAGTGCAACCGCCTTCAGGGCATTTGAGATCGCTAAATTTAAGAGTCCGCGCTGCGGACTCTTTTTTTGCGCGCTCGCTTTGCTTGCGCCGACGAGGGGATTAGACGGTTGTCCCCGTAAAGAGTTCCATCGGTCACGCCAGCAGGCTAGCGCGTATGGCTGATGCCTACGTCCAGCGTGCCGTACGTCGTGATGCTCGATTCCCTGCCGTCGACCCCGCCGCCAGCGCATCCGCCGAGCAAGGTGGCCGCCAATGCCGTCAGCGCAAGAATCCGCGCTGGCCATCTACACTTGATTTGCATTCCCGTTTCCTGCCGTTCGTAGACGTGTCGATTTTTGTCGATGACGTCGATTGGGCTCTCAGATGCTCGTGAGGTTCCTTCGCCAGGTGCTGGCGCCACGACAATGAGAAGGCAGGGTGGCCAAAAAGAGGCAGGCGGCCCGATGGGGCGGGCCGCCTGACGGGAAGGTCGAGGGGGGTCAATGTCCCTCAGGCACAAGTATCGCTTCGCGCATTTGCGGCATGAACCCTGCAGAGGTAGGGGCTGTGCACAGCATATTTCCGCGAGCGAATCAGCGGCAGGCGCGAAGGTGCCAGCGCCGGGCGGGCGCCCTGGTCGGCGGCCGTGATACGATCCCTCGCATAGCCCCAGGCGAGACAAGGCATGGCATGCGGACCGAGCCGGCAGGGGGAGCAGCGTGGAAAAAGAAAACGTGGAAAACGAAGCGCCGTTCGGCGTTGTCTATGAAGACTTCAGGGTGATCTGGGTTGCCGAGCAACTGCAGGACGGCAAATGGACGGCACGCTACTGCTGGCATCCCGGCACTTCGGAAGCTGCTGGCAAGGCGTTGCAGGAAGCCGTGCTGAACGGCAAGTCGCGCCGCCTGTTGGGGCAGTTCGATACCGAAGCGGAGACCGTCGAAGCCATCAAGCAGGCAGTGCTGCTTGAAGCAAAGTGGAGCCCGTCCAGAACCTGAGCTTTTCTCTCAAAAAAATTGTGCGGAATACTAGCCATTCCGGCAAACTGTTTGTATAATCTTGGTTTTCGTCGATCAGCAACGTAACGCGCTGATGACCTCTACGGTGGCTGTAGCTCAGTTGGTAGAGTCCAGGATTGTGATTCCTGTCGTCGTGGGTTCGAGTCCCATCAGCCACCCCAAATTTTCTTTCGCATCAAGGCCTTACGGGCTTTCTAACCGTCCCATGATGCGGAATTTCCCCACGGCGCCACTGGTGCCGTTTCTGTTTTCTGCTCCCTTATTCTGTTGCTGCTGCCCGTTTGACCTTGCGCCGATCGTAGTGACGGTGGGTGGTCGATGGGTTGGCGTGTGCCGCGAAGTCGTAGGCGTCGGCGGACCTGCGCTCGAGCTTCGTGGTGATCGCCGAAGTGGACCTCGTATGCCTTCAGGGTTGTCATGCTGCCTCCCTAGCGGCGAGCATGGCGTCGGCCTCGATGTAGCGGAGGCGGGCACGCGCATCAGCCCAGAAGATCGCGTTGGCTAGCGGGTGGGCGGCGTAGTCAGGCATGGCGCGGCCGAGCAGTTGCTCCGCATAGCGGACGCCGATTTCATCGCCAACGACAACCTTCGCGGCGAAGTAGTCGCGAAGGGTCATGCCGCCAACTATCTCGTTCGGGTAGTCCCTGTTGAACGACGTGGGAAATGCCGAGCCGCCGTTGTCGATGTCGGTACTCACCCGCCGCCGCATGCCGACGCGCCAGGACATCGCCCTGGTGCAGAAGACGCAAGCCGACATCCTGGATCTCTGGTCGCGCGGCCTGGCCGAGCGCGACAAGGGCATTCAGGACCGGGCGTCAGCCTGGCTGCATAGCTGGAACGAAAAGAACCCGGAATCACCCATCCTGATCAACGGGCGCCAGTTGCAGAGCCGCGTCAAGCAGATGGCGACGCCGAGCGCAGATCGGATGTTGAAAGGGGCGCCGAAGGGTCTGCGCGGCCGGGTGGCCGGCGAGTTCGCTGCTGGCCGCCCCGCGAAGGAGGGGAGTGATGAAGCGCTACTTCTGAAACGTGCTGATCGCCGTCGACCAACTCGGCAACGCGCTAGCCGCCGGCGACCCAGACGAGACGATCAGGCGTTTCTTCCCAGCAAGCATGCCGGCGCTATTCTTCGTCGCGCTCTGGATTGGTTCCATCGACCCGGCTCAAGTACCGGTGCATTGTCCCGTCTAGCCTGTGAACGTAGAGATCGACGCGTTCGGCACAGGCGGCTGTCCAGCCGTCACGGACGGCGTCCGCTTTCGTAGTGAACGGGATATTCGGACTGCCGTCTCGACAGATGTCCCAATGGCCGAGATGCGGCATGATGTGAACGTGTCGCATTTTGGGACCCCCGCATCAGTATGCAATTCGAGTCTAGGGCCTACACATGAGCAATCAATGTTGGACAGATGCTCAATCGGGCCTGTCTGGCAAAAGAAAAGCCCTCGACCAGGGTGGCGAGGGCCCGAAGTGGAGGCAGGCGTGTCGCAGGACCGCCCACTTAGAATCCAACTGAGGGCATGACCTTAATCGGCATCACGGATGCAAGTGAGCGCGCTCGCGTCGCAATCGCGAAAATCGATCTCACTTGGCTCGTTTTCCACGCCATGGATCGTGAGGACGGCATCCTGCGCCATTGCCATTTGAACGCCTGCGGCAATCGCTGCGCCGCGGGAGGGATAGGTTACACGCGTGCCGCTTGGATCATCGGTTTCTACGGCCCATCGGGATTCTTCGGTCAGCACAACCTGGACGGTATTGACAGACATTAATGCACCTCCTTGGTTGGGGCATGTCTTCGTTGTAGGCGCGATGAGTCGAACTCGATGTCGGGCAACCTCCTACCTTCGTGGATGGAGATGGCAAATAGCTGGTCAGAGGCGCATTCGTGTCAGGAAAGCGCGCTATACGTTGTGCAAAACCGCCGATCCGTGCAAAAAAGCCCTCGGTCGGGTCGAGAGATCGAAGGGAGGGTGTATTCGAGCCGTCGTCAGGCGCCGGTGCCAACATGGCGTTCCTGTTCTCAGAGGCCTATGCTTAACTCAGTCTTCTGCACGCTAACCGCGATGAAGCGCCACGTTTCTCACCTACCCGGCCACCCAGAACTCCCCGTGCACGGCGCGCGCTATTACTTCGCGCTGGTTGCTGGGCTGATCATTCTGGGCGGGCTGTACCTCGCCGTCGCAGTGTAGCGAGCTCGATGCATTGCAGTCAAAGCGCAGGAACAAGCGGTCCCACGCCTGTCGTGGATGTCCCGGTTGCCTCTGCAGTTTGGGGCGATGCTCAGCGGGAGCGAAAAATGCAAGCGATATTTGCCAGAGGCTACACGCAACGGCCCGTGATAGTCGTGGCCCGAGAATACGCGGTTGACGGTATTCAAGTTGACGTGGGAGATCTAGTGACCGTTCGCGTCCTTGATCAGGATGTCGAGTTTGGCATCCGCCTATCCGGTCCCGGGGACGGCGTGGACAGCTGGCGGGGCACGATTTTTCATATTGCGCGCGGTGAAGAGGCGCTTACGTATGCAGAAGGGCTTGAGCTTGACGACATCGTGGATGTCTCGCGCGCGGAGATGGCCGAGATCATTAAGCACAACGACGATTCCCGATCTGTTTCGGCTCGCTCGATCCCGGATGGCGGCGTGGTGTAAGCCATGACGCCGGCGGTCTCCGGCACGCTTTAGATCACTGCTTCTTTCCGCCAGATCTCGGCCACAGTGGTCATCCCCTCCTTGCTCCGCCATGCAAAAATCATGCAAAAAAGCCGCGTACAAGGCGGGCTACGGAAAGTTTGCGCCGGTGGTGGTCGGGTATGTCTCGGGGGTTGCTGCAGGCAAGGGGCGCCGTTGGCGGGCCAAAAATTGAGGTGGCGCATGGGGCTCGCACGGGTTACAATTTTTCCCACGGCACCCGTAGAAGCCGCATGAATGCTTGTGAAAAATTGAGCGTTCATGGGAAAAAAACGAGGCCGAAAGCGTTGATTCCAAAGGGGAAAATGGCGATTGATGCCGGGATTGAGATTCCTGTCGTCGTGGGTTCGAGTCCCATCAGCCACCCCAAAGCATTTCCCAGAACGGCGCCTCGCGAGGGCGCCGTTCTGCATTTCCCGGGGGCGGTATGTCTGTTCGAGCGGCAGCGGTTGGCGTAGCGATGGCAGCCATGGTGGCAGGGTGTGCCACCGGCACTTCTGAAAAGGACATTCGCGCGCGTGCGCCGATGCGCTTGTTCACGCCCGCCAAGATGGGTGAGGTTGCGAAATGCCTGCGCAACAATCTGGGCGATGACGCCGCGGTCGTCAACTATCCGGCGAAGAGCCAGACCGAGATCCGCATCGGCCAGACCACGTCTGGCGGTGAATACCAATACGCCTATCTGATTTCGCTGACGGCGAAGCCGGATGGTACGGCGCTGGAGCTGCGCAAGAGCGATACGTGGTTCCCGCAGCTGACGCCGACGGAGCTGGAAGCCGAAGCCAAGGCGTGTGCGCCGCGTAGCTGAGGACGGCGCCCGCAGCTGCTCGGAGACAGCCGGCAGATTTCAGGCGGCCAGCTTTTCGGCGGTTTCGAGTTCAAGCATGCGGCAGATCGCCGCCATGCTGCCGACCATGGTGCGGCGCTGCGTACCCTGGTAGACGCGTACGCCCTTGCTCTGGCGGAACGGCACGGGCTTGACCGGGCGACGGGCGGCGACTTGGTGGATTTGCGGCATGGTGGCACCTCTTTTAGGCAAAGCGGGGTCAACACCCGGCAAGCCGGGCGGCGTCTGCAAAGCAATGGAAGCGGGTGGGCCCGCGCAGGCGGTTGGCCTGCGGTGCCCGGCTAGAAGCCGGAAGATCGGATCAGCCCGACGGCGATGCCTTCCAGCGAGAACTCCTCGCCAGGCTCCACGATGATGTTGGTGAAGTCCGGGTTTTCTGCGATCAGTTCGATATGGCCACCGCGCCGCTGCAGGCGCTTGACGGTCACGTCATCACCCAGGCGCGCCACCACGATCTTGCCGTTGGCGGCTTCGCTGGCGCGGCGCACGGCCAGCAGGTCGCCGTCGAGGATGCCGGCATCGCGCATGCTCAGGCCGCGCACTCGCAGCAGGTAATCGGGGCGTTCGTCGAAGACCGAGGCGTCGACCTGGTACTGGCGGTCGATATGCTCGGCGGCGAGTATCGGGCTGCCGGCAGCAACGCGGCCCACCAGCGGCAGCGTCAGCTGCATCACGCCGGCCATCGGCAACGAAAACTGGTCGGGCATTTCCGAATCGCTGTGTGCCACCTTCAGGCGGATGCCGCGTGAAGCGCCCGGGGTCAGTTCGATCACGCCCTTGCGTGCCAGCGCCCTCAGGTGTTCTTCCGCGGCATTGGGCGAGGAGAAGCCAAACTCTGCGGCGATTTCGGCGCGCGTGGGCGGAAAGCCGGTGCGGCGGATCGTGTTGCGGATCAGATCGAAAATCTGCTGCTGCCGGGGTGTCAGGGTCGCCATGGGATCGCCGTTCCGTGCGGGGCCGCGGGGTTTCGGGTAAGAGGATCGGTCGATCCTTTATCCTGCATCCGTCTGACCGGGCACTGTATGTTTAAACAGTATGCTGTGATTTTATACAGTATCGGCCTGAGCGCAAGCAGAATTTTTGGGGCGTGTCTCATGGACGGAATGCGGATCACCGGCGAGAGCCGCGGCGAGGCGGGGCGCGCCCGTTACAATCGGCATTCCTGCCTTTCCACTTTCTTTGCACGCTCCATGACCCAATTGCCTCGCATCGTCGTACTGGCCACCGGCGGCACCATTGCTGGCGCGGCCGGAAACTCTGCCAGCAGCGCACGCTACCAGGCGGCGACCGTGCCGGTGTCGTCGTTGCTGGCAGCGGTGCCCGCGCTGCAGTCGGCGGCTCGCATCGAGGCCGAGCAGGTGGCCCAGGTCGACAGCAAGGACATGACCTTCACGCTCTGGCAAACGCTGGCGGCGCGGGTTGAGCACTGGTCCGCGCAGCCCGACGTGGCTGGCATCGTGATCACCCACGGCACCGATACGCTGGAAGAAACTGCGATGGCGCTGCACCTGACGCAATCGTGTCCGGTGCCCGTGGTGATGACAGCGGCAATGCGGCCGTCGACGTCGCTGTCGGCCGATGGGCCGCTGAACCTGCTGGATGCGGTGCGCGTGGCCGCTCATCCCGATGCGCGCGGCAAGGGTGTGC
Organism: Cupriavidus necator; assembly: GCF_016127575.1. Lineage (NCBI taxonomy): Bacteria > Pseudomonadati > Pseudomonadota > Betaproteobacteria > Burkholderiales > Burkholderiaceae > Cupriavidus > Cupriavidus necator. Next base: position 3,092,678 of record NZ_CP066018.1, read on the forward strand.
TGGTGGTGCTGAACCAGCAGATCCACGCTGCGCGGGATGTGGCCAAGGCCCACACATCGGCGGTGGACGCCTTTGTCTCGGCCTGCGGGCCGCTGGGTTTCGTGCAGGACGACTACGTGCGCTTCGCCCGCGCGCCACGCGCGGCCTGGGTGATCGGGCCGATGCCGGCGGCGTGGCCGATGGTGGAGATCGTGGCGAGCTACGCGCAGCCGGGCAGGGTGGCAGTGGATGCGCTGGTCCGCGCGGGTATAGCCGGGCTGGTGGTGGCTGCCGCCGGCAATGGCTCGGTGCATGAGGTGCTGGCCGGGGCGCTGGCCGATGCCGCTGCCGCGGGGGTGGCCGTGGTGCGCAGTTCCCGCACCGGGGCCGGCCATGTGGCGATTCCGCCCCAGCTCAGCCCGACGGATGGAGCTTTTGTTTCCGCAACGGACCTCAATCCCTATAAGGCGCGCGTGCTGCTGGCCCTGGCGCTGGCAGCCGACTCAGGCCTGGCGCGGGATCCGGCAAGGCTGCAGGCCGTGTTTGCCAACGCCTGATTTGCCTGTGTACTGATTTGCCTGTGTAATCAGCGGCTTGCGCACTTGCCGCCATGCGCGCTATAATGTAAGGCTATTCAACCTTGCCACACCGGACTCGTGACGCCCGGGTGGCTAATCCAAAAGGAGCGTCAATGCGTCATTACGAAATCGTCTTCATCGTCCACCCGGACCAGAGCGAACAAGTGCCGGCCATGATCGAGCGCTACAAGCAGCTCGTGACCTCGCAGAACGGCAACGTTCACCGCGTGGAAGACTGGGGCCGTCGCCAGATGGCTTACATGATCCAGAAGCTGGCCAAGGCTCACTACGTTTGCCTGAACATCGAATGCGGCAAGGAAACGCTGGCTGAACTGGAACACGCGTTCAAGTTCAACGACGCCGTCCTGCGCCACCTGATCGTGCAGACCAAGAAGGCCGAGACCGCACCTTCGCCGATGATGAAGGAAGTGCAGCGCGAAGAAGCCCGCAAGGCCGCGCAAACGACCACCGAAGGCCAGGCCGCCTGAGTGCGGACTGCGGTGCGCGCCATGGCTGACAGCGTCGGCTACGGCAGCATGGATTGCAACCAGCAAGAGGTCCCGCGTTGAACCAGCTTCGGCTTGCCGCCACCCTGGCGGAACGCGATGCCCTGCGCTATACCCCGGCCGGGGTTCCCGTCGTGAACTGCATCCTGCAGTACAGCGGCGAGGCCGTCGAGGCGCAAACGCCGCGGCAGGTCGAGTTTGCAATCTCAGCGATGGGGGTCGGACAGGTTGGCCAGCGTCTGGAGCGCTTACCGCTCGGCACGCTGCTCGACTGCGAAGGATTCCTGGCCCGCAAGCACCGCAACAGCAAGGCTCTCGTCTTTCACATCACTGGATGTAAAGCATTCGAAAAGGATTGAATCATGGCATTCGTCAAACGTGACAACAAGAACAAGAAGCGCTTCCAGCAACAGAACCCGCTGTTCAAGCGCAAGCGCTTCTGCCGCTTCACCGTGGCTGGCGTGGAACAGATCGACTACAAGGATCTGGACACCCTGAAGGACTTCATCGGCGACAACGGCAAGATCACGCCCGCCCGCCTGACCGGTACCAAGGCTCACTATCAGCGTCAGCTGGATACGGCCATCAAGCGTGCGCGTTTCCTCGCGCTGATGCCGTACACCGACCTGCACAAGAACTGATCAGGCCATAGGTCCGTTAAGGAGAGAATACGATGCAAATTATTCTGCTGGAAAAAGTCATCAACCTGGGCAACCTGGGTGACATCGTCAAGGTGAAGGACGGTTACGCCCGTAACTTCCTGATCCCGGGCAAGAAGGCCCGCCGTGCTACGCAAACCGCGATCGCCGAATTCGAAGTCAAGCGCGCCGAGCTGGAAAAGGCCGCTGCCGAGAAGCTGGCCGCCGCGCAAGCCGAAGGCGAGAAGCTGAGCGGCCTGAGCGTCCAGATCAGCCAGAAGTCGGGTGTGGACGGCCGCCTGTTCGGTTCCGTGACCAATGCCGACATCGCTGAAGCCCTGGCTGGCCAAGGCTTCAAGCTGGAAAAGGCCCAGGTTCGCATGCCGAACGGTCCGCTGAAGATGGTGGGCGACCACCCGGTCAGCGTTGCGCTGCACACGGACGTCGTGGTCGACGTGACCGTGTCGGTCGTGGGTGAGAGCGTCTAAGGACGTGCCGCCTTGCCGGCGCGCTGCGCCGGCTGAAGCACCGCAAGCAAGAAAGGCAGGAGCCCCGGCTCCTGCCTTTTTTTGTTGCCCGCTTGTCTTTGCCTGCCCGGTCGCCAAATGTCCGGCGAAGTGCGTCCTCCCGCCGTTATAATGCCTCCCCATGAACGCGCCCGTCGCCGACCCCCAACTCGAGAACCTCAAAGTCCCGCCGCATTCCATCGAAGCCGAGCAATCGGTGCTGGGTGGCCTGCTGCTGGACAACGCCGCCTGGGACCGCATTGCGGACTTCATTTCCGAGGCGGATTTCTATCGTTTTGACCACCGGATGATCTTCCAGAGCATCGCCCGGTTGATCTCGGCCACCAAGCCGGCCGACGTGATCACGGTCTATGAAATGCTGCAGGTCGCCGGCAAGGCCGAGGAGGTGGGCGGGCTGGCCTACCTGAATTCGCTGGCGCAGAACACGCCCAGCGCGGCCAATATCCGCCGCTACGCGGAGATCGTGCGTGAGCGCTCGGTGCTGCGCAAGCTGGTGACGGCGGCCGACGATATCGCCTCGGCCGCGTTCGCGCCCAAGGGCCGCGAGGTGCGCGAGCTGCTGGATGAGGCCGAGTCCAAGGTTTTTGCGATTGCCGAAGAAGGCTCGCGCGGCCAGAAGGGTTTCCAGGAAATCCAGCCGCTGCTGACCCAGGTGGTCGAGCGCATCGACGAGCTGTACCACCGCGATTCCACCACCGACGTCACCGGCGTGCCGACCGGCTTCATCGACCTGGACAAGATGACCAGCGGCATGCAGCCGGGCGACCTGATCATCGTGGCCGGCCGCCCGTCGATGGGCAAGACCGCGTTCTCGCTGAACATCGGCGAGCATGTGGCAGTGGAGCAGGGCCTGCCGGTGGCAGTGTTCTCGATGGAAATGGCGGGCACCCAGCTGGCCATGCGTATGCTCGGCTCGGTAGGCCGCCTCGACCAGCACCGGCTGCGCACTGGCCGCCTGCTGGATGAAGACTGGCCGCGGCTGACGCATGCGATCCAGCGCATGAACGACACCCAGCTGTTCATCGACGAAACTCCGGCGCTGAACCCGATGGAGCTGCGTGCCCGTTCGCGGCGCCTGGCGCGCCAGTGCGGGCAGCTTGGCCTGATCATCATCGATTACCTCCAGCTGATGTCAGGTTCGGGCGGCGGCGAGAACCGCGCCACGGAAATTTCAGAAATCTCCCGTTCGCTCAAGGGTCTGGCCAAGGAACTCAACTGTCCGGTGATTGCACTGTCGCAGCTGAACCGAAGCCTGGAACAGCGTCCCAACAAGCGTCCGGTGATGTCCGACCTGCGCGAATCCGGCGCTATCGAACAGGATGCCGACGTGATCCTGTTCATCTACCGCGACGAAGTCTATAACGCAGACTCCCAGGACAAGGGCACGGCCGAGATCATTATCGGCAAGCAGCGTAACGGCCCGATCGGCACGGTGCGCCTGACCTTCCTGGGCCAGTTCACCAAGTTCGACAACTTCAGCGGCGGCCCGGCTTTCTTCGACAACGATACCTGACGAAGTCAAGCCAGCCTGCAATCGTCCGTGCGGCGCCGTCTTGTTTGCGCCAAATTCGCGGGCAATGTCCCAGTAACCCTGTAAAATATTGCGCTTTGATGACAGTCGCCACCCGCGACTGTCATGCAACGCGTCCGCTCAATCCTGCAACACAATCAGCAGCGTCACCACGCTGCCACAAGGAACATTCCATGTTCGGCCGATTCATGCCCACGGAGGGCAAGTTCTTCGAATATTTCAACCAGCATGCCGACTGCGCGGTGACCGCCGCCCATGAGCTCCAGGCACTGGTCAACGACTTGCCCAACGCCGAGGCCCATGCCCGCCGCGTCCAGGCCACTGAAAAGAAGGCCGACCGGATCACGCACGACACCATCGACCTGCTCCACAAGACCTTCATCACGCCGCTGGATCGCGACGAGATCCACAAGCTCATCACGACCATGGACGACATCCTGGATCTGATGGAAGACGTGGCCGAGACTATCTCGCTGTACGACGTGACCAACCTGACCGACGAAGCGCTGCGCCTGGCGGCCATCTGCGTGCAGTGCTGCGACCAGGTCAAGATCGCGGTGGGCCTGCTCGAGGACATGGGCAATGCCAGCACCATCCTGAAGACCGCCCAGCAGATCGACCAGCTTGAATCTGAAGCCGACCGCGTGATGCGCTCGGCGATGTCCAAGCTGTTCCGCGACGAGACCGACGTCAAGCGCCTGATCAAGCTGAAGGCCATCTACGAACAGCTCGAGACGATCACCGACAAGTGCGAGGACGTCGCCAACATCATCGAAGGCATCGTCCTGGAAAACGCCTGAGGCGGCAATCGGCATGCAGACCATACAAATGAGCCTGTGGGTGATCGCCTTGCTGGTGGCGCTCGCGCTGCTGTTCGACTTCATGAACGGCTTCCACGACGCGGCCAACTCGATCGCCACGGTGGTGTCCACCGGCGTGCTCAAGCCGCACCATGCGGTGGCAATGGCGGCGATGTGCAACGTCGTCGCAATCTTTGTCTTTCACCTGAAGGTGGCGGCCACGGTGGGGACCGGCACCATCGACGTCAATATCGTCGACCACTACGTGATATTCGGGGCCCTGGTCGGGGCGATCGCCTGGAACGTCATCACCTGGTATTACGGCATCCCGTCGTCGTCGTCGCATGCGCTGATCGGCGGGCTGGTGGGTGCGGCGGTGGCCAAGGCCGGCACGGGCGCGCTGGTGGGCAGCGGCCTGCTGAAGACCGTGGCGTTCATCCTGGTCTCGCCGTTGCTGGGCTTCCTGCTCGGTTCGCTGATGATGGTGATGGTGGGCTGGACCTTCTTCCGCACGCCGCCGTCGCGGGTGGACCGCTGGTTCCGCCGGCTGCAGCTGGTTTCGGCCTCGCTGTACAGCCTGGGCCACGGCGGCAATGACGCGCAGAAGACCATCGGCATCATCTGGATGCTGCTGATTGCCAGCGGCCATGTGGTCGCCGGCGGCCAGCCACCGACCTGGGTGATCGTCAGCTGCTACGTGGCCATCGGCATGGGCACGCTGTTCGGCGGCTGGCGGATCGTGCGCACCATGGGCCAGAAGATCACCAAGCTCAAGCCGGTCGGCGGCTTCTGCGCCGAGACGGGCGGGGCGATTACGCTGTTCTTTGCCTCGGCGCTGGGCGTGCCGGTATCGACCACGCATACCATCACCGGCGCCATCGTCGGCGTCGGCTCGGCGCAGAAGATGTCGGCGGTGCGCTGGGGCGTGGCCGGCAATATCGTCTGGGCCTGGGTGCTGACGATCCCGGCGTCGGCCTTCATGGCGGCGATCGCATGGTGGATCGGGCGGCATATCCTGTAAGGCAGGGGCCGCCGTACCAACAAGAAGCCAGGCTGATGCCTGGCTTTTTGTTTGGGCGCTTCACTGGTTGGCGAAGGCCGCGATGGGATCGTCGTCTACCCCAAGCGGTGCCGAGGCCGGCGCCGGCTCAGGCAGCGGTGGCGCGGCCGGGGCTGCCACTGGCGCGGGCGGCTGGTTGACCGCCGCGACCACGCGGCGCGCGCCGTTGTAGCGCGAGGCCCAGTAAGGCTTGCCCATGTCTTCGAGACGGACCGTGCCGCCGGACGACGGTGCATGGACAAAGCGGTTCTGTCCGACGTAGATGCCCACGTGCGAATTGGCGCGGCCGGTGGTGTTGAAGAACACCAGGTCGCCGGATGCCACTTCGCTGCGGTCCAGCGAGCTGCCGCGGACGCCCATCGCCTCGGTGGTGCGCGGCAGGTTCACATTGGCCGCGCGCGACACCACGTAGCGCACCAGCCCGCTGCAGTCGAAGCCGGAGTCCGGTGTATTGCCGCCGTAGCGATAGGGTGTGCCGACCAGGGACATCGCCTGGATCGAAATCTCTTCCAGTCCGGCGCTGGGGTCGATCATGGGTTTGCCCGGCGTCCGCGGCAGGCCGGCGTGGCGCGAAGACGGGGAACTGGCGCAGGCCGCCAGCAGCAGGGCGGTGGCGCAGAGCAGCGGCAGCCGGACCTGGGCAAGCAGGCCCTGCGCACGCAGTGGATGGGTAGGGATTCGGGTACGGCGCAATGGCATCCTGGGTTTCCGGTCGCCGGCCTGCCGGCGCACCGGAAGCCTTGCCGCTACCAGCGTAGCTGGGCGTTGCGCGTACCGGTGCTGACCTTGATGGACTTGGCCTGGCCCTTGTAACTGGCCTCGATATTGTAGCTGCCTTCGGGCGCACGTATCAGGCAGCGCGGGCCGGCGGCGCGGAAGCTGGCGACTTCCTGCCCGTCGCGCATCAGCCGGACCGCCACGTCCGACAGGAATTCACCGTTCGCACCCTGGGTGAACAGGATGCCCATGTTGAAGTCCTTTTCCTTCGCGGCCAGCGCCTGGCGCTCGTCCTCGGCGACACCGCCGCAGACGTAGCTGACCGGGCCCATGGTGCGGATCACCATTTCTTCGGCGGCGGCATGGGCCGGGCGCCAGCTGGCGGCCAGCGCCATGCCGGCGGCTGCCAGCATGGCCAGTGCAAGGCGCTGCCTGTGCTGGCTGTGGGCGACGGCAGGCGCATGCCCGCCGGGCAGATGCTGGGTATTCATCGACGCCTCCAGTGGGGATGCGGGGCAACGGCAAACATGGGGCCATCATAGCCCCAAAGTGCTTGCCGTTGACGACGGTGCTCAGGCGCTGCGGGCGCGCCCCGCCACCGGCAGGGCGCGCCCGCAGGTTGCCGGTGTCAGAGCACGTCGCCGGCGTGGTCGGCCAGGCGCGAGCGTTCGCCGCGCGCCAGCGTGATATGGCCGCTGTGGCTCCAGCCCTTGAAGCGGTCGACCACGTAGGTCAGGCCCGACGAACCCTCGGTCAGGTACGGCGTGTCGATCTGCGCGATATTGCCCAGGCAGATGATCTTGGTACCCGGGCCCGCGCGCGTCACCAGCGTCTTCATCTGCTTGGGCGTCAGGTTCTGTGCCTCGTCGATGATGACGAACTTGTTGACGAAGGTGCGCCCGCGCATGAAGTTCATGCTCTTGACCTTGATGCGCGACCGGATCAGCTCCTGCGTGGCGGCGCGTCCCCAGTCGCCGGCGCTGTCGTCGCTCTTCTGCAGCACCTCGAGGTTGTCGTCGAACGCGCCCATCCAGGGCTGCATCTTCTCTTCCTCGGTGCCGGGCAGGAAGCCGATGTCTTCGCCCACCGGCACCGTCGCGCGCGTGACGATGATCTCGTTGTACTGCTTCTGGTCCAGCACCTGTTCCAGCCCGGCTGCCAGCGCCAGCAGGGTCTTGCCGGTGCCGGCCTGGCCGAGCAGCGTGACGAAGTCGATGTCCGGGTTCATCAGCAGGTTGAGCGCGAAGTTCTGCTCGCGGTTGCGGGCGGTCACGCTCCACACATTGTTCTTGTGGTGCGTGTAGTCCTTGAGGGTCTGCAGCAGCGCGGTCTTGCCGTTGATCTCCTTGACCTGCGCGTACAGCGGCAGGCTGCCGTCGACCGGTTCCAGGTAGACGAACTGGTTGACCAGGAACGACGGCACCAGCGGCCCGGTGAGCCGGTAGAACATGGCGCCTGACTTCGGGTCCTGCCAGCTTTCCACGCCCTTGCCGTGCCTGGTCCAGAAGTCGCCGGGCAGCTGCAGCACGCCGGCATAGAGCAGGTCCTTGTCTTCCAGGACCTGGTCGTTGAAGTAGTCTTCGGCCGGCAGGCCCAGTGCGCGCGCCTTGATGCGCATGTTGATGTCTTTCGACACCAGCACGACCTGGCGCTCGGGGTACTGCTGCTGCAGCGCGCTGACCACGCCCAGGATCTGGTTGTCGGCCTTGCCCTGCGGCAGGCCTTCAGGCAGCTTGATGTCGTTCAGGCGCGTCTGGAAGAACAGCTTGCCCTGCGCGTCGCGGTTGCCCAGCTTGGCCAGCGGCAGGCCTTCGTCGAGCACGCCGTCGGTGCCGCCCACCAGCGAATCGAGCGTGCGGCTGACCATGCGCGCGTTGCGCGCGACTTCGCTCATGCCCTTCTTGTGGTTGTCCAGCTCTTCGAGCGTCATCATCGGCAGATAGATGTCGTGTTCCTCGAAGCGGAACAGCGAGGCCGGGTCGTGCATCAGCACGTTGGTGTCGAGCACGAACAGCTTGCTCGGGCCTTCGGACTTGCGGGCGCGGCGCGTGGGGCCGGTGGACGGCTTGACCAGGCTGACCGGTGCGGCATTGACGGCAGGCGTCGATACGGCCGGGGTCTCGGTGCTGCGGGCACGGGTGCCACCGGCGGCGCGGGCCTGGACCTCAGGCACCTCGGTGTCGCCGGTTTCCAGCAATGCCACGCGCTCGAGCGCCGGCACAGGTTTCTTGCCCTGTGTGGCGGCTTTGGCCTTGGGCACCGCGGAGACCGGAGCAAACTCGCTCGGATCCAGCAATTGGGCAGGCTTGGCGGGCATGGTAGGCAGCGGCATGCTTGGCTTTCCTTTCAGGGGGACAAGAAGGGGGCGAGGGTATCCGTGCCGCGACGCCGCGATACGTCGGAGACGGCGTGGCGACCGATGGCCGGGGCATGCATGCGCGAGGCTCCCGGCGCGGACAGGCATGAGGACAGACGCGGTTGCAAACAAAAAAGCCGCCATGCCTGCATAACAGGATTGGCGGCTCTTTTGCGGACTGCCGACACGGCAGGTCCGCTACCGGCCTGTGGCGCGAACCGCCTGGGCCGGGGAGTCGAAACAGCGTGGCATCCGGAATCTGAACTCATTACGGGCCAATGTATCCGAAGGTTTTGGGTTTGGCAATTGGGTTTGCCAACGGCGTGTTGCGACACAGCACGGCCGGGCTGGCGTCCGTGTCGTGGCAAGGCCGATACCGACGCGATACCTCAGAGCCCGCGCACGATTTCCAGGACTTCGTCAACATGGTTCGGCACCTTGATGCCGCGCAGCTCGTGGCGCAGGATGCCCTTGCCGTCGATGATGAAGGTGCTGCGCTCGATGCCCCGGTGCTCCTTGCCATAGAGCTTTTTCAGCTTGATGACATCGAACAGCGTGCACACGGCTTCGTCGGCGTCGGAGATCAGCTCGAAGGGCAGCTCAAGCTTGGCCTTGAAGTTCTCGTGCGAGCGGATGCTGTCGCGCGAGATGCCGAACACCTGCACGCCGGCCTTTTGGAAGTCCTCATACTGGTCGCGGAAGTTCATGGCCTCCGTGGTGCAACCCGGCGTGTTGTCCTTCGGGTAGAAGTACAGCACCACCGTCTTGCCGCGGTAGTCGGCAAGGCGGAAGGTGGCGTCGCCGGTCATCGGCGCGCTGAAGTCGGGTACGGCCTTGTTCAGACTGACGGTCATGCTTGTGGCTCCTGGGGGAGGGGCAGGGGGATCGGGAGAATCGGGTGAGGGGGCTGCCACCTTGGCGGGGCAGATTGGGGCGCCCTGCCGGACTTCAAGCGTGGCGCCGGCTCAACTTTTGCAAAGATCAGGCGGCTTCCGCTTCGAGCAGCAGCACCGCCGCCACCTTGCGGCCTTCCGCCATCAGGATGTTGTAGGTGCGGCAGGCGGCCTGCAGGTCCATGGCGTCCACCCCGACATGGCGGCGCGACAGCGACGCGGTCAGGCGCGGGTGCGGGAAGCGCAGCCGCGAGCCGGTGCCGAGCAGCACCACTTCGGGGCCGAGTTCCACCAGCTGCTCGAAATGCGCAGGCTCCAGGTCTTCGAAGCGGCTGACCGGCCAGGGCCGGACCTCGCCCTCGGGCATGACCAGGACCGAGTTGGTGTGACGGACGAGGTTGATCTCGATGTAGCCCGGCCCGTAGGCCGTGACGGTATTGAGCGATTGGGGCTGGTCGGCGTGGAGTTTCACTTGGAGGCCTCTGCGGCGGCCGCCACGGGCTGGCGGGCCGGCCCGTGGGGCGGATGGCCGGCACCCCGGGCGGGTACGGTGTGGGCGACAGGATGGACGACAGTGCGCAGGCACCTGGCGTGTGCGCGGCAAGCGCACGCTGCAATGCAAGAATCCCTGCCGAAGTCTGTCATAATCCGATAAATTATAGCTTTTGCCTCCCTGTCTGCCACGTTCGCGTTGCATTGCAGCGGACGTCGCCCCGGCGCGGGGCTTCCGCACGGGGCTTCGGCATTAATTCAGATTCGCCCAGATTCCCTGTCCGGTGCCGCCGACGCGGCACGCTACGCTTGCCCGACATCGCCGTGAAACCCATCCAGAAATCCAACAAACTCAATAACGTTTGCTACGACATCCGCGGACCGGTGCTGGAAAAGGCCAAGCAGATGGAGGAAGAAGGGCACAAGATCATCAAGCTGAATATCGGCAACCTGGCCGTGTTCGGCTTTGACGCGCCGGAAGAGATTCAGCAGGACATGATGCGAAACCTGCCGAATTCGGCAGGTTATTCTGATTCCAAGGGCATTTTCGCCGCACGCAAGGCGATCATGCACTATACCCAGCAAAAAAATATCGAAGGCGTTGGCCTGGACGATATATATGTGGGCAACGGTGCCTCCGAACTGATCGTGATGGCCGTCAACGCGCTGCTCAATGCCGGCGACGAAGTGCTGGTGCCGGCGCCGGACTACCCGCTGTGGACCGCCGCGGTGAGCCTCTCGGGCGGCACGCCGGTGCACTATATCTGCGACGAGTCCAACGACTGGATGCCCGATCCGGCCGATATCCGCGCCCGTATCACGCCGCATACCAAGGCCATCGTCATCATCAACCCGAACAACCCCACCGGGGCGCTGTATTCGGACGAGCTGCTGCTCGAGATCGTCGCCATCGCGCGCGAGCACGGCCTGATCATCTATGCCGACGAGATCTACGACAAGGTCCTGTACGACGGCCACACCCACACCTCGATCGCCTCGCTCTCGACCGACGTGCTGACCGTGACCTTCAACGGCCTGTCGAAGAACTACCGCTCATGCGGCTACCGCGCCGGCTGGATGGTGGTGTCGGGCGACAAGCGCCCGGCCATCGACTATATCGAAGGCCTGAACATGCTGTCGTCGATGCGCCTGTGCGCCAACGTTCCGGGCCAGTGGGCGATCCAGACCGCGCTGGGCGGCTACCAGAGCATCAACGACCTGGTCAATGAAGGCGGACGCCTGCGCCGCCAGCGCGACCTGGCCTACGAGCTGATCACCGCGATCCCGGGTGTTACCTGCGTCAAGCCCAAGGCGGCGCTGTACCTGTTCCCCAAGCTCGACCTGTCGATGTACCCGGTGCAGGACGACCAGGAGTTCATCTACGAACTGCTGCAGGAGTCCAAGGTGCTGCTGGTGCAGGGCTCGGGCTTCAACTGGGCCAAGCCCGATCATTTCCGCATCGTGTTCCTGCCGCACGAGGAAGACCTGCGCGAGGCCATCGGCCGCATCGCGCGCTTCCTCGAGGCGTACCGAAAACGCCACGGCAAGGCAGCGGCCTGATTTCGCGGGCCGCGCCGCAATTCATCCTTAGCAACTCAGAAGATTGTCCATGAACCCCATCAAAGTTGGCCTGCTCGGCATCGGTACCGTCGGTAGCGGCACGTTCAACGTGCTCAAGCGCAATCAGGAAGAAATTCGTCGCCGCGCCGGCCGCGGCATCGAGATTGCCGTGGTGGCCGATCTCAACACCGAACGCGCGCGCGAACTGACCAACGGGGAAGTGGAGATCGTCAGCGACGCCAACGAGGTGGTCAGCCGCCCGGACATCGATATCGTCATCGAACTGATCGGCGGCTACGGCATCGCGCGTGAGCTGGTGCTCAAGGCGATCGAGAACGGCAAGCACGTGGTCACCGCCAACAAGGCGCTGCTGGCCGTGCACGGCAACGAGATCTTCGAAGCCGCGCGCAAGAAGGGCGTGATCGTCGCCTTCGAAGCCGCGGTGGCCGGCGGCATCCCCATCATCAAGGCGCTGCGCGAGGGCCTGACCGCCAACCGCATCCAGTGGATCGCCGGCATCATCAACGGCACCACCAACTTCATCCTGTCCGAGATGCGCGACAAGGGCCTCGATTTCGACGTGGTGCTGAAGGAAGCCCAGCAGCTCGGCTACGCCGAAGCCGACCCGACCTTCGACATCGAAGGCGTCGATGCCGCGCACAAGGTCACGCTGATGAGCGCGATCGCCTTCGGCATGCCGGTGCAGTTCGACAAGGCCCACGTGGAAGGCATCACCAAGCTGTCAGCCATCGACATCAAGTACGCCGAGGAACTGGGCTACCGCATCAAGCTGCTGGGCATCACCCGCCGCCGCGACGACGGTGTCGAGCTGCGCGTGCATCCGACGCTGGTGCCGGCCTCGCGCCTGATCGCCAACGTCGAAGGCGCGATGAACGCGGTGCTGGTGCAGGGCGACGCCGTGGGCGCGACGCTCTACTACGGCAAGGGTGCCGGCGCCGAGCCGACCGCCTCGGCCGTGATCGCTGACCTGGTCGACGTGACCCGCCTGCACACCGCCGATCCCAACCACCGCGTGCCGCACCTGGCGTTCCAGCCGGACGAGCTGTCGAGCGTGCCGGTGCTGCCGATCGAAGAGATCAACAGCTCGTACTACCTGCGCATGCGCGTGGCCGACGAGACCGGCGTGCTGGCCGAGATCACCCGCATCCTGGCCGAGGGCGGCATCTCGATCGACGCCATGCTGCAGAAGGAATCGCGCGAGGGCGAGCCGCAGACCGACATCATCATCCTCACGCACATCACGCGCGAGAAGCACGTCAACGCGGCGATCGCCAAGATCGAGGCGCTGCCCACCGTGCTGTCCGCCGTGACGCGCCTGCGCATGGAAGAACTGAACTAAGGGCCGGACCTGCTGATTCACATGAAATACCAGTCGACCCGCGGCCATGAGATGCCGCAATCGTTTTCCGAGATCCTGCTGGGCGGCCTGGCGCCGGACGGCGGGCTGTACCTGCCTACGCAGTACCCGCAAGTCACCGCCGACGAACTGGAGGCCTGGCGCAAGCTGTCGTATGCCGACCTGGCCTACGAGATCCTGCGCAAGTTCTGCGACGATATTCCTGCCGAGGACCTGCGCGCGCTGACGCGCAAGACCTATACGCCCGAGGTGTACTGCAACGCGCGCGAGGGCGACAACACCGCCGACATCACGCCGCTGCGCACGCTCGGCGAGGAAGGTGGCACCAGGCTGCAACTGCTGGGCCTGTCCAACGGCCCGACGCTGGCCTTCAAGGACATGGCGATGCAGCTGCTCGGCAACCTGTTCGAGTACGCGCTGGGCCGCGCCGGGCAGGAGCTGAACATCCTGGGCGCGACTTCCGGCGATACCGGCAGCGCGGCAGAATACGCCATGCGCGGCAAGCGCGGCATCCGCGTGTTCATGCTGAGCCCGCACCGCAAGATGAGCGCGTTCCAGACCGCGCAGATGTTCAGCCTGCAGGACGCCAACATCTTCAACCTTGCCGTCGAAGGCGTGTTCGACGATTGCCAGGACATCGTCAAGGCGGTCTCCAACGACCTCGACTACAAGGCGCGCCAGAAGATCGGCACGGTCAACTCGATCAACTGGGCACGCGTGGTGGCCCAGGTGGTGTACTACTTCAAGGGCTGGCTGCTGGCCACCAGCGGCCCCGGCCAGAAGGTGTCGTTCTGCGTGCCGTCGGGCAACTTCGGCAACGTCTGCGCCGGCCATATCGCGCGCATGATGGGCCTGCCGATCGACAAGCTGGTAGTGGCCACCAACGAGAACGACGTGCTCGACGAGTTCTTCCGCACCGGTGCCTACCGCGTGCGCAAGTCGGCCGAGACGTACCACACCTCGAGCCCGAGCATGGATATTTCCAAGGCCTCGAACTTCGAGCGCTTCGTGTTCGACCTGCTCGGCCAGGACGCCGGCAAGCTGGTGGTGCTGTTCCGCGACGTGGAAGAGAAGGGCGGCTTCGACCTGTCGGGCACGCCGGAATTCGACCGCATCCGCGAGTTCGGCTTTGTCTCGGGCCGCAGCACGCACGACGACCGCGTAGCGACCATCCGCGACCTGTCTTCGCGCTACGGCATCACCATCGATACCCACACCGCCGATGGCGTCAAGGTGGCGCGCGAGCATCTCAGCGCCGGCGTGCCGATGGTGGTGCTGGAAACCGCGCTGCCGGCCAAGTTTGCCGACACTATCCGCGAAGCGCTCGGCCACGAGCCGGAGCGCCCCGCAAAGTTCGAGGGCATCGAGAGCCTGCCGCAGCGCTTTGAAGTGATGCCGGCCGACGCCGCACAGGTCAAGGCCTATATCGCCGGCCACACCGGCCTGTAAGCGCGCGGGCGCGTGCAGCCCGCTGCGGCGCTGCCGCATGCCGGGCCCGCGCCAACTCGCTACAATCAGGCTGCGGGCCCGATCTTCGGCCCCCGGATTGCCTGCCCCAACCAAGTGGTGCCGGCAATGCGCGGGCCGTTTTTCGTGGGCCAACACTTTCCCACATCGCACCATGACCCAAGCCGCAGCACCTTCCCGCCCCCCGATGCTGACCATGGCCCAGGCGCTCGACGCGCTGCTCGGCGCCGCCCGTCCGCTGGCGCAGCTTGAATCCATCGACACGCTCCACGCCAACGGCCGCGTGCTGGCCGCGCCCGTGACCAGCACGCTGCGCGTGCCGCCGGCAGACAATACCTCGATGGACGGCTACGCCATGCGCGCGGGCGATGTGCCCGCTGCCGGCACGCGGCTGCGCGTGTCGCAACGGATTCCCGCCGGCCATGTCGGCACCGCGCTGGAACCCGGCACCGCCGCGCGCATCTTCACCGGCGGGCTGATCCCGCCGGGCGCCGACGCCGTGGTGATGCAGGAGCAATGCACCGCCGAGGGCGAGGACGTGATCGTCAACCACGTGCCGCAATCCGGTGAATGGGTGCGGCGCGCGGGCGAGGATATCGAGGCCGGCAGCGTGATCCTGCCGGCCGGCACGCGGCTGACGCCGCAGGCGCTGGGGCTGGCCGCATCGGTCGGCCAGGCGAAGCTGGACGTGGTGCGGCGCGTGCGCGTCGCCGTGTTCTTCACCGGCGATGAACTGGCGATGCCGGGCGAGCCGCTCAAGCCAGGCGCCATCTACAACTCCAACCGCTTCACGCTGCGCGGCCTGCTGGAAAACCTGGGCTGCGAGGTCAGCGACTTCGGCATCGTTCCCGACACGCTGGCCGCTACGCGCGAGACGCTGCGCCGCGCGGCGCAGGGACACGACCTGATCATCACCTCGGGCGGCGTTTCGGTCGGCGAGGAAGACCATATCAAGCCCGCGGTCGAGGCCGAGGGGCGGCTCGACATGTGGCAGATCGCGATCAAGCCGGGCAAGCCGCTGGCGTTCGGGCAGGTCAACAACGATGCCGGGCCGGCGTTCTTCCTGGGTTTGCCGGGCAACCCGGTGTCCAGCTTCGTGACCTTCCTGCTGTTCGTGCGCCCGTTCATCCTGCGCCTGCAGGGCGTGGCCGGCGTGACGCCGCGGCGCCTGCCGCTGCGCGCGGACTTCGAACTGAACAAGGGCGACCGCCGCAATGAGTTCCTGCGCGCGCGCATCAATGCCGAGGGCGGCCTGGACCTGTTCCCCAACCAGAGCTCGGGCGTGCTGACCTCCACCGTCTGGGGCGACGGCCTGATCGACAATCCGCCCAACCAGCCGATCGCGCGCGGCGATACCGTGCAGTTCATTCCGTTTGACGGCCTGCTCGCATAGCCGGCCAGCGTTACCAGGACACAGAAGCTGTGATGACCATCGAACTCCGATTCTTTGCCAGCGTGCGCGAGCAGCTGGGCGTGGCTGAAGAGCGCGCCGAGGTGCCGGCCGACGTGCGCACCGTGGGCGAACTGCGCCACTGGCTGATTCAGCGCGGCGGCCCCTGGGCCGAAGCTCTGGCCGAAGGCCGCGCGCTGCGCATGGCCGTCGACCATGCGGTGGCGCGCCCCGATACGGCGATTGCCGACGGCTGCGAAGTCGCCTTTTTCCCACCAGTGACCGGAGGCTGAGATGAGCGTCAGGGTGCAGCGTGAGGATTTCGATCTCGGCGCGGAAGTCGCTGCGCTGCGTGCCGGCAATCCGGCGGTCGGCGCGGTGGCCAGCTTTATCGGCACGGTGCGCGATGTCAGCGACGGCAGCGCGGTCAGCGCGATGGAGCTTGAGCACTATCCGGGTATGACCGAGAAGGCGCTGGCGCAGATCGAAGCGGCTGCGTGCGCGCGCTGGGCGCTGCTGGGCGTGACCATCATCCACCGCGTCGGGCCGATGCAGCCGCTGGACCAGATCGTGATGGTCGCGGTGGCGTCGGCGCATCGCGGCAATGCCTTTGCCGCGTGCGAGTTCATCATGGACTACCTCAAGTCCGAAGCGCCGTTCTGGAAGAAGGAAGACACCCCGGAAGGGGCGCGCTGGGTCGACGCCCGCGTGACCGACGAAGCCGCCCTCCAGCGCTGGGGGATCGCATCGTTCAATGCCAGCGGCGACGATGCTGGCGCACCACCGGAGAAGCAGGGCGGGAGCCAGCCCTGATGGGGCCGCTCGGCTTTGTCGCCGTGGGCGTAGGCGCCGCGGCGGGTGCGTGGCTGCGCTGGGGCTTTGCGGTGCTGTGGAACGCGATCAATCCCGCGCTGCCCTATGGCACGCTGGCGGCCAACCTGCTGGGCGGCTACCTGGTCGGCCTGGCGGTCGGGTTCTTCGATACGCACGCGGGCCTGCCGCCGGAATGGCGCCTGCTGGCCATCACCGGCTTCCTTGGCGGGCTGACCACGTTCTCGACCTTCTCCAGCGAGGTGGTGGCGAACCTGATTGCCGGCGACTATGGCTGGGCGGGGCTGCACCTGCTGCTGCACCTGGGCGGCTCACTGCTGCTGACCGCGTTCGGCCTCTGGACTTACCGCCTGCTGGCCTGACGCGGCCCGGGCGATCAGGCCCAGCAGCGCGGCATTGAATGCCTGCGGCTGCTCCATGTGCGGGCTGTGGCCGGCGCCGGCCACCACGCTGAATCCCGCTCCGGGCCGCAGTGCGAGCGTAGCGGTGCCCACCGCGGGCGCATAGAGCCGGCTGGCTTCCCCGTACAAGTGGAACAGCGGCAGCCCGGCACCGCGCAATGTCTCCCGGAAATCCTGGCGCGCCATGTCTTCCCATAAAGCGGCAAGCGCCCACGCATCGCACTGGCCCGCCATGTGCGCGATGCGCTGCATTGCGGCGTCTTCCGGGCGCCTTCCCGCCGACCACATTCCCAGCGCGACTGACGGCGCCAGCCGGGTCCAGTCGGCCCGGATACGGGCCGCCATCTGCGCGGCGTGCGCAATCTCATAGTGGCCGTGCAGGCCATGCGGCCAGGCCGCATCGGTCACCAGCCTCGGTGTCATGTCGATGCTGCCGACCGCTGCCAGCGGAAGACCCGGATGGTCGCGCAGCAGCGCCCATGCCACCATCGCCCCCATCGACCAGCCAGCCACCACCACGTCTGTCAGCCCGAGGTGTGCAACCAGTCCGGCGACGTCGCGTGCCAGCGCCGTGATCGTGGTGCCGTCGCGCTCGCGCGACAGGCCGTGGCCGGCATGGTCGGGCGCGATCACGCGGAATCCCGCCAGTGCGAGCGCCCGCTGGCCGTCGAAGGCCTCGCCGGTGACGGACCAGCCGTGCAGCAACAGCAGCGGCCGTCCCTGGCCGGTTTCGCGCCAGCCTGGCAAGGCGCCGCGTGCCGGGTGGCTGGCGAACGGCGGCGAAGCGGGGCCGGCAGGTGCCGAATCGGGAGCGTCCAACGACGGTTCTCTCCTGGCAGGAGGGTAAAGGGCAGCGGCCTGGATGCCACCGGGTGAGGGTGCCTCTCTATTGACATCCACGGTGGGCAATTTATACGATGAAACATGAATCAGCTATCAGGTTTTGCCTGAGTGGCGATTCCCGGCGCAGGCAGGCGCGGAGGAGGCACCTGCCTGCGCCGGCATGACATGAAGCGGCTGGCATTCCAATGACAAGGCGCGCAGCGCCACCGGAGACAAGATGTCCCAGACCGACACGGGCGCACCGCCCGAAACCGGCGCAACCCGCGAACCCGGCCATGCCGGCGGCATCTGCCCGCCCAAGACCGCGCGCGGGCAGAAGACGCGCGAGGCGCTGCTGCGCGCGGCCGAGAAGGTGTTCGGTGAGAAAGGCTATTACGCCGCGTCGATCTCCGAGATCACGCAGGAAGCCAAGGTTGCGATGGGCACTTTCTACCTGTATTTCAAGGACAAGGAGGACATCTTCCGCGCGCTGGTCGCGCACATGCTGGAACTGGTGCGCGCCCACCTGCGCAAGCACGTTGCCGCCGCGGCCACCCAGATGGAAGCCGAGCGCCTGGGCCTGAAGGCATTTCTCTCTTTCGTTTCGCGCCACAAGAACCTGTACCGGATCGTGCTGGATTCGTACTCGGTGGACGAGACCATCTACAGCAGCTATTTCCAGGTGTTTGCCGAGCTCTACAGCCGGCGCCTGACGCGCGCCGAGGAGCAGGGCGAGATCGTGCCCGGCGATGCCGAGGTGCGCGCCTGGTGCCTGATCGGCATCAGCAACTTCCTGGGCATGCGCTATGCGCGCTGGAAGCGCCCGCCTTCGATGGAGAAGGTGGTCGACACCGCCTTCGACCTGATCTCGCACGGCCTGCAGCCGCGATGAACGCTGACGCAGAACCCCTGGTGCAGTGGGAGCGCGCCGTCGATGGCGTGGCGCTGCTGCGCCTGAACCGGCCGCAGCGGCACAACAGCCTGGTGCCCGAGTTGCTGGAAGCGCTGCTCGCCGCGCTGGACGAGATTGAAGCCGACCCGGCGATCCATGCCGTGGTGCTGACGCATGCCGGGAAAAATTTCTCCACCGGCGGCGATGTCGCGGCATTCGCTGCGCAGGGCGACGCGATAGCCAGCTACGCCGACCGGCTGCTGGCACTGCTGAACCGTTCGATCCTGCGCCTGGCAGCGCTGCGCTGCCCGGTGGTGGCGGCCGTGGAGGGCTGGCTGACGGGCGGCTCGCTGGGTTTGGTGCTGGCGTGCGACATGGCGGTGCTGGCGCGGGATGCGCGCATCGCGCCGTACTACACGGTGGTTGGCTTCAGCCCGGACGGCGGCTGGACCGCGATGCTGCCGCAGCTGGTCGGCACGCCGCGGGCGCGCGCGTGGCAGCTGAACAATGCGATCGTCGCCGCGCCGGAGGCAGAGGCACTTGGCCTGGCCACCGCGCTGGCCGCACCGGGTTCGGCCGAGGCCGATGCCGCGACGCTGGCGCGCGGCGTCATGCGCAAGGTGCCGGGCAGCGTGGCCCGCACGCGCGCGCTGTTGCGCTGGGACGCCGACACCCTGGCGGCCGGCCTTGAGCGGGAGCGCGCGGCCTTTGTCGCACAGATCGCCAGTGCCGAGACCGCCGACGGCATGCGGCGCTTCCTGGCAGGGCGCGCGCGCGAATAGTCTGTAGAGCTTTCCCAGGCAGTTGCAGCAGGTTTCATCCAGACAAACACAAACGAGACCGAACACAGGAGACAGCAATGCAACGCAACCCACTCGCCGTACGTGCCCTGGTCATGGCCGCCGGCCTGCTTGCCGCCGGCACCGCGCTGGCCAAGGACATCCGCATCGCGCACGTCTATGACAAGACCGGCGCGCTCGAAGCCTACGCCAAGCAGACCCAGACCGGCCTGATGATGGGCCTGGAGTACGCCACCAACGGCACCATGACCGTCAACGGCAACAAGCTGGTGGTGATCGAGAAAGACACCCAGGGCAAGCCGGACGTGGCCAAGGCCCAGCTGGCCGCCGCCTACAGCGACGACCGCGCCGATATCGCGGTCGGCCCCACCTCTTCCGGCACCGCGCTGGCGATGCTGCCGGTGGCAGAGGAATACAAGAAGGTGCTGCTGGTCGAACCCGCGGTGGCCGACTCGATCACCGGCGACAAGTGGAACCGCTATATCTTCCGCACCGGCCGCAATTCGTCGCAGGACGCAATCTCCAACGCCGTGGCGCTGGACAAGCCGGGCGTGCAGATCGCCACGCTGGCGCAGGACTACGCTTTTGGCCGCGACGGCGTCAAGGCCTTCAAGGGCGCGCTGAAGAACGCCAGGATCGTGCACGAGGAATATCTGCCGACCAGTACCACGGACTTCACCGCAGGCGCGCAGCGGCTGTTTGATTCGCTCAAGGACAAGCCAGGCCGCAAGGTGATCTTCATTATCTGGGCCGGTGCCGGCAACCCGTTCAAGATCGCGGATCTGGATCCCAGGCGCTACGGCATCGAGATTGCCACCGGCGGCAACATCCTGCCGGCGATGGCCAGCTACAAGAACTTCCCGGGCATGGAAGGGGCCACGTACTACTACTTCGGCATCCCCAAGAACAAGGCCAATGAGTGGCTGGTGTCCAACCACTACAGCAAGTTCAAGGCGCCGCCCGACTTCTTCACGGCCGGCGGCATGACCGCGGGCATCGCGCTGGTCGAGGCGCTGAAGAAGACCAGCGGCGAGACCGGCACCGAGAAGCTGATCACGGCGATGGAAGGCATGTCATTCGACACCCCCAAGGGCAAGATGACCTTCCGCAAGGAAGACCACCAGGCCATGCAGTCGATGTACCACTTCAAGATCAAGGTGGATCCGGCCTTCGCCTGGGGCGTGCCTGAGCTCGTGCGCGAGATCAAGCCCGAAGAGATGGCCGTGCCCGTGCGCAACCACCGCTGATGAACGCGCCAGCCTCCTTCGCCCGGTCCGTGCCGGCGCCGTCGCAGCCGGCCGCCGGGCACGCCGGCGCGACTGCCGTCGGGGCGCAGCCGCTGCTGGAGACGCGCGGCCTGACCATCCGCTTTGGCGGCCACGTGGCCGTCAATGCGGTGTCGTGCGCGTTCCGGCCCGGCGAGCTGACCTGCATCGTCGGCCCAAACGGCGCCGGCAAGACCACGTATTTCAACCTGGTCTCGGGCCAGTTGCCGCCCACGGCCGGGCAGATCCTGCTGGATGGCGAGGACGTGACGCGCCTGCCGGTGTCGCAGAAGACGCGCCGCGGCATCGGCCGCGCCTTCCAGCTGACCAGCCTGTTCCCGCAGCTGTCGGTGCTGGAGAACGTGCGCCTGGCGGTGCAGGCGCGCCGGCAGCGCGGCCTCGACCTGTTCTCGATGTGGACCAGCCACCGCGACGTGCAGGCGCAGGCCATGGCGATCCTGGAGCGCGTGGCGCTGGCCGGCAAGCGCCAGCTGACGGTGGCCTCGCTGCCGCACGGCGACCAGCGCAAGCTGGAGGTCGGCATCCTGCTGGCGCTGCAGCCGCGCGTGTTCATGTTCGACGAGCCCACCGCGGGCATGAGCGTTGATGAAGTGCCGGTGATCCTTGACCTGATCCGCGAGATCCGCCAGGACCGCAGCAAGACCGTGCTGCTGGTCGAACACAAGATGGACGTGGTGCGCTCGCTGGCCGACCGCATCATCGTGCTGCACAACGGCATCCTGGTGGCCGACGGCGACCCGGCCGAGGTGATCGCCTCGCCGGTGGTGCAGCAGGCTTACCTGGGCATGCCGGAAGAGGAGGGCAGCCATGGCTGACGCACAAGCAACCGGGCCGATCCTGCGGCTGCAGGGCGTGCAGACCCATATCGGCCCGTACCACATCCTGCACGGCGTGAGCTTCGAGGTGCCGCGTGGCGGCGTGACCATGCTGCTGGGGCGCAACGGTGCCGGCAAGACCACCACGCTGCGCACCATCATGGGCCTGTGGCAGGCCAGCGCGGGCACGGTGACCTTTGACGGCACCGACATCACGCGCCACAGCACGCCCGCGATCGCGCAGGCCGGCATTGCCTACGTGCCGGAGAACATGAGCGTGTTCTCCGACCTGACCGTGGCCGAGAACATGCGCCTGGCAGCGCGCACCGGCGCCATCGACGAGCGCCGGCTGGACTGGGTGTTCCGCATGTTCCCGGCGCTTAAGACCTTCTGGCAGCAGCGCGCCGGCGTGCTGTCGGGCGGGCAGAAGCAGATGCTGTCGGTGGCGCGCGCCATCATCGAGCCGCGCCAGCTGCTGATCGTCGACGAGCCCACCAAGGGCCTGGCGCCGGCCATCATCCAGAACATGATCCATGTGTTCCGCGAGCTCAAGCAGACCGAGGTGTCGATCCTGCTGGTGGAGCAGAACTTCCATATGGCGAAGTCGGTGGGGGATACGGTGGCGGTGATGGACGATGGGCGGACGGTGCACACGGGAACGATGGCGGCGCTGGCTGAAGACGAGTCTCTGCAGCAGAAGCTGCTGGGGCTGTCGCTGGCTGCGCACCAGTAAGGCGGGACAATACACATGACCACTTCAACGACTTTGCCGGCCGCCGCACCGTCGGACCTGCCCAAGGTGCGCCTCGACTGGACCCCGCTGGCGCTGGCGCCGCTGCTGATGCTGCTGGCCTATCCGCTGGTCGGCAGCCCGTCGACCTGGCTCACGCTGACCATTGCCGGCCTGGCGATGGGCATGATCATCTTCGTCGTCTCCTC